>CAJOOB010000001.1 GCA_905236025.1 uncultured Lachnospiraceae bacterium
CTTTGATACGGCAAATTCGTAACCTTCACGACGCATATTTTCAATAAGAACCGAAAGATGCAATTCGCCACGGCCTGAAACCTTGAAGCTGTCAGTATTTTCCGTTTCTTCAACTCTTAAGCTGACATCCGTGTTAAGTTCTCTGAAGAGTCTGTCACGCAAATGTCTTGTAGTGATAAACTTGCCTTCCTGACCTGCAAACGGGCTGTCGTTAACAACAAACTGCATTGCGATTGTAGGCTCTGAAATCTTCTGGAACGGGATGGCCACAGGGTTGTCTCCCGAGCAGATGGTATCACCGATCTTAATGTCTTCAATACCCGAAACTGCAACGATTGAACCAATCTCTGCCTTTTCAACCTCTACTCTTCTAAGGCCTTCAAATTCGTATAACTTACCAATCTTAACTTTTCTGCGGACAGAAGGATCATGGTGGTTAACAATAATAACGTCCTGGTTAACACTAAGTGAACCGTTATCAATCTTACCAACGCCGATACGTCCGACATATTCATTATAATCAATTGTGCTTATAAGCATCTGAGTGTCTGCATCAGGGTCACCTTCAGGCGCAGGAATATGTGAGATAATTGTCTCAAACAAAGGCTCCATATTCTTTGGATCGTCGCCAAGTTCCAAAATTGCGTGTCCCGCTTTTGCAGAAGCAAATACAAACGGTGAATCAAGCTGGTCTTCGGAAGCATCAAGTTCAATGAAAAGTTCCAAAACTTCATCAATAACTTCCTGTGGTCTTGCTTCAGGTCTGTGAATTTTATTTACACAGACAATTACAGGCAAATTAAGCTCAAGTGCTTTTCTTAAGACGAACTTAGTCTGAGGCATTGGGCCTTCAAATGCGTCAACAACAAGGATAACGCCGTTAACCATCTTAAGGACACGCTCAACTTCTCCGCCAAAGTCAGCATGGCCCGGAGTGTCAATAATGTTAATCTTAACACTCTTATAATAAATGGCCGTGTTCTTAGACAGAATCGTGATTCCTCTTTCACGTTCAATGTCGTTTGAATCCATTACTCTTTCGGCAACTTCCTGATTTTCACGGAAAGTACCGCTTTGCTTAAGCATCTCATCAACGAGCGTGGTTTTACCATGGTCAACGTGAGCAATTATCGCGATATTTCTAACATCTTCTCTCTTTGTCTTCATTGTCTTCTTCTTTCTTTATTCTTTATAAATGCAACATTGAAAATAATAGCACATTTACCCAAATAATCAAGACCCAAAGTTTATGAGAAGAAAAATATTTTATTATAAACCGGATTAAATAAATTTAATTCCGTTGTCGGAAATAAGGTATTCGCTTTCACAAACTTCAGTGATTTTTGCGCGTGCGGAGGTTAAATCCGCAATTTTTTTATAAAGCGAATCCTTATCTTCTAAAGAAACAACCGTCTTTACGGTAACAATTTCACCGTAAATTGTGTCCGTAACGGGGAAATTTAAAGAATTTAAAAGATAAATGATTTTTCCCGAATCACTGTAATCAGAACTAATTTCGGTAATAAAGCCACGCCCCTTTGTGGCAACGTGACCGCAGGAATTTGCAACTTCCAAAGCCTCCTTTACGGCGCCCTGATAAGCCTTGATTAGTCCTCCCGTGCCAAGTAAAACACCGCCAAAATAACGGGTTACAACGGCAAGAACGTTATGTATCCCGGAAGCTGACAAAACCTCAAGCATGGGCTTTCCTGCCGTGCCTTGGGGCTCACCGTCATCAGAAGATCTGGAATATTCATTATTGTCGCCAACCACAAAAGCCTGGCAATTGTGGCGGGCGTCATAATATTTCTTTTTAACCGCTGCAATGTGTTTAGACGCATCTTCATCAGAATTAACCGGAATCAGCGTGCAGATAAATTTTGATTTTTTAACCTCAATCTCTGCAGTACACACATCAAGCAAAATCTTTACATTATCCATTGGTGTGAATTGTACAATAATTTCCTTCAAGTTCATCAGGGACAAGATAATTCGTATCCCAGGTTACCGCATCCTCAACGGAAGCATACGCTCTTATACGATAAATTTTACTTTCAACAACAGAATCCGGACATGCATCCGTTGCAATAAGGCCCGAAACCGTACAGATTTGGTACTCAACGTGGCAATCGCAATATTCCGTTGGTTCCGTACCAACCTCAAAATATTCTGTAATTGTTGACTTTCCACCCGGATCGTTCTCGCAAACGCCGTCAATCGGCAGTTTACCGGAAAGCTCACATATTTCCACCGTGGTAATCGAGCTTAGAGACTCAGCCCACGCCGCCTCATACGCATCCGGATCTTCAATCGTTTCATATCCAAGTTCATTATGTATTCTTTGCATAATGCCCTTCCAAAGATTGGTTCTTGTATCAGTATTGTACATACCGCTGTTTTCATCATAACCAATCCAAACCGTTGCAGTAAGGCTTGTCGTAAAACCTGCAAACCAGTAATCGTTTGCGGCTGTTGTATCACCTGCCTGAGTGGTTGTACCGGTCTTACCGGCAATATACTGGCCATCAAAATTAAGAGGAGAACCGGAACCAACCGCAACAACGTCATGTAAGGCGGTTGTAAGAAGGAAGGCCGTAGATTCTTTAAGTACACGGTGGGTTTCCTGGTTAGCGGTAAGAATAATCTTTCCGTTATAATCCTTAACAGTTGTGTAGAACATCGGCTCAATATAAACACCTTCATTTGCGATTGCCGCAAAGGCCGCGCAAAGTTCAAGGTTAGTAACACCGTTTGCAATGCCGCCAAGCGCAAGCGCCTGATTGTACTGATCCGTCTCATCCAGAGTCGTAAAGCCAAACTTAAGCAAATATTCATAGCCAAGCTGAGGCGTGATTTCCATAATGGTCTTCATTGCCACAATATTTGCGGAATACGCAATTGCATCTCTTAATCGCATTGTGCCTCTGTAGTAACTGCCCCACCAGTTATTTACAAGCTTTCCGCTGGTATCATAATATGGTTCGTCATCCTGAACGGAAGCAAGCGTGTAGCCAAGGCTGTCCATTGCAGGGCCAAATACTGCCAAAACCTTAAAGCATGAACCCGGCTGTCTTGTGGTTCCCGTTGCACGATTAAGAGAAAGGCTCGCCACCTTTTCGCCTCGTCCGCCGACAATCGCCTTAACGTAACCGGTAGTCTGATCAATAACTGTAAACGAAGACTGCGGCTGAATGGTAAAGGTTGTTCTTTCACCAAGTTCAATATCGCCTTCCTGCCAGTACTCTTCCTTAAAGGCATCAATAATTGCCTGTCCTTCTTCCTGCGTGTCAAAGAGGATCTTAAAGGTTGTTTTGCCAAGCAGAGTCTTGTAATAATAAGTGATATTTGTATTACTGTAGTTTGTGATGGTTCCGTCCGCATGCTGAACGCTCCACGCCCAGTCAAACGAATAAGAAACCGCCTCAACGTAATTACTTGAATCATTGATTTCTTCATCGCAGATTGCCTGAATTGCCGAATCCTGCGTTGAATAAATTGATAAACCGCCGCTGTAGATTGCATTAATTGCCTGCGTATATGTATAACCGGCCTCCTGCAAATCTTCCAGAACCTCATCAATAAGGGCATCCACAAAATATGAATAAACAGTCGAGTTAGATGAATACTCGGTATTTACCTCAGAAATTCTTGAATAAACATCATCCGCCATTGCCTCATCATACTCTTCCCCGGTAATGTGGCCGTTGTCCAGCATATTTTTTAAAATAAGCTCTCTTCGTTTGGCGTTGTTTTCAGGACGTGTAATTGGGTTTAATCTATACGGATTCTGCGTAATCCCCGCAATTACAGCCGCTTCAGAAATGGTAAGTTCCGAAACGTCTTTATTAAAATATCTCTGAGCCGCAGCCTGAACGCCGTAACAGCCTGAGCCAAGGTTTATTGTATTAAGGTAATTTTCAAGAATGATTTCCTTTGTATAAAGCTTTTCAATCTGAACGGCAAGGTACTGTTCCTGAATCTTACGCTTTATAAGCGCACCGTTATTACTTTCCGCGCCACCGTTTTCAAAAACGTTATTTTTTAAAAGCTGCTGGGTAATTGTACTTGCACCGCCGCCGGAAAAAGAACCGGTTGTAAGAGCACTTATACCCGCTCTTAAAATACCCTTTAAATCAATACCGTTATGCTGATAAAATCTTTCATCTTCCGTATCAATAAAGGCCCACTGCAAATACTCAGGAACCTGGCTTAATTCAACGGAAATACGGTTAGAACCGGACTCCTCAAGCGTTTCAATAACATTTCCGTCACAATCATAAATTGTTGTCTGATAACCCACAGGAGCAATGGATATACTGTCAAGAGACGGCGCACACGCAATCGCCTCATTCACCATACCCAGCCCGAAAAAGCCCAAAATAAGGATAAAGGCAATCCCCACAATCAACAAAGCCTTGTACATAAATACCAGACCTTTGGTTGCAAGCTTCTTTGGCAGAGAATTAATCTGCCTGTGTGTTTTTATAATATTCGCATAAGTAAAGTTCATATTTCCCTCCCGCAAATGCGCTTAAAGTAAACTCGTGCTGTAATTAAAATTCGTCATAATTGGAAATAACCGCAAGTATTTCCTGGGAATATTCCCTGTGTTCAAGCGTGAATTTCTTTATTCTTGCCTTCGTTTTTTCAATGAGTTCATTATTGTTCTCAATTGATTTAAGCAGGCTGTCACGTCTTGTAACAAGCATTTTCATGACACCTTCCATCTCCTCGGTGTTAACAATTGACGATGGCTGCGAATTCCATACCGAATAATCGTTAAGTCGCACGGAATGCAACGTTTCGTTGTAATTATTATACGCCTGATAAAGACTGTCGGCTGTCTTATTGTAGTTTTCTCTGTCTCTCTTGGCTCTTAAATAATTCTGATACCTTTGAGAAAGCTCATATGCATTTTTAATGTCGTACTGCTCATATTCATAATCAAGCTTAAGTCTTACGTTAATATACTTTAACTTAACGCCGTTGCTTAAATTAATTGCCTTGTTTAAACGAATGTCAGAAACCTTAATATCGTACTTAAGCTTTCTGTTAAGCCAAACAGCGCAGACAACCAAAACCGCAAGTAAAACGGTAAGGCCAAGCACAACAAGACCACGGTCAATATGATTAACAAAAGTATCGTATGCAAACACAAAAATCACACTTACAAGAGTAATAAATGCAACAATGGAAAAATTTCTTAAAGCAGCAAGATAACTTAAATAATTGCTCTTATCATATTTTATGGCCAGTTTTTCGCCCTCTAACATGTTAAGATCTTTTCTTGCTTTTTCGCAAAAATCCTCATCTTCAGCCATTGTTTCAATGATTCTCGGCATTTCTCTTTCTCTTGACTGAATATTGATATATCCGCGTTCCGAAGGCTTAAAGGCATACTGCTTATAACCCGTACGCTCATTGCCCAAAACAACAATCCTTTTTGCGTAATATTCAAGCTTATCCTTGATTTCCGATGGCAGGTTCTGAATTGTCTGAATATCCGAAATATAATTCGTAATTGATTTTAATTCAGTCTTTGCTTCCTCAATGTGCTTTGAGCAGGCAACAATCTGCTCACAGCAGTTTTCAACATACTGTTGCCTGAAACCGGAATCCACGGCGTAATCTTCAAAAGAAAGAGTCTCCTGCTCTTCTTCCTGAGCCTCTTCAATCTCTTGAAGCATCTTCTTTTCGCTTTTATATTCACCAAAAAGAAAATCCAGATTTTCCTGATATGAACTTGTTTTCTTTCTTCTGAAGAGATTAAATAAGCCCATCAGTTAACTTCCTCTCTGTAAGACTGCTTCCAATCCTCAATTACAGCATCCACACGCAAATAATATGATTCCATATTTTCCTTTGTTCTGAGTTTGAAATCGCTGAAATTGTTAAGAATTTTTGGCTCAACCCTTATCTTTCTAATACTTTTTTCTATATAAACTCTGTATTCGTCCAAATCATCAGAAGAAACACCGTATTGTTTCTCCACATCTTCAATAAGATCTTTGTTTTCGGAAAGAAGTGCGGAAATTGCAAGTCTGTCCAAAATCGGCTGGGAAAGCTTACAGTCTGCTGCCATTTTGTAGCAATAGTACCCTTCCTCATATAAGAAAAGTCCCATATATGTAAAGCCAAGGTTATTCCATACAGTCGCAACAAAGTCCTCGTTTTTGCTGCCCTTATCGAGCTGAGAAAGCAAGGCTTCGTAAACCTTTCTTGCCTGAATATATTTATTGTTTCTAACAAGGTTGTCGCCTTTAGACTTAAGCTTTTCCGCTAAAGACAAATCACCCGTTTCTCTCATGTCCGCTTCGGCATCACGGACTTCACCTACAGTATAATATGAGCCGTAAGATAAAACAAGAGACACCATATCCTTGTAAGATACGCCCTTTTTAATCATAACCTCCAACTTTTTACCAAGAACGGGAAGATCCAAGACGTTAATGATATAATCGGCAAGCCCGGGAGTAAAGAAAGACTCCGTGACAAGGTAGAGATTATTGTAAATATAATATTGTAACTCTTCAAGCGAATAAATCTTAATATCTGATTCAGAGATGTAATAAGCTCTGTCAGAACGCTTTAAAGCCAAAATTAAACCGCTCATATTTCCCTTCCTTAAAACAATTGTGAAACATTAATATTCTTAACCAGATTAACGCCGGACGGCTTGAAAAATTCTCCAAAGCCCATATCATCCACGCGAATAACCATGTTTGTGTCATCAGTATATGCAAGTGCAATGCGTACCCTTGTTGCCTTATTCGGTCTTCCCGGGAAAGTCGGGAGGACAATGGAAATGTTTCTGTTAAACATTGAAACGGGATCCGTAATAACCACGGTAAATCTGTTAATATCATCAAGGATACACTCAACCGTTGCGCCCGCTTCGTGCCAGTTAGTACCCGCCTTAGAAAGCGTAAGGTTCATGTTTTTGTTATCATGCATAATAAAAATACCGACATCAACCTTTGTACGACCCGGACATTCAAACAAAAACTCGTTTCTTTCAGTCTTATTATGCTTATCTGCGGCAATCACCGCGCCCTTAACAAAGAGGTTGTAACCTTTAAAAACGTGTCTCTTGTTAAGAAGTTCTTCCATTGACTGCTCCGGCCAGGAAAATGCATTAAACCCCCTGCCCGTCAAGAAAACCGTTGAGAAAACACGCTTTCTGAATTTCTCCAAAATAACGTTATACAGCTTAACATCATATTTTTCTGCTTCTTTTGGATCGGAAAGCTTTTCAATATTAAACATCTGCGTGTAATCCGTAAGTTCAACGTTAATAACCTTTGGATTTGAATTTCTCTTGGTTGTAAGAATATAAAAGGTAAAATTATCCTTTGTAAAATCCATTAAACAAACGTCGTTTACCCAGATTTCACGTCTTTGTGCACAGGTGTAATAAATAAACGCCTCAGAATGACTAATAACACGGATGTTTTCTTTTAAGAATCCCAGGGTACCCAAAGCCTTGTAGGCATTGTCCGTAAATACCTTTGGATTATCTACGGCCGTAATACAAATCTCTTTTATTGAAATATCGACATATAAGAATCTTACATGTTCAATACAGGCGTTTAAATACCCGCACATCAGCTCGTATGCGGAATAAACGCTTCCGTTATACTGTAACTCACCGCCCGAAAGCATAATATTAACAATATCTTCCGCACATTCGCCGCCGTCCATTTCAGCTCTTTTAACGGCATCATCTCCAATATGCCAGGTGCCTTCCGGAGAAATGTAAAGCACAGAATGTATGAGGCAATCCGTATTGCCCCTTGAAGCAGGTATTCCCTTGGATTCATTTGAATCCGGGTTATCAATAACCGCTATTTGTGTATAATCATTGGCAAGGTCAATGCCCATTGCCAATATTTCTACCTTCTTGTTCATACAAATCCTTTCAGCATCCCTAAAAACTACATAAGATCAAAGTTTTCATTAATAAATTCTTCGTTAACCATGTAAGAAATGGCAATTTCCTTTAAAGTACTCTCTTCGCGCATTTCCTCACTGATAAGAATATCATTGATATATCCGTATTTAGACCGGCTCTTGCCAATCTCAACATCCTCTCTTGTGAGGTTTTCGCTTGAAGTTGCGGTTTCCTTACCGCTTTCCGCCACGTTTTCCGTGATGTAATACTGTAAGCTTTCACCATAAAAGATAATTGCTTCAAAAGTAAATATACCCGGATACGGACTGGTCATTGGGACAACGGTGTAATTCGGCTTTTCATTTAAACCATTTTCCATGATGTAATTAATATAAACCTTGGATTTTGGACTTGTTCTGTATTCGACAATTGTCTTGTCCTCCAAAACGGCAGGAAGTTTAAAGAACTTTCCAAACTCCTTATAAAACTCAAAGAAAAGATTCTTCGCGCAAAGATTTTCAAGAATTTCCTTAGCGCGCGCAAGCCTTTCTTCATCCGGCGTAATTGTGGAATAATACTTAAGTAACGCCACATAACACAAATCCGGCAGGCTGTCCTTGTTATTGATTGATTTTTCAAGGAAATAAAATACCCTTTCATCAACAACGTTTTGTAAAACAAAGTAATCATAGGACTTTCTGATTAAATAAGCCTTGCTGATTTTATCCTTGCCGCCCTTAAGATAATACGACTCAAACACATCCGCAATCTTACCTAAATAAGTGCCGGTAAAGAGCATCTGTTCAAGCAGTCGCTCCTCCAACTCAATATTTGCATATTCAAAGTCAAGGCAGGCCTCCCAGATATTAATAAGTTCCCTCGTCGTACCGCGGTAGAACTTACACATATATTCCAAAACAGGCTC
>CAJOOB010000002.1 GCA_905236025.1 uncultured Lachnospiraceae bacterium
AGCGCACACCTCAAGAGCTGTTCTGTTATCAAATTCAGATAAAGGCGTTCTCATATCAAGGCTGATTGTATTTTCACCATATAAATGTAAATACGTTTTTTTAACATCAAAAATACCGTAAAGTTCATATGACTCAGGTTCAAAAGTTGCATCATTCGAATTATCAACCGCCTCACAAACTGCAGTTGCAAGTAAAATATGAGCTCCGTGTCCGTATTCACCGTTAAGGTCCTGGGTCACAACAATTGAAGGCTTGTATTTTCTGATTTCTTCCGTAACAAAAGAAAGAACCGAGGAATAATCATAAACCTTTAAAGCACCCGCATAATCGGAACAGTAAAGATCGGAAAAATCTCCGTTAACCGGATAATACTTAATACCCGCTTCCCAGATACCGTTTAATTTTTCATGCTCTCTTCTTCTGTCTCCATCCCAGTAATTGGTCATATATACAACCAACACGTTTTTATCGTATTCTCCGCCGTATATTGATAAAGCTCCGCCCAAAAACAGGATTTCATCATCTGCATGTGTGGAAAACACAAGCATATCAACGTCGTTTGTATCAATCGTCGACCAGTCCTGTACATCATCAGGAAGCTCATCGCCACAGTAAACATAAATATTGCATATCTCAAGTGCACCTTCGTTTGGCTTAAGCGTTATTGAATCTGCCGCACCGTCAACCTTAATTAACTGGTGCAAAAATAAATCGCCTTCATGCGTCCTGATATTACCGTTTATAATAAGCGAAACATTTGAAGCAACGGAATAATATTCAATATACACATAACTCATATGGCTTGCACTGATTGTAACGGTTTCGCCCTCAGAAAACTTAGTATAAGTTGTATAAGACGAGTCTGTAAGACCGTTAATTGCAGTTCCCATTGAAGATGTAACTGTAGGAGTAACCGTTGCTGCAAGAGACGCATCTTCACATGTATTTTTAATAACCGTTGAATAAATTGTATCTCCTATATATTCACCATTTTCATCAAAATATTCATCTGAATCGTAAACAAATGCAGATACATAAATTTCACCGTCTATAAGCTCATAATTCTTGCCGCATGTGAATTTTATTGACGTAATGATTGTATCATCCGTCATCTTATCATCTGTCAGATGGCTATACCACGTAGAACGCGGAACGTTTACATCGTCATAAAGATAGTTTTCAAGATAATCAAAATAACTTTCCGTATCCGACGGTTTAAGAATTGTCTTTTCAATGTATGTGCCGTCTTTTAAATAAAAACTCACCTTATATCCGAGCTTACTGTCAGATGAATTTTCAAACGCTTCCCAAAGAGGCGTAAATTCATCCTGAAAGTCAGCATGTGTCCATGTAAACTCCGAAACATCCGTTGCATACGTATGAAGCACAACAATATCGGTTGCACTCACCCACTCAGATTCATATGAATCACCGACTAAATGTTCAACGTTACCTGAAGTTCTGTAATAAAGAGAAATATAAGGAACTGCAGTTTCAGGAAGTGAAACTAAAACCTCCGTGGTAGTTTCCTGTGTTTCTTCAACAGTGGTTGTTTCAAGGGCTGTCGTTGTAGTTTCAGAATCATCTTTTTTATCGCATGATGTCAAAACTAAAACAGATAATATAATTGTAAGAAAATATAAGATTTTTTTCATAACTGCTCCTCTGTAAGTAAAAACGGCGGTGCCAAATAAGCACCGCCAAAATTATAACATCAAAGGATATTTAATTCAATTATTACAACTTAAAGTTACCAACAACTTCGTTAAGTTGATTTGAAATATCATTTTGTATCTCTGACATATTAGCAATATCATCAACAACACCGGAAGCTGAATCAACCGCCTGCATTGAGTTAGAGCTGTTTTCAGCCGTAGTCTGGGTTGATTCCGCAACATTTGTGATTGCATCGGTAATTTCCTTCATTGTTGAATTGATATTTTCAGTCATGCTGTTAATCTTTCTTGCCATTTCATGAATGGTATCCGCATCAACGCCGTACTGCTTTCCGATTGACACAAAGTGACTGTAATCCGGTGTGACGGTATCATTAATGAAATCAAGCATAAGTCTGACACCATTTGTAAGCTGATTGAAAGCATCCTTAACAGAAGTGATTGTAACCTGAATCTTTTCAACTGCTTCACTTGTTTCAGATGCAAGCTTGCCAATTTCGGTTGCAACAACGGCAAAACCTTTACCCTGTTCACCCGCTCTTGCAGCTTCAATTGATGCATTAAGCGAAAGAAGGTTAATCTGTTCGGCAATACCCGAAATAACTTCTGCAAGTTCTCCTATGGATTCAACAACTTCAGCCTTCTCTAAGCTCTTCTTTAACTCTAAATCATACTGGGTTGAAAGTTTAGAAGCGGTTTCAAACGATGACTTAGAGGATGATTCAACCTCATATGCTCTCTTCTTAATATCATCAGCCATTTCAGTGGAACTTGTAGCTTCTTCCGCAAGAAGATTAACGGATGCATAAATTTCTTCAACGGATGCATTTACCTCCTGTGTTGCAGCAGAAGCACTCATCATGGCTTCGTTTATGCTAGACATATAATCCATGATTTCACTGAACTTCGCCGAAAGTTCGGTCGAACCTGCAGAAAGTTTATTACTTGCATCCTGAATTGAAACGGAATGATCCGCAATTTCCATAATAACCGATTTATTTGCTTCAAACATTGTATTTAAGGATTCACTAAGCTGTCCCACTTCATCCACAGACTTAACTTCAAGTTCATCGGCGGTAAAATCACCTTTTGCAAGTGTTCCTGCAAACAACTTAACTCTGTTAATACCTCTGGACATTGAATTAAGAAGTACAAGAATAACAACAGCAACAAGAACAATTACCAATACATTTGAAACAACCAGAATATTTGTAAGTGAAATGATTGGATCGGTAATCTCAGACTTTGGAATTGCAACAGCAAGTTTCCATCCCGTCTGACTTACGGTTCCCCAGTAAACATTATATGTTTCACCGTCCTCTGTATATGAAGTTGTACCGTTTTCTGAAACAAGAATGAGTTTTCCTGCAGCAGCAAGCGAGCTGTTTTCATCATCCGTAATAGTATTTGCGGAAGCAATCCTTTCTTCGTCCTTGTATCCAAGGAAGGTTCCCGATGATGACAAAAGGAAAGCAAATCCTTCTTCACCAACCTTCAAAGCCGTAATTTCGCTCTGAATATCGGATATTTCCATATCAACGGTTACACAACCCACATATTTTCCGTCATCCAATATCGGAGCCGCACATGTCATCATAACGGTTCCTGATGTCTCGTCATAATAAGGATCGGTGAATGTTGCACCGCTTGCTTTAGAAGCGCTTATATAATATTCTTCATTAAAATAATCATACAATGTACCGCTGTAATCACCACTGTAATCATAAGTAATCACAATATCTGTATCTCTGTATGCGTATGGTCCGTAATACTCTTCGGCTGAATTATATGCATACGGTTCAAACCAGTATCCGCTACCAAGGATTGAATCCCATGTATCAACAACATTTATAAGCATTGTTTCAAGTTCCGTTGCAGATGCCGATTTATAAACACCGGCAGTAACGGCTGTTTCGGCCTCGGCAGTTGTCCCAACCCTGTTTAAGAACTGTTCAACCTCCGCCAGGCTTCCGTCAAGCGTTGCATTCATGTAATCTTCGGTAACAGCACTAACGCTTTCGGTCATTTTTGTTATACTGAATATACAGGAAACTAAAATTACAATGACCAATACCGGTATTACAAATACCAACATCCTTGTTCTGATTCGTTTAAATTTCATACACATTTACCTCCGCTATAATAGCGATATCCTTCTTCATTATTTTCCTGTATATCTCTATACAAATGTTTCTTTAAATTCTTCTATTATTATTGGCTTTGAAAAATAATACCCCTGGAAACTTGTAACAGGGAAATTCTCTGTTATGTATTCAAGCATATATTCATTTTCAATACCCTCAACGCATACTTTTTTGCCAAGTTCAATGGCACATGTTGTAATCGCTCTGAGCAAACACTGTTTTGGAACATCTTTATCAATATCATCCACAAAGGTCTTATCAATCTTAATCTGATCTACCGGAAGTGCAATCAGCAAATTAAGCGCGGAATAACCCGTTCCAAAGTCATCAAGCGCCGTCTGCATATGACTGGACTTAAAAAAAACCATTTCATTTCTTAATAAGTCCATATCAATAAGCCTGCATCTTTCGGTAAGCTCAAGTTTTAAGTTTTCCGGTGGGAACCCAACTTCATTAACAATCTTGTGAAGATTGGAATTAAAATCTGCCCTTTGTAACTGAGGATAAGCAAGATTTACATTAACAACAAAATCCGGATTTTTCTGAATAATTTCCATTGTATCCGTCATTGCCTGTTTTAATATCCAATATCCTAAATCACAAAAGATTGGATCTTGCTCAAGCCAAGGAATGAATTCATTTGGAGGTACATTACCGTATTCTTCGTTTTTCCATCTGAGAAGTGACTCCATCCCAACAACCTTATGCTCATTCGCTGATACAATTGGCTGATACACCAGATAAAATCCCGCATAATCCTCAAGAATCGATTTTCTGATAACATTTAACATCACCAGTTTCTTTTTGTTATCTGCAAAGAAACTGTTATTAAAGTTCATTAGCTCAACATTTTTTTCTTCTTTGGCCTTGGCAAGAGCATATTGCGCACTGTTATATATGGCATTAACATCCATATCCATATTTTCGTTTAGAATAACACCGCCGCAAATCTCAAGATATAAATGATTACCATCAAATATGAAATCATTTCTCAAGTGTTCGCTGATTTCATTAAATTTGTTTTTTACATATGTATAATCATGAATTTTTGCATCAATAATAAATACAAATTTAGCACCGTCAGTTCTGTAAATATAACAATCATCTCTGACTTTCATTGCATACTTTGATATTTCTTTTAATACATCGTTTCCCGTTGCATATCCCATTGAATTATTAATATCAAAATAATTCCTGATACCGATTATCAGCATATAAAAAGCCTTTTTTTCTTCCTTAAATTCAGCCATCTTTGACATAAGTGCTGTTCTTGTGTAAAGGCCCGTAATAGGATCAATAACATTTTGGTATTCATGATTGAATAAGGTTCCCGCCATATATTTCATATGACCGTTCTTTCTAATAATTTTAGCGGTACCTGTTACCGTAACAAATTCTCCCTTTGCATTGGTAACACGATACTCTAACTTAAACACCGGGATTTTACCTTTATATAAATTGTTTATCTGACTTACATAAAGTTCTCTTGAATCTTCTGATATCTTGTTTCGCCATATTTCCTCAACATTATACATATACTCTGAAGGCATGCCAAAATAATCCACCGCCTCTTTCGGCCACCTTGAATAATCCGTATCCAAATCGCATATAAAACAATACTTCCCATTATACGAATCTGTAAATGCATCAAAAAAATCGTCAAAAAATATTTCCGGTAATACCATTTACACACCTCGAAATTCTTAAAAAAAGATATTTCAATCCCTAATTATCAAGTTACAAAATCACAACATCACAATTTATTATTGATATTATAACATAAACAATAGGAATTTAAAAGGCTAAATCTGATATTATCGGAAAGTCGTTCCGAGATTTATATTTCTCTAAGGCGTTAACATAAGCTGATTATTTTCTCGCTTGAGAGCCACCCATTTCCCTCTTGAGAGCCACCTTGTATTTAATTGCTTGAGAGCCACCCTTACCACAAGA
>CAJOOB010000003.1 GCA_905236025.1 uncultured Lachnospiraceae bacterium
CCGCAGCTGCCCGTTCAATTATATCTACCTCGGGATTATTCGTATCCACCGTTAAAAACAAAGTATCCATGATACCTCCGAAAAAAACATAAAGCGTAAAATATTGTGACACAATTATATTATTTATTGAAAAAAACATCAATACCAACCCTCTCCGTCCCGAGGGCGCTTCCAGCCTTATATATAACGTAATGCCTAAATATTTTACTCAGAGCGCTTAAATAATGCGCCTTCGCAAGATATTCAGGCATTACTTTTTCTCTGTTTTCGATGCCCGGTCTAAAAAAGCTCACCCTCCCACATAATTCACAGAAAATACACTCGCATTTATTTCCCGCTCGTTGTAAAATGTCTATGTACTATTTTTTTCAAAGGACAATTATGGAAACACAAAACACCCTCGTGCAACCCGCACACAATTACATAAGAACAGACATTAAGAAAACATCATACATTAAAAGGCGCCTGGGCGCATTTATAGTGGACGTGGTGGCAGCATCACTGCCTTTAATAGTGTGTCTTTTACTTATTAACACCATGCTCCCGCTTAAGTATGACACGGATTATATACTGGAATACAATGGCTATGCTTACTTTGCCCCTCTCCTTTATGAGTCGCCGGCGCTTGGCGTTGTCTCAATGCTTGACGTGCCGCTTAAAACCATCACAATTATGGACACAACCGTAAACACATCCGGCGGAAGAACCGTGGCATCTAATTACTCAATGGGCGCAACGGCTATGGGCCTCTTTGCATTCTTAACCCCTGTTTATTTCCTTGCATACGGTGCAATCTGCACCTGTCTTTATGACGGCTCGTCCGTTGGAAGAAGAATATTTAAGTTAAGAGTTATTGCGGATAACGGAGGCAAAAAGCCTTTAATCATCAGGGAAGTCGTTGGCAAAATTTTATTGAATTCAATCCCGATTATCCCGCTTATTTCGGTATTCACCATTCTTTTCAGAAAAGACGGCAAGGCTGTACATGACATTATTTCTAAAACCTCAGTAATTGCCGTGGAAGATGAACGCCCGTTATTCTCGGGCGTTATCAACAAAAAAATCTGATTTTAAATACTCTCGTATTTCATTAAGCCTGCAAAGTCCTTCGGTTCTGCCAAGCCGATATACGCGTTCCAATTCATCCGGATTGCTCTCGGTTCTGCTTATTCCAAGGGACTCTGCGGGCCTTATTATTAAGGCCTCTTTTGTCTCTTCCATCTTATCAAGCTCATCCATCTGTTTATTGTACGTTAAGTATCTTGTATCCATTGCCGTGACCATGGCCGGGTACTTTCGCAAGAAAGGCTTCATAAGAGCCGTCATTTTACTCTTTTCCTTCCTGTACCCCTTTGGCTGCGTAAGAATAATAACGTTTTTATCATATCCCAAACTTTGCATATAAGCGTAAGGAACGGGGCAGACAATACCACCGTCAAGGAGTTTATAGCCATCGACATTAACCACCTTTGAAACAACCGGCATTGAAGCGGATGCGCGCATCCACTCTAAATCCCTTGCGCCGCCGTCTCTGCACTTATAAAAGACAGCTTCCGCATTTGTTACATTCGTTGCTCCGATATAAAAATCCATTGGATTTTTTGAAAAAGTTTCCGCATCAAAAGGATCAAGCTCGTTTGGGAGTGTGTGGTAACAAAATTCCACTCCGTACAAATCTCCTGTCGTAATGAGATTTTTTACGCTGCAATAACGTTTGTCGTTTGCGTATTTTTTATTATATCTGATTCCGCGGCCAATCTGACGGGACTTAAAATTACAACCAAAAACGGCGCCGGCAGATATTCCCGCTGCGCCGTCAAAAGTTACATTATTTTCCATAAGGACGTCAAGCACTCCGCATGTAAACATACCGCGCATTGCGCCGCCCTCCATTACAAGACCTTTCATCTTATATCTCTTCTTTCTTTAATGCCCTTTTTACAGAGCCCTTAGGATCTGTTACAAGAAGTCTTACAAGCCATATTACAAGCGCAAGCGCAACGACACAAAGACCAAGAAAAGCATCATTTAACATATCCTTAATTGCCGGATTAAAATACTCTGCCTTAAGCTCTGCATACTCAAAGATTGCGTCAACGAGCCACATTAACGAAGCACCCCAAAACATAAACATAAGTATGCCAAGTTTCATATTGTCGTCTTTTCTGTTATACCAGACAACAGTTGTTATTATTGCCGCAAAAACAGTAATTAATAAAGTCATGTTTTTCTCCTAATTTTCTGAATTTTGTGCAGGTTTTTTAGCTTCTCTTTTAAGAATTGCTTCTGCACAAACGCACATAATGCCCCAGGTAAAAGTAATTAAAAGGGCCATTGAAACACCAACGGTTGCCATTTCCTTAAGCATTTCCACCATATCCGCACTGTTTGACATTGCCGTTAAGAACGGGAACCAAGGCACAATTTCTCCGTGCCAAATGTGTTCAAACAGGAGTAATACGGAACCGCCCAAAAGCATATTTCTAAGCCATGTAAGCTTTACGCTTAAAGGAATCTTTGCGCTTTTTGTCTCTGTCCTTCCTTCCGTTAATTCTCTTGCTTCTTTTTTAACCTCAGCCTTCTTTGCCATTGTTACAATTACGGCTTCTGCCGCAGATACTGTAAAACATGCCATATGGGTTACCTCCTTAAATTTAATATTTTAATTAATCTGCTGTTTATTTGAATTTTATGAATAAATCTTTTCAAGACCTCCAATATGCGAAAGAAGTGTTGCAATACTTTCCGCGGTTGTTTCATGTATAAACGGTGACGTTTCAAGGTATGCAAGGTCTTCCTTGATTGTTTCTAAAGTCTCCGAATCATTCGCAACAACAAGCTCGACATCCGTTTTTCCGTGTGTAAGCGTGTAAAGTTCTTTAAGCGCGCTTACCGTTTTATTATATTCATCGGAAAGTTCGGAATAATTTTCGACACTTTCCACATTTACAACCTCAACACCAAGTGGCGTTAAAGTCATGTTTGCAAGCGTATTTACAAATGTTACGGCAACTGCCTCAGAGCTTTCCTCATCTGAAACAGAATAAACCGCATCAACAAAATCGTCCACATCATCCTGCGTCATTACACTTGCAAGATCCTCGCCGTACTTATCAATTGTATCCACAACAATTGTATTTAAGCCTTCCTTAGCCTCATCCGTTACAAAACTCAAAGACGTAAGATCAGAAAGAGTGTTCATTTCGCTAATAACCGCCGACATCTCCACATCTCCGTTCAAAATGCCGTTACCAAGCTTAACAAGCTCAAGCACCTTTACATAAACCGAAGAAATCTCTTCAAAAATATCATCCACATCAAGCGTTTCATCTGTCACCACAGAAGAATACCCAAGATAAAGGCTCTTTGAAAGGGCTTCCATACCGGTATATTTAAGCAAATACTTTGCAGGACTTCTTTGATATAACGAAGAATTTTCAAGTGTTTCGTAAGTTTCATCAGACACCGCATCTTCATCCGTCTTTTCATATATGTCACCGGCATACCCCGATACAACCATTAAAGGCATACAGATAAGACCGACACTTATTAATCCAACAACAAAGCCGCCCGCTGCACCTGCAATCTTAAGCGTTTTTGCAACCGGTTTTCTCTCTCCCGTCTGCTTTAAAATTGTATCAATAACAGCATAAATAACCCATGTAAAGAATTTAAACAGGATAAATAAACAGGCAAAAATCCCTGTATAAACCACAGCCAAAACCGGTGCCGTAAAAGACGTAAACACAACCTCAAGGTTAGACACAATCCTTTCCTTTATGGAAGCAGTAGCCGTATCTGTTTCATCATAATCCAGCAGATCAAGCAAAAAATTGTTCACATATTCTGCCGCATCCTTTTCCTTGTCTGACAAATTTTGGCCATTGGACTCACCTGCCGCATACAGCAGGGTTTCATTAATAACGCCGGTCTGTATCTTTAACGAATGTCTCGTGCACATAAACGCAAGAAACACAGCCCAAGCAATGCAGCCCAAGCGAATGGCTTCTTTTATGATACCTCTCTTATATCCAATAAGCGTTTCAATTGATATAAACGCCAAAACAAAGAGAGTCATTAACACAAGAATCAACATTTTCATATTCCACACTCCTTAATGCATGTAAAGCTAGATGAAATCTTCTTCCATCAAGACATTTTCCCCTACGCCGCTAAGACGATTAAAGAATCTCTTAACTTTCTGCTTTTCATGCTTTTCAATAATTGCATCCAAAAGCGTTTCCACGTCTTCCTTCTTATAATCAGGATTAGCTGAAAACTCCTTGTCTAAAGTTGCATGCAAAGCAAGGGTTCCAATCTCATCAATTTTGTATCCGCATTTGTTAGCATAATTCTTTGCATAAACCGCTGCTGCCTTAACCCCAAACGGCTGAATATCGAGGCCGTTTACAAAAAGCTTTGCAACCTGCGGATAAGTGGCAAACATTCTTTCCTTCGTAGCCAGATCCGATTCAAGCACAATAAGCATATTCTTAGTATCGCCCTTAATAAACGAAACCAGTTCAAGCAAATCCTGTTTGGTAAGATACCCTGCTTTTTCAATAATAACATCTGTATTTTCAAGTTCTGAAAGTGATTTCATTATACCACGTTTATTAATAACCATGGCACTTGTTTTTGCAAGTTTTCTTCCGTAACGTCTCTTAAGTTCGTTAGTAATTCTTATAATATCCGTTGCAAGCGTTGTTTTGCCGCTTCTAATATCACCGGTAATATAAATGCAGCCACCCACAGAGCTTCCGCCTTTATCCATACCCTTAACAATATCTTTCATGATTTGAATTGAGCCGTTTCCAAGCCCCGTCTTTTCGCCGTAATCATGAATAAACTGCTTTAATTCAGTTTTAATATACGAGGCTTCCTTCTTTGGTTCAGCCTCCGCCGAAACATCATTAAAGACTTTCTTCTTTGGCTTTGGCTCTTCTGCCGCCTCAGACTTATCTTCTTTTATTTCCTCTTCTTCTTTGTCTTGAAGTCCCTCTTTTTCAAGCACCGCATTAATTGCAGCCTGCTTTTCACTAAGCGCTTTTTCACGGAGTTTTTCCCGCTCAATCGCTTCAGTTTCAAGAATCTGTTCCTCGAGTTTTTCCGTAATAATATTAGCGGTATCCTGAAGTTTCTTTTTATCCGAAACTTCTTCCGGTTCCGGTTCTTCTGCCGCTTCTTCATTTGTAGTTTCTTCTGTAACTTCTTCCGTTGCAGCTTCCTCTGTTACTTCTTCAGTTGCAGTTTCCTCTGTTACTTCTTCAGTTGCAGTTTCTTTTGGTTCATCGTCTGTTACTTTATCAGCTTCAATGATCTCTTTTTTGAGATTTGTAATATCTTCCGTATCAAAGTCACTTTCATCAATGGAATCAAGATATTTCTTGACACTTTGCTTTGTGGAATCAATTTTTTTCTTAAACCAGCCTGCAATACCGGATTTCGCAGCCGTCCTTACAACATCATCCGATTCATTATCCGGTTCGTCGTAACCTTCCTCATCCGTTCTTCCTTCAACCGTTTCTTCAATATCTTCGGATTCTTCTTCGTTTTCTGTATCTTCTGTATCTTCTTCAGATTCTTCAACCGTTTCTTCCGTTTCAGCTTCTTCCGTTTCTTCCGGCTCTTCAGAAAACTCTACAGTTTCCTCTTCAGTTTCCTCAGCGGTTTCTTCTACCGCCTCTTCAAGTTCTGTATCTTCTGCAGCTTCTTTTGCTTCAACTTCTGATTCTCCGGAAACCTCAGGCTCTTTTGACATATCATCCTTGTGCGCAAGCCAGTCGAAAAGAGAAATCTGGCCATCGAACTCTGTATTATTAACAGACTCTTCCTTGGCTGTCTTCGCTGTTTCTTCAGCCTTAACAACTTCCACCGTGTCTCTGTTTGCAAGTTGCTTACGGTTAATAAAGGTAAGGGTCTTTGTTGGTTCCTTTACCTCTTCTGCTGCCGCTGTTTTTATACCGCCTTCATAAAGAGCCGCCATACTTTCTGCAAGCGCCTCCTGAATGTTTACGGTATTATATTTGTTATTGACATCCACTTCTTTTATGTGAATTTCATTTACATCAATTTCGTCATGGACCTTCATGTCATCATCAGGATTCTTCGACGGTTCTTCCTTCGTCTCCTCAGATCCCATGTTTTCAAAGCGTTCCTGCATTGCTCTTTCACGGGCTTTTTCATACGCACGTTTTTCTTCCTCGTCGTAATAAAGGCCGTCATAATCAGGCGAATAGTCCGCCTTTAACTCTGTTTGCGGCTCAACATACACAAAGCCGTTTTCCGTTTCTTCCCAGTGGCCCAAGCCTTCAACAAGGACTTCACCCGTGTTTTCACGTTCTTTTGCCTTTCTTTCGGCTTCCGCCTCTGCTTGTGCCTTTGCAAGCGCTTCTTTTTCTTTTAACGAAGCAAGTGCTTCCTCATGCTTTCTTGCAGCATCTTCGTACGCACGCTCTTCTTCTAACTGCTCTGACTGAACATTATGGATTCTCTTTCTGATCGAACCAAAATCCACGGGTTCTCTTGTATATGTGTATTCTTCAACAGGCGCTTCCTGCTCTTCATATGCGTGATTTTCTTCTTCCTTTACGTTTACATCTGTTTCCTCTGAATAAGGTTCTTCTTGTAAAACAGGGGCAGTTTCGTATTCGGGAGCGTTTTCATACACAGGCTGTTCTTCATACATTTCTCTTTGGGTATATGAAGGTTTTTCCACATACTGTACGTTTTCGAACGCCTCATTAAAAGCAGCATTTTTAATGGCCTCTCTCGCTGAAAGAAGCTCGCCCGTATGTACGTATTTAAGCTTTGCATCCGGTGCAATTCTTGAATCAAGCTTATGAGTTTCCTCATACGCCACCTGCTGCTCCGGCGTAAGCTTTGTGTATAGTCTCTTTATTTCAAGCGCTTTATCCGTGTACTCTCCCGGTCCGTAGAACAAGAAAAGCTTATCCGTAAGGTCAACAACCTTTGCACCCATTTTTTCTTTGTGGTAAAGAGTAATAAGCTTATAAATCCACTCATCATCAAACTTGATGTTTATGTATTTCTCAATAATCTTTATTTTATCTGAATTGTTGGCTTCGCAGGCCTCGGCAATCTCATACTGCAAAAGGTACTTAGAACTGCTGTCTGAAGCCATCTGATTATATTCTTTGTAATAAATCTTTGCGTCCTCTAAGTCTTTTAACTTAACGGAAAGTATGCAAAGTTTGTAGAGTCTGTGGCGATTGGCACCGGCCTTTGACTCTATCATCTCAAGGATATCTTTAGCCTTTTCATATTCTTCAACATTTTCATACGCATCTGCCACGCACTGAAGAATTTCAAGTCTTTTAATTTTTGCAACGTTAAGAGTGTCTGCAATTTTGGCTGCAGTTACGTAATCACCTTCGCCTGCAAGTCTCTTAATCTGTTCAATTTTCAGGTTAAATTCATATTTATCCATATCTACAACTCTGTTCTTCCATCTAATGCACGTTTAAGTGTCATTTCATCTATTAACTCAATTTCCGAGCCCACCGGAACGCCGCTTGCAATTCTGCTGACCTTTATTCCCGAAGGTTTTACATACTTAGAAATAAGCATTGCGGTTGCTTCCCCCTCATGGCTGGCATTTGTGGCAATTATTACCTCATCCACATCACCCTGTAACCTGACCATAAGTTCTTTTAATTTAATATCTGAAGGGCCCACGCCAAGCAGCGGTGCGATTACACCGTGTAAAACGTGGTAAACGCCCTGATATTGCTTTGTTTTTTCATATGCGGCCAAATCTCTCGGAGATTCAACCACCATTATCTGTTTGTGATTTCTCTTGGAATTTGCGCATATCGGACAAATCTCCGAATCGCATATGTTAAAACATTCCTTGCAAAAATGCAAATTGTCTCTTGCAGCAGTAATGCTGTCTGCCAAAGCATGCGCCTGTTCAGGCGGCATTTGGATAATGGAAAAAGCAAGCCTTGTTGCCGTCTTTTGCCCGATACTTGGAAGTTTTGACAATTCCTCTATTAACTTTCCAATATGTCCGCTGTAATATTCCATCAGAAAGGAAGGCCTCCACCTAAATTGCCCGTAATCTTAGACATTTCCTTCTGTGTTTCTTCTTCCATCTGCTTAAATGCTTCGTTTGTTGCAGCCATAATAAGATCCTGAAGCATCTCAATATCATCGGGATCAACAACTTCAGGCTTAAGAGTAACCTTTGTTACTTCCTTCTTTCCCGAAACAGTTACTTCAACAACTCCGCCGCCTGCAGATGCCGTATATTCTTTATCTTCCAATTCAGCTGTTTTTTCTTCCATCTGGCGCTGCATTCTCTGAGCCTGCTTCATAAGGTTATTCATATTACCCATTCCGCCGCCAAAACCGCCGTATCCTCCGCGTCCTTTTGCCATGTGTTAGTCCTCCTCTGTAATGGTATAATCCACTTTTTCCTGTATTTTCTTTATGTCAAGTTTATTGTCAAATGTCTTTTTTTCCACCGATAAAAATTTGATTTTCATTATTTTTCCGGTTACTTTTTCAATAACCTCTTCCATCTTCTTTATCGATTCTTCTTTTTCCACGTAATCTGCGGTAAGAGTATCATCCTTATCCACAACAGCGTTTAAAACATTTCCTTCGCCCGGCTCTAACTTGACATTTTTGTACAATTCATACAAAATCTGATTCTTTTCTTCTTTAAGCTGTGCTTCAATCTTAAACCAGTTGTCCGCAACTTCTTTTACATCCTTTGGTAACGCCAAAACTGCCGGTTTCTTTGGTGTTTCCACCTCATCCTTTGCCACATCCTGTGTGGCTAAACCGGGAAAACCATCTGCTTTTGCAAGTTTAACGGCTCCGCTTTCAATCCCTGCAAGTCTCTTTTCAAGATTAGCAATCTTAATGCTTAATGAAGCCGTATCCGTGTCCATATCCGGCCTTGTAAGCTTTATCAAAGAAATTTCCGTAAGGACTCTTTTATTTGAACTAAATCTTATCTGTGATGAAAGATCTGACAAAAGCCTGATAGAACGCATAATTTCTTCAAGAGTCACCGTATCCGCAAGCTTGGTGATTATATTCATCTGCTCACCTGACAAATCAAGAGTCTCTAACTTTGCGCCCTTTGACGCCTTTAAAAGCATGAGGTTTCTGTAATACCAGATAAGCCCGCTTACAAACTGATTAACGTCTCTACCCTGCATAATCACTTCATCCAGGGTCTCAATGCAGGCTGCGGCATCCTGTTTTGCCACATTTTCCACCATTTTTTCATATACGGTCGTGTCAACCGCACCCAGAATTTCAAGCGCTTCATCATACGTAACGCTTCCTTCTGTTTTATATGATACGCATTTGTCCAAAAGGCTTAATGCATCTCTGAACGCGCCGTCCGCAAGTCTTGCAATATATTTTAAACCTGCTTCTTCAACGCTGTAATGCTCAATTTCGCAAATCTCTTTTAATCTTGCAACAATTGTATCCACTTCAATTCTCTTAAAGTCATATCTCTGACATCTTGATACAATGGTTGGAAGAACCGAATGTGCTTCCGTTGTCGCAAGTATGAAAATAACGTACGAAGGCGGCTCCTCCAAGGTTTTTAAGAGTGCATTAAAAGCAGAGGAACTGAGCATATGAACTTCATCCAAGATGTACACTTTGTACTTTCCGTTTGCGGGAGAATATTGCACTTCCTCTTTAATCTGACGCACATTTTCAACGCCTGAATTAGATGCGGCATCAATTTCCACCACATCAATTGACGAGCCGTTATTAATAGCCCTGCATGAAGGACATTCATTACAGGGATTACCGTCCTTTAAATTTTCACAGTTTACTGCCTTTGCAAGAATTTTTGCAACAGAAGTCTTACCTGTTCCTCTTGTACCGCAAAACAGGTAAGCGTGTCCGATTTTATCGGATATAAGCTGATTTTTTAAGGTTGTAACTATATGATCCTGGCCTTTTACTTCTGAAAAATCCTTTGGCCTGAACTTTCTGTATATTGCCTGATAAGCCATTCCAAACTCAAACTCCAATTCCAAATTTACATACAGAATTATTATAACCCAAATCCGTTTCAAGTACAACAACGAATAAAGGACTCTGCATACACAGAGCCCTTTTCATAATTACTTCAAATCTTAAAATTAATTTTCTTTTCCGTTAAGGAATTTGTGGCAGATAGCCGCAAGTGCGCCGCCCACAAGCGGAGCAAGAATAAATACCCACACATTCTTTAAAGCATCACCGCCCACGAAAATTGCAGGGCCAAGGCTTCTTGCAGGGTTTACGGATGTACCCGTAAATGCGATACCAAGGATGTGTACAAGTGTAAGAGTAAGACCAATAACAATACCGCATACGGCAGTATTCTCTGTCTTTGATGTAACACCGAGAATGGCCATTACAAATACATATGTAAGAATAACTTCAATAAGAAATGTAAGACCAATGTTTCCCTCATAAAGACCGTTTGTACCAAGGCCTTCGTCAGTACCCACAAATGCCATTAAGCAAACAGCCCCCAAAATTGCACCAATAACCTGAGAAACAACGTATCCGCAGAAATCCTTTACCGACATTTTCCTGCTTATAAGCATTGCAATTGAAACAGCCGGATTGATGTGACAACCCGAAACATTGCCAATTGAGTATGCCATGGCCACAATAACAAGGCCAAACGCAAGTGCTGTAAGAGCATAACCCGCATAATTGTCCGTTGAGCATTTAGCTACAACTGCCGTACCACAGCCGAAGAATACAAGCACAAATGTACCAATCACTTCCGCTACATACTTTTTAAGACTTTCCATAACGTCCTCCTATTGTCTTAATACAGTGCGTATAACGCACACCTTAACCAACAAATTTATTATACACTATATTTTTTTATTGTGTATAATGTATTTAACAAAAACTTTGCAGGAAAGACAATTATGGACGATAAAGAAAAATTCATGAAAGAAGCAATAAAACAGGCAAAAAAGGCATACAAAGTCGGTGACGTCCCAATCGGCTGCGTTATTGTTTACGAAGGAAACATAATAGCCCGCGGGTATAACAGGCGAAACGCCGACAAAAACACACTTTCGCACGCCGAACAAAACGCAATAAAAAAAGCCTCCAAAAAACTCGGAGACTGGCGTTTGGAAGACTGTGACATGTATGTCACCCTTGAGCCTTGTCAAATGTGCGCCGGCGCAATTGTTCAGTCAAGAATGCGCAAGGTATATATTGGAAGCATGAATCCCAAGGCCGGCTGTGCGGGTTCCTTATTAAACTTACTGCAGTTCGACGGTTTTAATCATAAAGTTGAAATTGAAAGAGGAATTTTAAAAGAAGAGTGCAGCAAACTGCTTTCGGATTTCTTTAAAGAACTCCGCACCAAAAACGGTACAAGCGGAGCAAAATTATAGAAGTCGCTATTCTCCCACACATCTTATGTTGAACGATAATCACAAACGTTACTCCTACAGTTAACTCGGCCCAGGCTGCCTTGCGACACATGAGAGGTTTCGCTTAGTGCTGCTTCGTTCCCGACCTGACACGGTTCACAAATTCTCATTGCGCAAGACCAAGGCTTCAACGCCACTTATAAAAGGCAGCTTTGCTCATACAATCCGCGACTCGATATCACCCCTGCTATAGCGGATTTCAGGTACAGGGCGCCGCTACTGCCCCGGCTGTGTGGAAGAATACCGACTTCCAATTCTACGATAGTATATTAAATTTAATTTTGATTGTCAACAAAGAGACTTTACCCCAACAAATCAGATAATTTCGCAAACTGTTCAAGCGTAAGCGTCTCTCCCCTTACGGATTCATTAAGGCCCATCTCCTTAAGCGCCAAATCAACCTTTTCCTTTGAAACGGAAATAATCCCCGAGTTGGAAAGACCGTTTTTTAAAGTCTTTCTTCTCTGCATAAAAGAAGACTTTATAATTTTAAACATAAATGCTTCATCCTTAACGGATACAGGCTTTTCTTCATGTAAAGAAAGCTTAATAACCGCACTGCCAACTGCCGGTCTTGGCATGAAGCAGTTTGGAGGAACATTTGCAACAATGAGAGGCTTTGCATAATACTGCACGGCTAACGAAAGTGCCCCGTAATCCTTAGTGCCCGGCCCCGTCTGCATACGGTCCGCAACCTCTTTTTGAACCATTACCGTAATACTCTTAAGCGGTACGCCTTCCTCAAAAAGCCCCATAATAATTGGCGTTGTAATGTAATACGGAAGGTTTGCAACCACCTTGATGGGCTTTCCTTCATTTTCATTTTCTACAAGCGCGCGGATGTCATATTTTAAAATATCCTCATTTACAACAGTTACGTTATCATACGCAGAAAGCGTGTCAGAAAGCACCGGTATAAGAGCTTTATCAATCTCCACCGCCACAACCTTTCTTGCACGCTCGCAAAGGTACTGAGTCATGGTCCCAATTCCGGGTCCGATCTCAAGTACCAGATCATCTTTTGTAATTTCGGATGCATCAATGATTTTATCTAAAACATGAGTATCAATAAGAAAATTCTGACCGAATCTTTTTTGAAATGTAAATTTATATTTATTTAAAACATCAATTGTATTCTGAGGAATACCTAAATTTGCCATTTTATATCCGCCTTAAAAGGTGCTAAAACTTTACGTTCGTGTTTAATCCGTACACGTCTTTTGCATTTCTCTCGGTAATATTAATAACGTCCGGGCTTGAAATACCCTTTAATTCAGCAATTTCATTAACAATATACGGAAGGTTAAGAGAAGAATTTCTTGTACCTCTTACCGGTTCCGGCGCAAGATACGGACAATCCGTCTCAATTACCATTCTCTCAAGCGGCATTTTCTGAACCACTTCTTTTAACTTCTTTGAGTTTTTAAAAGTTACCACGCCGCCAATTCCAAGGTAAAAGCCAAGGTTCATAAACTCCCTTGCCATATCCATGGAATACGAAAAACAATGTATAATACCGCCAATCTCTCCGGCGTTTTTCTCTTTCAAAATATCCAAAGTGTCCTTTGCGGCATCCCTTGAATGTATAACAACAGGCAACTTAAGCTCTCTTGCAAGGTCAAGCTGTCTTTTAAACCATTCTTTTTGAATCTCGGCCTTTGGCTCCATCCAGTAATAATCAAGCCCAATCTCGCCAATAGCCACAACTTTTGGCTTCATTGCATATTCTCTTACGGTCTGAAACTTTTCTTCATCAAGTTCGCCGACCTCATTTGGATGGATGCCGATTGCCGCATACACATGAGGAAACCTTCCCGCAAGCGAAAGCGTCTGAAAACAGGACTTAAATGAGGCGGAAACATTTACAACAGTGCCAATCCCTCTTGATTCCATTGAATCAAGGAGCTTTTCTCTGTCTTCGTCAAATCTCTCATCATCATAATGAGCGTGTGTATCGAAAATCATCTCATCCTCCAAATCCTTGTATCTAAACTACTTTGCTTCTTTAGCCTTTTTCTTTGCTTCTTTTTTTGCTGCTTTTTCCAAAGCCTTACGCTTCTTAGGATCAGACTCTACAACCGGTCCGCGAAGGCGCTTGGCCTGAGTGATGTATATACCGCTTACCGTAGCCTTAACAGTCTGGTTAGGAGCAAGCGTCTCATAAACCTTATTATCTGCCATGAAAGACATAACTCTTGGTCCGATTTTTGCCTTAACTACAGGCACTTTTGTACGTCTTAAATACTTCGGAGTCTGGTCAACCACAATCTTAGGAAGTCCCGCCTCCGTAATCTTCATTTTCTTTTTATCAATAATAAAAAGCTCCATTTGCTGAGCAGCGTTATTAATTGCTTCCTGCTGTTCATCCTGACGCTTTTGTAATTTACGTCCGACAAAATACAATGCAACCAAAATGGCCGCTACCACTACTAAAACTATAAGTAAAACAATTTGCCAGGTTTGCATATCAATCTCCGTTTCTATGTTTATTACGGCGTTATTTTAACATCTGACGCCCTTAATTACAATACTTTATTGAACATTGACCTTATTTTTTAACATGGTGTTTTCTACCAAATCATGGAAATATTTTCCCGGTTCCTTTTTAAATTCATCCGGCAAATCTTTAATGTTAACAGGGTCCAAAATTTCAATATTAACCTTTGCCTTTTTAACAAACGGCATATGGTTTTCAAAAATCTGCGCCGTGTTGTTTAAAGCAACCGGAACAACCATACATCCTGATTTTGTCGCAATCTTGAAACTACCCTCTTTGTAAGGCATTACAGAATCATCACTCGGTCCTCTTGTGCCCTCCGGGAAAATAAAAACGGAAATCCCCTCTTTAATATGGTCGATGGCCGCAAGTATGGATTTTAAACCTTCTCTCGGATCCGTTCTGTTAATACCGATACAATTCATATATTTCATCCAAAACCGAAGAACAGGTATCTTAAAAAGGCTTTCTTTTGCCACAAATCCGCAAAGCGGCGGCAAATATGAATATAACAAAATGATGTCATAAAAGCTCCTGTGATTTCCAACGTACATAACAGGCGTATCTTTTGGAATTTTCTCAAGTCCCGTGATATTTACCTTTGCACCGCTAAAAAATCTAAGCGAAACAAAAACAAATCTTGC
>CAJOOB010000004.1 GCA_905236025.1 uncultured Lachnospiraceae bacterium
GCAAACATATACCGAACCCTTTGTATAAAGAGGTGTATCTACCTTTTCTTTTCCTTCTTCTGCAATTGTTGGGAATACTTTTTCCAAAGTTTCCTTCCATGCGCTTACCGCTTCTTCGTTTGTGATTACAACGTCGCCGTATGTAAACGATCCGTCAGCGGAAACCTTACCAACCTTGCTTACATACTTTTCAAGGCCTGCCTTCTTTGCAGCTTCCATAATATCATCTGCGCTAACGCCGCTTGTAAGTTCAGCCACAATATTTCCAATTGCCGGTGCAAACAAATCTTCTTTGTTTACACAGTCGCATACGTTTACGCCAAAACCGTTACCAAAGCCCATCTTGCTGAGTGCAGGAACAAGGCCTTTTCCGTCAAGCGCATAAGCGGCAGCGATTTTACCTTTGTTAATAAGAGAGGTAATCATTTCGTAAAGTTTCATAACCTGAGCATATACAGGCTTTTCAAATTCATCTTTATCAATTGCAAATAATACAATTTCATCATTTGCCTTCTTAAATTCAGGACTTACAATGTTCTTTTCATGTGCAACATCAACCGCAAACGAAACAAGCGTAGGAGGTACGTCAATCTCATTGAATGTACCTGACATTGAATCCTTGCCGCCGATTGAAGGAAGTCCAAATGCAATCTGAGCATCATATGCACCAAGAAGTGCTGTAAAAGGCTGGCTCCAACGTTTTGGATCTTCAGTCATTCTTCTGAAGTATTCCTGGAATGTAAATCTAATCTTCTTATAATCACCACCGTTTGCAACAATCTTTGCAATTGATTCAACAACCGCATAGATTGAACCGTGGTATGGGCTCCATGATGATAAGTAAGGATCAAAGCCGTAGCTCATCATTGTAACAACATCACTTGTTCCGTCAAGAACAGGGAGTTTTGCAACCATTGCCTGAGTTTCCGTAAGCTGATACTTACCACCGTATGGCATATATACGGAACCTGCGCCGATTGATGCATCAAACATCTCAACAAGGCCCTTTTGTGAACATTCATTTAAGTCTCTTAATGTATCAAGCCATTTTGCCTTAACATCCGAAACTGTTTCTTTCTTAAAGAAATCATCTTCTTTTTCAGGGAGTTCAACCGAAACTGTTGCTTCCTGGTGAGCACCGTTTGTATTAAGGAACGCTCTTGAAATATCAACAATCTTCTTGCCTCTCCAAATAAGAGTAAGTCTTGGATCTTCCTTAACAACAGCAACCTTAACGGCCTCTAAGTTTTCTTCAGCCGCATATTTTAAGAACAATTCTTCGTTCTTCGGGTCAACAACAACAGCCATTCTTTCCTGTGATTCAGAAATTGCAAGCTCTGTTCCGTCAAGGCCTGCATACTTCTTTGGAACCTTATCCAAATCAACATCAAGTCCGTCTGCAAGCTCGCCGATAGCCACAGAAACACCGCCTGCACCAAAGTCGTTACACTTCTTGATGATGTAACTTACTTCTTCACGTCTGAAGAGTCTCTGAATCTTACGTTCTGTAGGTGCGTTACCCTTTTGAACTTCAGCACCGCAGGTTTCAATTGACTTTGTTGTATGAATCTTTGATGAACCCGTTGCACCGCCGCAACCGTCACGGCCTGTACGGCCACCGAGTAAGATAATAACATCACCCGGATCGGATGTAAGTCTTTGTACGGCGCGTCTTGGAGCCGCACCCATAACGGCACCGATCTCCATACGCTTTGCAACATATGCAGGATGGTAAATCTCCTTTACAAGACCTGTTGCAAGTCCAATCTGGTTACCGTATGAACTGTAACCTGAAGCGGCACCGCGAACAAGCTTCTTCTGTGGTAATTTACCGTTCATTGTCTCTTTAACCGAAACCGTAGGATCTGCAGCCCCCGTAACACGCATAGCCTGGTAAACGTATGTTCTTCCCGAAAGCGGATCTCTGATTGCACCGCCAAGGCAGGTTGCAGCACCACCAAAAGGTTCAATTTACGTTGGGTGGTTGTGTGTTTCATTCTTAAAGTTTACAAGCCACTCTTCTGTTTCTGTCTTTCCGTTCTTTGTTACCTCAACAGGAACAACGATTGAGCAGGCATTAATTTCATCTGATTCTTCCTGGTCATCCAGCTTGCCTTCCATCTTAAGCTTCTTAGCGGCAAGAAGAGCCATTTCCATGAGGCAGACAAATTTGTCATCTCTGCCTTTATATATCTCATTTCTGTCTTTTATGTACGCATTATATGTATCTGTAATTGGTTTGTTAAAGTAGCCATTGGCAAATTTAACATCTGTAAGCTCTGTAAGGAAAGTTGTGTGACGGCAGTGATCTGACCAGTATGTATCAAGTACACGGATTTCCGTCATTGACGGGTCACGGTTTTCCTCGTTCTTAAAATAATTCTGAATATGCTTAAAATCCTTAAATGTCATTGCAAGGTTTAAGGATTTATAAAGTTCATTAAGCTTATCGTCCGGCATATTTATAAAGCCGTCAAAGTAAATAACATCTGCAGGATCCGAAAAGTTGTCTACAAGTGTTTCAGGCTTTGTAAGACCTGTTTCTTTTGAATCAACAGGGTTAATGCTGTTTGCCTTAATTGCTTCAAACTGCTCATCCGTAATATCACCTGAAATTACGTATGTGATGGCCGTTTTAACAACCGGTTCCTCACTTTCTTTAAGGAATTTAATACACTGAACCGCAGAGTCGGCTCTCTGGTCAAATTGTCCCGGAAGGGCTTCTACGCTGAATACGCGGTCTGATTTATCGTAAGGGAAGGTCTCCTCGTAGCAGTTATCTACAGGTGGTTCCGAAAATACTGTTGTAAGCGCGAGTTTGTAAGTTTCGTCAGAGATGTTTTCAACATCATATCTTACCAGATAACGCACAGCCGTAACCGTCTTAATTCCTAAGAATTTTCTGATTTCATTCTTAGTTTCCAATGCTTTAACGGCATATGGCTCTTTTTTCTCAACATACACTCTTCTAACCTTGCTCATGAGGTACCTCCGTAAATTGCAATAAAATACTGTTTTGCGCCGTTTAAGCGGTTCTTAAACATATTTTGGCGCACACCTGTCTTATTTTAGCACATATATTTTAAAAATACATCCTAAAATTATTGTTCTTAAATATCCTCTATTTGCCAGTCAATGGGTTGAATGCCGTGGCTTTCAAGGAATTCGTTTGCCTTACTGAAATGTTTGCAGCCAAAAAATCCGCGATATGCTGACAAAGGACTTGGATGCGGTGCAGTAAGAATAAGGTGTTTTTCGTTATTTAACATTTTGATTTTCGTTTGTGCAGGTTTTCCCCAAAGCATGTAAACAATCGGTCTGTCCTGCTCGTTTACCTTTTTAATGATGGCATCCGTAAACTTTTCCCAGCCTTTACCCTGATGCGAATTCGGCTCATGCGCCCTTACCGTAAGGACCGTATTTAAAAGTAACACTCCCTGGTCGGCCCATTTTGTAAGATGTCCGTTATTTGGGATTTTACAGCCCAAATCCGTTCTTAATTCCTCATAAATATTTTTTAAAGAAGGCGGTATATCAACGCCCGGTCTTACGGAAAAGCAGAGGCCGTGTGCCTGATTTTCGTTAAAATACGGATCCTGTCCAAGAATTAAAACCTTTACATCCTCTAATTTTGTTAAATGTAAAGCATTAAAAATATCGTCCGCAGGCGGATATATCACGTGGTCCCGATACTCGTTTTTCACAAATGAAAAGAGTTCTTTGTAATATTCTTTTCCAAATTCCGGTTTAAGTGCTCCCAACCAGTCGTTTGTTATCATTGCCATTTTATCACCATCCTAAATTAACATTTCAGACTCTTCTCCAAAAGTCTTTAACTTCTCTGCCAACACTTTCTTCGTTTACAAAACGCATATCATCCCACTCAGAAGGAAAATATGCATTATAATCTCGTAACGTAAAGCGCTCATCCAAAAGCGCAACAACACCCACATCATCCGCGGTTCTTATCACTCTTCCCGCAGCCTGCATAACTTTATTTAAGCCCGGGTATTTATATGCATAATCAAAGCCGTTTAGACCCTGCGTATCAAAGTATTCTTTTATTAAATCCCTCTCAGATCCGACCTGCGGAAGCCCTGCACCAACAACAATTGCTCCGATCAACTTATCATGCGTTAAATCTATTCCTTCGGAAAACGCCCCACCCATTACGCAAAACGCTAAAAGCGGATTATTACGCTCAAGTTCAAAGTTCTCTAAAAAACCTTCCCTGTCCTGCTCTGACATATTGTTTTCCTGTTTAATAATCTCAAAATCATTTGCAAAACCAAGCAAATTAAAAGTTTCGTAAACCTTATTTAAAAACGCATAAGACGGAAAAAACACCATATAATTTCCCTTCATGCAGGAAACGGTTTTTGAAATGTACCCCGCAATTTTTTTATACGTTTCTGCAGTTCGCTCTTTATACCTTGTGGAAACATCCGTTGCTGTAACAATCAATCTCTTTTCCTGTTCAAACGGCGATTTACAATATATCGCGTAATCGTTTAAATCCCCGCTAAGCAAATTTTTATAATAATTTACAGGAATCAATGTTGCGGAAAACATCACGGTACTGACGCAGGAATCCATGCATTCCTTAAGTCTCTTTGACGGATCAACGCAAAAAAGTTTAATAAAAAAATCGCCGTCAGCGCTCCCCGCGCCATAATTTACATACCCTGATTCAGTATATCCGAATACGTCAATAAACTGCATCAAAGTAAAATAAAAATCCAAAACCTCTTTTCTTGATTCAAACTTTCTTGCCTTTTCCAAAAACTTCCCAAGAACGCCAAAGCAGTTAAACACCACGCTTTCTAAAGACTCAAGGTTATTTGTCACTTTAAAGCCCTTACACTCTTTTTTTAAGGCAAGAAGTTCTTTATTAAGCTTATCAAGATATTTGCAGACCGTCTCTGCCTTTATTTTCTTATCTTCAATCTTTTTAAGGAGTTTTTTTGTCGCTAAAACATCCTCTTTTACAAGAACGGCGCTGTACATCTCCCTTGCTCTGTCCACAAGATTATGCGCCTCATCCGTTAAAAGCACATAATTGCCCATCGCCACTCCTTCACCAAAGTAACGTTTCAATCTGACATTCGGATCAAAAGCGTAATTATAATCACAGATAATAATCCCCGCGTAATTGCTTAAATCAAGAGATAGTTCATACGGGCAGACATTATGTTTCTTTGCATATTTTAAAATCACATCAGAAGTAATATCATCTTCATTTGTGATACAGTCATATATTGCGTCGTTTACCCTGTCAAAATGCCCCTTTGCGCGTTCACAGCTTTCCGGGTTGCAATCCGCTTTTTCCAAAATACACATCTTATCTTTTGCTGTTATTAAAACGCTTGTCATTTTAAGGCCGTTTTGCCTTAGAGTATTACACGCAGAAAGAGCCACGGTTCGGGCTATGGTCTTTGCAGTAAGATAAAAAATCTTATCCGCCTTTTTTGTCCCAATCGCCTTAACCGCAGGAAAAATCGTGCTTATTGTTTTTCCAATTCCCGTTGGTGCCTGAATGTAAAGATTTTTATTTGCGGAAATAACTTTATATACAGAGTGTGCAATCTCTCTTTGCCCCTCCCTGTATTCAAACGGAAACTCTATTTCGTTTGCGCTTTCAATAAGCGCCATTTTACTTTCAAAATCATAATCCGTAAAGCGTTTATATTTTAAAATAAGGTCATCAAAAAACTCTTCAAGTTCTTCTTTTGTAACCTCTTTATCAAAGGTCTTTACGTATTCCGTATCCGTCATATCAACATATGTAACTCTGACGGTTATGGGCTTTTGTATGCCATCCGGAAAGTTCTCCGAAATATACATATACGCATAACACGCAGCCTGGCCGTAATGTTCTAAAAGCGGTTCTTTAAGC
>CAJOOB010000005.1 GCA_905236025.1 uncultured Lachnospiraceae bacterium
ATTGGAGCCAAGCAGTTTGTTGTACATGAAGCAGCTGAAATAATCTTATCTTCTTTTGTTAATGTCTTTTCGTTTACTGAGAAAACGATTGTCTTAAGGTCATTACCTGCAGGAGCAGAAATAACTACCTTCTTTGCACCGGCATCAATATGAGCCTGTGACTTATCCTTTGAGCAGTAGAAACCTGTACACTCAAGAACAACGTCTACACCGAGTTCTCCCCAAGGAAGCTCTGCAGCGTTAGCCTTAGCATAAATTGTAAGTGTCTTACCATCAACTGTGATTGTACCAGCTTCATCATCAGCCGTTACAGTGTGAAGACCTTCACCAATCTTACCACAGTATCCACCCTGTGCTGTATCATACTTAAGAAGATTAGCAAGCATTGAAGGCTTTGTTAAATCGTTGATAGCAACAACATCATAACCTTCTGCGCCAAACATCTGTCTGAAAGCAAGACGTCCGATACGTCCGAAACCATTAATTGCAACTTTTACTGACATTAGTAAATTCCTCCTATAATTTGAAGTTATCAAATTTTTATTAAGTGACCTTTGTCACTGACTTTAATATTTTACGAAACTTTCGTAAAAATATCAAGGCATAAATGATATTTTTTTGTGATTGGATTATCAATAATTTTTATACAAATTAATTTATAATTTAATCACTTCTTTTATGGCTCTGTTTTCAAAGACCGTATACTCATTAAAACCCGCTTTTTTTGCGAGTAATAATGCCTTGTCAAACTCTCTTGCCAAATCTTTTGGCTCATGAGCATCCGAACCAAAAGTAATACATTCCCCGCCCATTTCTTTGTAAATTTTCAAAATTTCAAGACCCGGATTTGTTTCATTAAGACCGTATCCGTACCCTCCGGTATTAAGTTCAATACCCTTACCCGCTTTTACAATCTTTTCAATAACCTTTTCAATTTTATTTTTATATTTTGATACTGAATATTCTTCCCTTCTTGGAATATATCTTATTATATAATCTACATGCCCAAAAACGTCAAAGTCATTAAAAAGGTCAAGACATTCAAGAATAGAATCATAATAGCGGTTAATGAATTCATCGGTTTCCTTTCCTTTATAATATGAAGGATAATAGATATCACAGCCATCGACAAGATGCATTGAACCAATAACAAAATCAAACGGATATGACTTGATAAATGAATTTATTACATCCGGCTTATCCGCTTCAAGACCGATCTCAAGCCCTATAAGAAGATTAATCTTATGGCCATATTTTTTCTTTAATTTTTCAAGAGTGTCAAAATATTTATCGATTGATAAATTAAGTTTGAATTCATCGTTTGGAAAGCCAAAATCTTCGTGGTCCGTAATGGTTAAGAACTTTAAACCCTTGTCGATTGCCGTTTCAATAACCTCAGTGGGATCAGCTTTAGAATCCGTAGAAAAAGATGTATGAACGTGAGCGTCAGATAAAATCATAACTACCTCGTATTATTCAAAAAGGTTTTTTAATTTATTAAAGTCAGAAAAAACCTTGTCTGAATATTCCTTAAAGTCAACAAACTCGCCCGGTCTCAATACATCAACCAGGGCAGAGATGCTGTTAAATAACGGTGTAAGCCCAAGATTTGCCACAGCACCTTTAAGAGCATGAGCTGCCGAAAATGCACCGGATACATCCAAAGAATTTGTGGCATCTAAAAGCTTATTAAAGTTTTCATCATCAAAGAGCATATACAGACACTGATTATAAAGACCTTCATCACCCATAAAGCGTTCGAGTGTTCCTTCAACATCAGCTCCGTATTCTCTTAAAACATTGATAAAATCCGCCATATTAATTATTCCTCATATTATCTCTATTATTCTTCGTCATCAGGCTCATCCCAGTTATTATAAACAGCCTGAACATCTTCGTCTTCATCGAGAAGGTCTAAGATTCTGTTAATCTTCTTAATATCTTCTTCACTTGTAAGAGTCACGTAATTTTGCGGAATCATTGTAACTTCAGCAGAAAGCATTGGGATTTTTTCTTTTTCCAAAGCTTCTCTTACAGCTGAAAAGCTTTCAGGAGAAGTAATGATTTCGTATGAATCTTCTTCGTCAGAGAAATCATCAGCACCCGCATCAAGAACGAACATCATGAGTTCGTCTGAATCCTTGTCACATTCTTCTTTATCAATGATAATCTGACCTTTTTGATCAAACATGAAGGATACACAACCCTGAGTACCAATGCTTCCGCCGCCTTTTGTAAAGCAGCTTCTTACATTGGCTGCGGTTCTGTTTTTGTTGTCAGTAAGAGCATCGACAATAATTGCTGTGCCGCTTGGACCGTAGCCTTCGTATCTTACAACCTCATAATTAATATTTGCAGCGTCACCGGCAGCCTTCTTAATACCACGATCGATTGTGTCGTTTGGCATGTTGTTGGCTTTAGCCTTTGCTATAACATCACGAAGTTTGCTGTTATTTGCAGGATCCGCACCGCCTTCCTTTACGGCAACGGCGATTTCACGGCCGATTACAGTAAAAATCTTACCTTTTGCTGCATCGTTCTTTTCCTTTTTGTGCTTAATATTAGCAAATTTTGAATGTCCTGACATTTTTAATCCTCCATATTGTCAATTTCTTCATCTTCATAAGATTCGTTAACGGTTATTTTAACCGATTCAATCATTTTATTTTTTACAGACAGAATCTGATAAGTATTACCGTTTATTTCTATAGTGAGTTTATCATTATCATCCGGTATTCTGTCAAGTTTTGAAATAAGAAGACCGTTTAATGTATCATAATCTTCTTTATCAAAAGTAATCCCCGTAAGATCTTCTAATTCCTCCAAATCAATCTCGCCTCTGGCAATGTAAACACCGTCACCTTCATCAATAAGATTAACCTGTTCTTTATCATGCTCATCAAGGATATTACCGACAATTTCTTCCAAAATGTCTTCCATTGCAACAATACCGGAAGTCTGACCGTATTCATCAATGACAACAACCATATGCATCTTGTTTTTCTGCATTTCCTTGAACAAATCATCTACCGAACGGGTTTCGGGAATGTAGTCGCACTTAAGATAAAGGTTTGGAATATCCTTAATTTTAACGTCTTTAAGCTTTTCATTATGATATTTTTCGACAGCATCTCTTATATGCAAAATACCGACAATATCATCAATATTATCGTTATACACAGGGAAACGTGAAAAGCTTTCATTAAGCATAAACTCAACGGCCTCTTTTAATGTAAGCTCATTGTCGATTGCCACGATATTCTTTCTGTGAATCATAATATCAGCCGCAACCTTTTCATCAAGCTCAATGATATTGTTAATCATTTCCGCTTCACTTGCAAGTAATACGCCTTTTTCATGTCCTTCATTAACCATCGATACAATTTCTTCTTCTGTTACATTTTCATACTTGGCATTCGGATCAACTCCAAAAATTCTAAGTACAAGGCCTGCAAGGAAGTTAACCAAAACAGTGTACGGCATAAATACAATTACAAGGAAATTAACCACTTTGGCAAGATAAATTGCCCATCCGACAGGATGTTTAGCGGCAAGAATCTTTGGGATCAAAATACCAAGCGCTGTAAGAACAAACGTAATATAAAGTGCCGTCAAAGCGTAGCTTAATACAGTTGTCACACCTTCCGCAAGGTATCTTCCAAGCTTTTCCGAAAAGAAAGCATCAAGCTTTAAAGAGAAACTTTCAAGCTGATATTTGCTGATAAAAACAGCGATTAAGAACGTGATTTCGTGAACCGTGCTGATAAGTTTTCTTGGGTCGTCACAAAACTTCTTAACGATAGCCGCGCTCTTACTCTTTTTAGAGACTCTTTTTTCAACCTCTGTATCAGGTATATGAGTCACAGCTTCACAAAAGCCATACATAAGAAAACAAATTAGAATACAAATAAAATAACCGGCCACGTTCACCGCGGGAATGTCCATAAAATCAAAAACCTTTCTTTAAAAAATTAACCAGAAAACAATATATCAAATTTATGCAAAATAATCAACTTCGCCGACAATTTTACCGTCTTTGTAATAAACCCTGGGAACTCTTTTACTTAAGTCGCAGACAAATTCGTAATTAAAAGTTCCGGCAAGTTTTGCAAGCTCTGTAATACCAAGAAACTCACCGTTATCGGTACCTGTAAGGGTAACAACATTTCCTTCTTTTGCGGAAGGAATATCTGTAACATCAACCATAAACTGATCCATACAAACCCTGCCAAGAATTTTGGCTTTTTTACCGTTAATTAAAACATAGCCTTTACCGGTAAGGTTCCTGAAATATCCGTCTCCGTAACCAACAGGAATTGTTGCGATGCGCATTTTTTTAGGAGCCTTAAAAAGCATACCGTAGCTTACGCATGTTCCTTCTTCAATTTCTTTAATATAAACAATGTGACTCTTTAACGAAAGAACCTGTCTTAAATTAATGCCGTGCATGTTTGTTTCGTCCGAAGGTTCTAAGCCGTACATTGCAATACCTTCTCTTACAAGATCAAAATGCGCTTCTTCCCAGTCAAGGGTGGCAGCAGAATTTGAAGCATGCACAAGCGGTATATTAATGTTTCTTTCTTTTAATCCGTTTAAAATCTCATTAAAATTCTTTAACTGATATTTGGTATATTCTCTGTCAAACGAATCAGATGAAGCGAAATGAGTAAAAACACCTTCAATTATGATACCCGGAAGTTTTGAAATTCTTTCGATAATATCTAAAGTATCTTTATTACATAAAAATCCGATTCTGCCCATTCCCGTATCAACGGCGATTTGAATCTTTGCTGTTTTACCCTTATTTACGGCAACTTCAGAAAGCTTAATTGCATCTTCTTCTTTAAAGATTGCAGGCATTATATTATAATCAACAAGTTCTTCGTATCTTGCATGATTTGTATATCCAAGAATAAGAATCGGCTTGTCAAAACCTGCATTTCTTAAAATAAGGCCTTCATCAATTGTTGCAATTGCAAAACCGTCAATCTCTTTTGATGCATATTTTGCAATCATAACAGCGCCGTGACCGTAGCCATCGGCCTTAACAACGGCATACATTTTAACGCCATTTTTAATTCTTGTTTTAAGCTGCCTTATATTATATTCAAGATTATCAAGATCAATATCCGCACATGCGCGGTAATACTTATCGTAAGTATCCATGATGCCTCCAAAATAATCATAAATTTTAAAAATTACACCAAAAAATAATTAAACATCAAAACTCCGTAAATTTCAAGGCTTCAATTAAATCAGAAGCAATAATTGCATGTTTTTGCATGTTTGTGGCACATATATCGCCGCATTTTCCGTGAATATAAACAGAAACCGCTGCAAGCAAAAGGTTTCCAATGTCAACTTTATCCTCATCAAAAGAAGTTTCGTAAGCCTTTAAATATACAGAGAAAAATCCTGCAACAATACCGCTTAAAACATCACCGGAGCCAGCGGTTGCCATGCCGTCGTTACCCGATAAATTTACAAAAACCGAAACGCCGTTTGTAACGATTGTACGGGCATCTTTAAGGGCAAGAACAATTTTATTTTTTTTTGCATAATCACAGGCGTATTTTACTAAATTATCTTTTAATTCAGCGGTTGAAACATTTAAAAGTCTTGCCATTTCACCGATATGCGGAGTAAGAATTGCACCCTTTGGAAGGTTATAATAAAAATCTTTGTTCAGGGATAAAAGGTTTAAACCGTCGGCATCCAAAATAAGCTTTTTATCCTGTTCTTTAACACACATTAATGTGGCATTAACAATAAATTTAGCGGTTTCTAAAGTTCCTAAGCCCGGCCCCAAAACAACAACATCACTCCACATAACCGCTTTATTAATCTGCTTAACAGATGGAATTTCTTTACCGGAATCCGAAACAGAATCATAAATTTCTAAAATCGCCTCAGGAAGAGCGGTTTGAAAAACAGGTACATTTTCATTTGATGTAAGGATTTTTACCATACCGGCACCGGTTCTTAAAGCCGCCTTTGCACTTAAAATTGCTGCCCCGCACATACCTCTGCTTCCGCAAGCCAAAAACACTTTTCCAAAAGTACCTTTGTTTCCTGATTCTAAACGTTTAGGAAGTCTTTTAATATCCGCATCTTCCAATACGTTAAAAATCTGCAAATCCTTATATGCTGCTTCTGCAAAGCCAATCTTTTTAACCACGAGATTATCAGTGATATTTACATTTGAAAAAACTGATTTATTTTTGTTATCAAATGATTTTCTTAAATTTAAAGCCCCGGGATAAAGAAGCATTTCCAGTTTGATATCGCCAAAAGTAACAACTTTGTCAGCAATAACACCGTTTTCGTATCCCGCACCTGAAGGAATATCTACCGAATAAACATATACTCTGTCGTTACTTTCTCTGATTGTATTGATTTCTGTTGCAGCATCCTTAACCACGCCTCTTAAAGACGATGTGATTCCAATACCTACAAGCGAATCAACAATGATTGTATCCATATCCGCATTCTTTAAAAAGATTTTTTCGATTATTCCTTCTTCGTAAGAATAAAGAGGACAATTCACCTTTAATGCTTCGTTTAACTGAAAACGAAATTCTTCGGTACCCGTATCAAGATTTGAAGAAACCGTTGCAAGATTTCCTGCCACTCCCGTAACCACAGCACATACATTTAATTTGTTTCTTGCAAGCATTCTTGCAAGCGCAAGTCCGTCAGCACCGTTATTTCCCTTGCCGCAGACAATTATAATCGATACATTGACAGGATCTTCCAAATCTGACAAAATCTCGTTATATACACCATCTGCCGCACGTTCCATTAAAGTAAGCGAAGGAACACCAAATTTTTCTATTGTGTAATTATCGATCTTTTTAAAATCAGCTGAATATAATGCTTTTTTCATGATTCGCTCCCTTTTTCCAAAATAACATATGCGATGGCCAGTTCTTTAGAATGAGAAAGCGAGACAAATATCTTAGAAATACCGTTTGTTTTTGCAAACTCTTTAGCGTTTCCAAAAAGATTTACGTATGGTTTTCCAAGTTCGTCCCGCAAAACTTCAATATCATCAAAACCAAAATTTGAAAAGCCTGTTCCAAATGCTTTTGAAACAGCTTCCTTAGCTGCAAAGTTAACAGCCAAAGATTCCGATTTTAATTTAGTCTGTTTGATTTCAGATTGAGTATAGACTCTGTTTAAAAAATGTTTTCTTGTACACGCTTCTGCTATTCTTGAAATCTCAATAATATCAGTTCCAATGCCAAAAACCATGATTAAATAAAGTCCTCACTACAATTACTTATGGGAAATACGATATGATAAACTCATAAGGCTTTCCGAAAGATGCACATTTTCAACCAACACATCATCACCAAGTGAAAGTTCTGTGTGCGAAAAATTCCAAAATGCTTTTACACCTAAATTTACAAGTTTTGAAGCAATTTCCTTAGATACATTTTTCGGAATTGCAAGCGCTGCAATATCAACCTTGTTCTTTAAAACAAAGCTTTCAAGATCATCTAACGAATAAACGTCAATATCATTGATTCTGGTTCCCACAATATCTTTGTTTCTGTCAAATATTGCAATGAAATTAAAACCTTTCTTTCTGAAATTGCCGTAATTTGCAATGGCTCTTCCAAGATTTCCGCCACCAATCATGATAATGTTGTACTGCTTATCAAGGCCTAAAATCTTGCCGATAGAGTCACGAAGATTAATTACATTGTAACCGTAACCCTGCTGACCAAAACCGCCAAAATTATTTAAATCCTGACGAATCTGTGATGCAGTTACACTCATTCTTTCACTGAGTTCCTGAGATGAAATATGGTCAACACCTTCATCTATGAGCTCACCCAAGTATCTGTAGTATCTAGGTAATCTTCTGATTACCGCTTCTGAAACGTATTTTTCCTCCATATACAACCTCTTTCTTTACGGATTACATAACCCGAAATATATTTAGTAAAATTATATAATATCGTTAAAAGCAAGTCAAATAATTTTACCTGTTTTTGGAAAAGAAAATTAAAAATAACTCTCCCATTTTGCATATAACCCTTCTAATTCCGCGGTAACTTCGTCAAGTTCTTTTTGAAGACTCACAAGTTTTGCAGAATCTCTCGCGTTTGCAGGATCTGCCATTTCTTCCATGATTCTATCTTTTTTCTCTTCTTTTTTTGAAATCTCATCTTCAATTTTTGAAATTTCATTCTTAATTTTTCGCTCTTTTGCTAAAAGAGCCTTCATTTCTTTGTAATCGGCCGCACCGTCATTTTTCTTTTCATAATAATCCGGTGAATTGTTCGATATTTTTTCTTTTTTATTAAGAGAAAAAAGTAAATCTTTCTTTTCAAGATAATAATCATAATTCCCAACAAAATCAATGAATTTATTATCATGAAGCGCAATCACTCTTGTTGCGACACTGTTTATAAAATATCTGTCATGTGATACAAAAAGTACCGTTCCGGTATATGAATTAAGAGCGTTTTCAAGTATTTCCTTTGATGTAACATCAAGGTGGTTTGTAGGCTCATCAAGGATAAGAAAGTTTGCTTTTGAAAGCATTAATTTTGCAAGCGAAACTCTTCCTTTTTCACCACCGGATAAATCTCCTATTCTCTTAAAAACATCATCGTTTGTGAATAAAAATGCGGCAAGAACGTTTCTTACGGATGTATTATCCATATCGGGATGCGTATCCTGTATCTCTTCAAAGAGTGTTTTTTCATCGGACAATACATGTTGTTCCTGGTCATAATATCCAATATTTACGTTTGCACCAAGCTTCAAGGTGCCGCTATCGGCAGGAATAATACCGTTTATTATTTTTAAAAGCGTAGTTTTACCTGTACCGTTTGGTCCAATTACAGCCACTCTTTCGCCTTTTCTTATTTCTAAATTTAAATCTTCAAATAATTTTGTTTCACTAAAGCCTTTTGAAAGGTTTTCCGTTGTAAGAACAACATTTCCGGACTCCGTAAAAGGCTCTAATTTTATTTTCATTTTGTCGTTTACTTCTGTCGGTTTATCCAAAACCTCTATCTTATCAAGGGCTTTCATCCTGCTTTCAGCACGTTTTATTGACTTCTCACGGTTAAAAGATTTTAATTTTTCAATTACCTCTTCTTCGTGTTTTATTTCCCTTTTATTGTTTATGTAAGCCTTCATCATACTGTCAAACAATGTTTTTTTCTTTACTGAATAATCGCTGTATGTTCCCGTAAACACCGTTGTTTTTCCACGTTCTATTTCAACTACCTTATTTACAATTTTATCAAGGAAATATCTGTCATGCGAAACAATTACTACTGCTCCGTCATAATTTGAAAGGAAGTTTTCAAGCCATTCTATTGATTCAATATCAAGGTGATTAGTAGGCTCATCAAGCAGGATTACATCCGGTTTATTCAAAAGAAGTTTGGCGAGATAAAGTCTCGTCTTTTGTCCGCCGGAAAGTGAATTTATCGGCGTATCAAATGATTCTTCACTAAAGCCCAGACCTTTTAATGTGCCTGTTATTTCGCTTTTATATGCATATCCGTTTATTCTTTCAAACTCGCTTACCGTTTTATTATATAAATCCATAAGCGCACTTAATGAATCACCGGTTTCTTCTTTCATCCGATGTTCCATATCTCTTATGTCTTCTTCCATTTTTATGATATGGGCTTTTGTCTTTAATACTTCATCATATACGGAATTATCAGAAGATATGTTCTGGTACTGAGAAAGGTATCCCAAAGTCTTATCTTTTGCCAATGTGACAACGCCGCTATCGGGTTCTAACTCATTAACTATAATCTTAAATAACGTAGATTTTCCGGCACCGTTTATCCCTACAACGGCTACTTTTTCGTGATCTTCAACGTTAAAAGAACAGTTAATCAAAATGTCATTACCGTCAAAATGTTTATTTATATTGGAAACTGAAAGTATCATATAAACCTCACTGTTTTAAAACATAAACACAGACATATTAACACACGGATGCAACGTTATGCAAGAAATTTTAAAGCTAATCAATATTCAAATAGTTTATAAATTTTTAATACTTATTAAATTGAATACTTATGGTAAAAATGCTAAAATTTATTCAAGTTTTGCGGAATATTTTGTTCAATTTTAACAATGTATTACAATGACATGCGAGAAAGGGACATTATGAAAAAAGAAAAAAAGGTCGGCCTTATAAGCACAATTCTTGCCATTATTTGTGTTATCGCCGGAATAATTCTTTTGGTTGCGGGTTTTATTACCGATAAA
>CAJOOB010000006.1 GCA_905236025.1 uncultured Lachnospiraceae bacterium
ACTTGAGTTTGACTGCTTCATTCTGTCAATCTTCTCACCCTGCTTGTAAGCCCAGTATAAACCGTAAATGCCGCATGTAATAAGAGTAAGTAAAAATGCAACAATACCGCTTGTTTCGTTATACTGATTGGCAGGATCGGATAACTGATTTAAATCATCCGTAAGAACCACAAACCAATATATAGCATAAATTCCACATGTTACAAATGACAATACAATTGCCAAAGCAATACTTCTTTCTTTAACCATAAAATCCTCTTTCATTTTATTATTCTTACGTAACTGTAAGTTATTTAAATTATACATTAAAAACATTACAAAATCAATATAAACAAGCATTTTAGCCATCTTATACGGGCCCAAACCCGTTAATAATCCTGTATATGTAAACCAAAGCAATTAAAAAAAGTCCCAAAACAAACAGAACCATTTGTATTTTACGAGGTATATACGAAATTGGTTTAATATTATGTGAAACACAACATAATACAAATAACGGGAGAAAGAGAAATAAAGGATGATATTCCAAAGCCTCCTTTATGTGGCCATGTAAAAGACATATCCACGCCCTTGAAACTCCACACGAAGGACACGGATGATGAATCACATGCCTTATAAGGCAGCCGTATCCGGTAAAATACATAAGAAAAACGGCAATAATACAGATAATTATTACCGCGTAGTTTTTCTTAATTGTAATAAACCACTGTTTATAAAACGGAAGTTTTTCAAATTCATCCATACTAAATCCTTATTTATGATACGGTTCGTTAGAATTGATTCTAAACGCCCTGTAAATCTGCTCAAGCAAAATAACACGCATAAGCTGATGAGGAAAAGTCATCTTTGAAAAGCTTAGTTTGTAATTTGAAAGAGCTTTAATATTATTTGAAAGACCGAGTGAACCGCCGATTATAAAAGTAATTGTACTGTTTTTGTATGTTGCAATATCTGATATTTCCTTTGCAAGTGACACGCTGTCAATTGACTTGCCTTCAATTTCCAAGGTAATAATATATGAATCTTTATTTAGTACCTTTAAAATACGCTCACCTTCGGTATCTTTAATCTGCTCTTCAATCGCTGCCAAAGCCTTGTCGGGAGTCTTTTCATCCTGCACCTCAAAAATCTTTAAATCGCAGTATTTTGAAAGTCTTTTGAAATATTCGTTTATTGCATCCGTAAAATATTTTTCTTTTATTTTACCGACAGTAATAATATTAATTCTCATTACTCTTCGTTTTCTTCCAAGGATTCATCTGCATCTTCTTCGTCTTCATCTTCGTTGTCAAAGGCATCGCCTTCTTCAACTTCATCATACTCTTCATCATATTCTTCATCGTATTCTTCGGCACCGTATAAATCAGGGAAAAGACGACCGACAATCTGATCGGCAATATAATCAAGATAAACCTTATCATTCACATCAAATCTGTCTGTAATGAAACGTCTTATAAATACCATTCTTCTGTAATAAACAGTCAAATCATCAAAATCAAGGTTATTTTGCTCAATATCATAACTTACAGCCCGGTCCATAATCTCAACATTAAGATCGTTATCAATACATTCATTGATTTTTTCTGTAAGTTCGTTTGTTGCAGCAATCTTTGGATAGGTTTCTCTTGCCTTAACAATATTATAAACGCCAAGAACAATGAATAATCCAAACAATGAATCCATAATAAGATGGAACATGATATTACCGCCATCGGCAAGATTTAAATCCAAAACGCCCGAAATAAAAAGCACCATAAAGGCAATACCCAAAATACCAACAACAATAAGGCTTACTGCAGAAGATTTATAATCTTCGTACATATCCTCCGGTTTTTTATAATGCTTTGAAATCATACGTCTTGCATCATCAAGGATTGGCTCTTTATCAAGAGTATTAAGTTTTTTAATGCTGTCATACTGATCTTTTGCAGTTTCTTCTTCTGAAACTTCTTCTTTTTCCTTACCATCAATTGTACGGTTATACTCTTCCATCGCCTCATTATTATATTCGGCATTAAGAATATCATAAGCTGTCTCAAGGTTTTCGCTTACTATATTAAGGGTTGAATGCGCTTTTTTGTATTCATCCAAAAGAACAATGATATGATATAAGCCTTCGTTATCACAGTAATATTCTGCACTGTCAACACCCTGTTCTTTTAACGCATTATACGCATTAAGAACAACTTCTTCATCTTCGCCGCGTAATAACTCTGAATAATCAGCCATTACTCCGGCAATAAGATGCTCGTTACACTCTAAACAAAACTTTTCATTTTCATCATACTCTTTTTTACATTTAGGACAAAAAGACATATTACGCTCCAATCATTGTTTTTTATCTGGTTTCTCCCAAGTAAACAAAGCCCAAAGTGCCCGGACCCGAATGTGCACCGATGCTTGGTCCGATGTTTGAAACCATAAATTCGGTATAGCCAAACTTTTCTGTGATCATACTCTTAAAGATTTCAACATCTTCCATACAATCGCCGTGCATAATACCCACTACACTCTGTTTATCTTTATATGAACCCATTTTACTTTCTGCTTCATCAAGAAGTGCCTGCATTGACTTCTTTCTTCCTCTGACCTTGCCAAACGCGGTAAGCTTGCCTTCCGCATCAATTTTAAGCAAAGGCTTTAACTGAATTAATGAACCCAAAACAGCACTTGTCTTTGAGAGTCTGCCACCTCTGTAAAGATATTCCAAATCATCAACACTGAATACAATTGAAAGATGAGGAACAATTTCGTTAATTGCAACAGCCGTCTCATCAATGCTCTTGCCCATTTCTTTTAATTCAAGGGCTTTTTTAACCATCATCGCCTCACCTACGGAAGCAGATAATGTATCCACAACAACTATCTTACATCCGGGAAATTCTTCCATAATTTCTTCTGCACCAAGGCGGATATTATTAATACCGCTGCTTAATGCGGATGAAAAGCTTATAAAAAGAATATCTTTTCCTTCTTTTGCAATTTCAGTAAATCTTTCATGAATAACCGCAGGATTGCTTGCACCCGTGCCAACTTTCTTTCCGGCTCTCATTTCATCATAAAACTCTTTGTGGGTAAGTTCCTTATCCCCACCGTATTCT
>CAJOOB010000007.1 GCA_905236025.1 uncultured Lachnospiraceae bacterium
AATCAGGCCATTAGAAGAATCCAAAATATCAATAAAGCCAATAAGAACGCAAATTTTGCGGTGCTTTTTGGTGCGCTTGGAATCTTTGGTTCCGCCTATTCACCGTTTTTTGCGTTTTGTTGTGGTATTGCGGCTGTGGTTCTCGGTATTTCTTCAAAGAAACAGGGTGCTGCAAAACTTGAGTGTATATGCGGGGTTATTTGCGGCGTATTGGCAGTAATTACAGCTGCTTCGTATTATGCATGGTATGCTTATTACCTGTTTTTGGACGGCGGTATTGATGCAATTATTGAACAAATGAATTTATAGCGGTTTTGACCGCATAATGGCGGACAGTCAGGCGTTTGGCGGGCTGTCCGTTACTTTTTAGAGATTTAATGGAGATTTCTATATGGAAAAGAGATATTGCTTCGTTGTCGGAGCGGGAGAACAATATGATATGCCGGTTTTACCGGATGCATCGGCGGGAGATTTTTGTATTGCGGCAGACGGCGGATACGAGGTTTTAAGGAAGAAAAATATTTTCATGGATTTGATTGTCGGAGATTTTGATTCGCTAGGATACGTGCCTTGCGGGGATAACGTAAAGGTTTACTCGCCGAAAAAAGATGATACCGACATGGCCATCGCCGTGGATTACGGGCTTGAAAACGGATATAAGGACTTTGTTATTTACGGCGGTCTTGGTAAAAGACTTGACCATACGCTTGGAAATATTGATGTTCTTACAAACATTGCAAAGCGTGGTCACAGAGGATATCTTATGGGAGATAAGTCTGTTGTAACGGTGATTAAGGATTCAATCGCCTTTAATGAGGCGTATGAGGGCGTTATTTCCATTTTTGTAAGAGGAAACATTGCAAAGGGCGTTAATATATCAGGATTTAAATATGAGCTTAATAACGGTGTTATGGAGTTTGATAAAACAAGAGGGGTTAGTAATGAATTTATTGGAAAAGTTGGAAATATATCCGTATCTGACGGGTATTTGCTTGTGATATTTGATTTTTCAAAGGATAACGTGCTTCCGGGGTTTTAAATTTACAGTTTACAAATATATTTTTGGACAAAATAAGAACGCTTGCCTTCTGCAAGCGCCCTCATTTTGGAGTTTGAATTAGTTTGTTGGTTTATGTGAGCATATTTGAATATGCTTAAGTCTTTTTTTGTGTGTAAGTTTTTCTTGCTTACATCTGTTATATCGGAATGATATTCAAAAACTTAACCCTATTTACAAAAAAACAAAACAAATTTTATATGCGTGTCCTCAGATGACAAAAAGACATATAGCCATAACATTTAATTATAGTATTATCAAGGGGTGGTGCTATATTTAATATATAAAGCTTGCAACACATTAACTAAAGAAGAATTTTGGAGAAGAATATGAGCACAATATATGAGAGCGTGGATAAACTTATAGGATATGGCCTTAAGAAAGGTCTTATTGAGTATTTGGATATCTATTATGTTCGTAATATGTATTACGACATCCTGCATTTAGACGGGGCAGAAGCAAAAATTTTTGATTATATACACGCAAATGACGAACTTGGTATTGCAACCCTGGATAAAGGCAGCAAGATGGCGGGTAATGCCGGTGCCATAGATGAGGATTCTTTGGAGTTAATTCTTAAAGAGATTCTTGATTATGCGGTAAAAGAAGGATTTATTGAAGACGGAAACGCTTCAAGAGATTTGTTTGATACAAAACTTATGGGCGTTATCACTCCAAGACCTTCGACTCTTATTAGAAAAGTTGCCGATTTATATGCGGTATCCCCAAAGATTGCAACAGACTTCTATTATGAGTTTTCAAAAAATACAGACTATATAAGAACGTACCGTGTCTGCAAGGATCTTAAGTGGACAACGGATACAAAGTATGGAACAATTGACATTACAATTAATCTTTCAAAGCCTGAAAAAGATCCGAAGGCGATTGCCGCTGCAAAGCTCGTGAAGCCAAGCGGTTATCCTAAGTGTCTTTTATGTAAAGAAAATGAAGGATATTCGGGAACGCTTTCGCATCCGGCAAGACATAACCACAGAATTATTCCTGTGACGCTTGATAATGACCGCTGGTATGTTCAGTATTCGCCATATGTTTATTATAATGAGCACTGTATAGTTTTTAATTCATCACATGTCCCAATGACAATTAACGCGGGAACATTTAGAAAGCTTTTGGATTTTGTTGAGAGATTTCCTCATTATTTCCTTGGGTCAAATGCCGACCTTCCGATTGTCGGAGGTTCAATTCTTACTCACGAGCATTACCAGGGCGGGTGTTACGAATTTGCAATGGAAAGAGCCGAAATTGAAAAGGAAATCGCCTTCGAAGGTTTTGAAGATGTTAAGGCGGGCATTGTCCACTGGCCAATGTCGGTAATACGAATCAATTCCAAGAATAAAGACAGTCTTGTGAGACTTGCAAATAAAATTCTGGTTAAGTGGAGAAGCTATTCTGATGTTAACGTTGATGTTTATGCATTTTCAGTAAAGGGCAAGTCAGAACAGGAATGCAACATTGTTCTTCCTGCAGACGGTTCTCTTCCTGAAATACAGTCGGAATGCGATATTGAACTTCACAATACAATTACTGCAATTGCAAGAACAAGAGACGGCTCATATGAATTGGATCTTGTGCTTCGTAACAATCGTACTTCAGAAGAATATCCTTTGGGTATTTTTCATCCGCATGATAAATTACATCATATCAAGAAGGAAAATATCGGCTTAATTGAGGTTATGGGACTTGCGGTGCTTCCTGCGCGTTTAAAGAACGAACTTAAGAAGGTTGAAAGCGCGCTTCTTGGTGAGACTGCCTGGGATGAAGATACCGAAAAACATAAAGAATGGGCAATTGAGATCTCAATGAAAAATAAGATTACAAAAGAAAATGTCCATGAAATCGTTAACGAAGAGGTTGGTAAAGTCTTTGCAGAGGTTTTGGAGGATGCGGGTGTATTCAAAGAAACCGTAGAGGGCAGGGATGCATTTTTGCGATTTACCGATTCTGTTAATAGATAACATTGCCTTTCTCTATTTCTACTATACAAAACGCAATAACACCCCGACATGTGTCGGGGTGTTATTGTTTGTATTTTTGATTTAGTTGTCGTTGTTATTGGCTTCAGTTTCGGCTTTTGCTTTTGCTTCAGCTTCCGCCTTTGCTTTTGCTCTTGCTTTGTCTTTGTCTGCCATTACAAGGCGATTCTCTAAAACGGCATTTCCCGCAACAAATTCTTCTGCATGAGCTTTTCTGTATTCGATTGGGCTTACGCCTTTTACTTTCTTAAACGCCTTTGAGAAAGTAAAGATATCAATGTAGCCGCAGGATCTTGAAATATCACCGACCGAAAGGTTTGTGAGTCTTAAAAGCTCGCCCGCTCTTGTGATTCTGAAAGTTGTAAGGTACTGCTGAGGTGACTGACCTGTTGTTCTGCTGAAAATTGTAGATAAATAACAGCGGTTTAAGTTACATTCCGCAGCAATATCGCTTACCTTTATGTTGTAATGATAATTGTTTCTGATGTAAGTAATTGCTTTTGTAACGTATTCACCAATGTCAGGAGCCGTTGAAGTAAGAGTTGTTTCCGTATCCTTTGTAATTGTTGAAAGGAATAAACAAAGGAGCGCTAAAAGTCTTAATTCCGCAGTGGCTGTGATATCTCCCTTTAATGAGAGCATATCCGTAACATAGTTAAGCAAAAGACTTCCTTTATCTGTTTTGTAAATAAGGTTGTCGTTTGAAAAACCGCCGGCTTTAAGGTACTGGTTAGCCTTTGTTCCGTTGAATCCTACCCAGATGTATGACCATGGTTCCTTTTCATCTGCTTCGTAGTAGGTTAATGTGTCAGGATATATTACAAATCCCTGACCTGCGGACAATTCATGCGTATGACCGTTTACCGTGAATTTTCCTTTGCCGGACGTTATGTAATGAATAACATAACTTGGCTTTACAGCCGGCCCGTAACTGTGATTTGGCTGACAGTTAGCCTGTCCGCAAAAACATAAATACAAATCGTTTAAATCTTTTTGTTTTAAAGAGAATTTATTAGCCTCTTCCACAAAGTTCACCTCGTTCTTTTGATTCTTTTGCGAAAGCGTCCATATCTCGCTTTGGCAAAATGTTTTAAAATATTCATGAAAAATTTTGCATACTCATCGATTTTTATCGCGTTAATTATTATTGCACATATTGACAAAAAAATCAACATTAACATAAAAAAGACAAAGATTTTTGTATATTTTATCTATTATTTAAATTAAACGGGCAAAATACTGTTTTCGTTGACATTCTAACAAGTTTTTATTAAAATAAAGTTGAATATTTATGCATTCAGCTAAGAAAGAGGATAAACAATAAAGCAATGAAAAAAGAACTTGAAAAGACATACAATCCTGCAGAAATCGAGGATAGAACATATAATAAATGGCTTGAGAAAAAATATTTCCACGCAGAAGTGGACAGAAGCAAGAAGCCTTTTACCATTGTTATGCCGCCTCCAAATATTACGGGACAGCTTCATATGGGACATGCTTTGGACAATACAATCCAGGACATTATTATAAGATCCAAGAGAATGCAGGGCTACAACGCTTTGTGGCAGCCTGGTACAGACCATGCATCAATTGCAACGGAAGCAAAGATTGTTGAGGCAATGCGTAAAGAAGGTCTTACCAAGGATATGCTTGGTCGTGACAAGTTCCTTGAAAGAGCATGGGAATGGAAAAAGCAATACGGCGGAATCATCCCAGCACAG
>CAJOOB010000008.1 GCA_905236025.1 uncultured Lachnospiraceae bacterium
TTCGTATCCCTTAGATGCAGGCTTAAAAATCACGACATTTCCCGCTTCGTCCGATACATATCTAAGATTCTTTTCTTTTGCAAAATTTACAATATATTCGCTTATTTTTCCGGTGTTTTCGGACCCGTGCGGAATCTTGCATATTTCAAAAAAGTATTTAAAAGCCTCTGTTTGTTTAAGTTCATTAATATCAGTCATTTTTACCCTCTTTTCAGTCATTTTTTCTTCTGTCATGGCCGGTTGTTTTATAATAGTTTTCTTTCATATTGTACATAATTGAATCTGAAATCTTAATGAGTTCATATAACGGAATCCCTTTATGATCCTCATAATATACCGCACCGTATGATACGGATAAATTCTCATAATAATTACCCTTACAGTTTGAAGTAATCAAATCAAAAGCATCCAACGCTTTCTTTACTTCCTTTTTAGAAAGAAAGACTATTGCATAAAATTCATCGCCACCAACTCTGTAGAATTTGCCCTTATTTGAAAACGCTTCTTTTATACAGTCAGCAGTTGCTTTTATAAGCTCGTCACCTGCGTGATGTCCGATATTGTCATTTGCTTTCTTTAATCCGTTTAAGTCAAAAGCTATAAAGGCTAAATCTTCCGTTTCTTTCTGCCTTTCAATTCTTTCAATTTCTTCAGTAAATGCACGTCTGTTGTATAAGCCCGTCATTTCATCCGTATATGCATATTTCTTCATTTCATCAAGAAGGATGTTATCTTTTAAAGTGACATATATGCCGTTAAATACTATAACTTCAATGAGTATGACAAAAACAATTAAAGCTATGTTGAATATCGGTTTCCATTTTAAATCAAATCCAAACACATTTATCGAAACAAGAAGAAGCGTTAATGTAACATACATTCCGGGTACAACAATGTTCTTTTCCACCGCATTCCCCTTTTTCATGAGGAATCTTGTTACAATACCCGCATAAATAAGTACACCGATACAGAATAAATGCGTAAGGGTAATCATAACCGGATAATCAAGTTTAAAAACAATAAATATAAATGTCTGAAGCAATACATTAACAACAGAAAGCAGCAATGCGATATTAATGCCCTTAACCTTATGCTCGGCAAGTTCCATAACAATTCCGTACCCTGCGATTGGTATGAGCATAAACGAATAATACGTTATAACGCCTGATAAGGTCTGTGCAGAGCTGATAATTCCCACTATGTGGCTATCGCCAATTATCCATATGCCTACAGAAAGCATAAATATAGATGCATAGCCGGAAAATCTCCTGTTAAACACGTTGGTGCGTTCGGTATTTCTCTTTATCAGATTTATAAACCAGATAAAGAAGAAAACAATCCCAAAGACAGTCATTACAATCGCAATAACCAAAGAATTAATGTTTGATATAACTGAACTTACTATATATGAAGCACGGGTACAAACCACCGCTTCATTCACATGAACTTTAAATATCTGCTGACGTTTGGTTATTTCAACAGTTAATGTTTTACCCGAGTAATCTTCCCTAAGAGGGATGAAAACCACATAATTCCCAACGCTCGTTGTACATCCAAAAAGAGAGCCGGATTCTGCGGAATAAATAAGTTCTCCGTCAATATATGCGTATAATTCGGAAAATTTGGTATCAATTGTAATACACTTGTCGGAATTAACCGTTTTAAGTTCAGTTCTCAAAGTAATTGTTTCTTTATCTATAGTGACAGGCAGAGTGACTTCTTTGTATGTTCCGTCATCTTGAAGCATCTCCCATCTTTCAAGATATACATCCGTATCTGTGTAATCTTCTCTTAAGCCCTCTTTTACACTTAAAAAGACAGCTACAAATAAAGAAATAATAACAATTGATTCAAGTACCTTTAATACATAAAAAAACTTTTTGTTTTTCATATTTTTACCCACTATGCTCTCATATCAAAAGTATACCTTTTTACGGACGTCGATTCTTCCACATCGTCACCAAATTCATCAAAAGGCATTGCTGCATCTTTCTTTGTAATTTCAGATTTATACGTCATATTATAACCAAGATCATTAATTCTTTGCTTTAATTCATCAATTGTATCATCAATTATTTTACAGGCTTTTTCATCTGCAAGTGAAAAACTTAAATTCACATTTCCGTTTTGCATCTTAACAAAAATATCGGTTGCACCAAGATGGTCTAAATCCAAATGCAAAAAGGCACTGACCGGATCACCCGGATTAATCTTCCTGTTTTTATTATACACGTATAGTTCGCTGTGAGCTTCTCCCATACTAAGCTTAAGCGGTATTTGAACATACCCCGCCATTGCATTTAATTCATTCATAAAGCTCACATTATTACTGACTTCCTTAACATGATTATATAACTTATTTTCGGTTTGTGTAACCTTTTCTAAGACACCGGCAATTTCAGAACTGTCCGTAAGGAGTTTCTTATAAAGCTTTGTAAGCATTTCCTTTTGATCCTTTGATTCAAGAAACTTTTCAGGATCAATAAAATACTCGGATTTAAAGGCTTCCCTGATATCATTTTTAAATTTATCAGAAGAAAAAAGTTTCTGAAGTTCGTTAGAATTACCCTCTTCAATTACCTTTGCGTAGTTATTTAAATCAGAAAAAAGCTTTTTTAAATCAGTGTTTGTATTACTTTCAACAGTCTGTGCGGCATTCTTTACATTCGTTGCATTTTCATTACCCTTTGCGGCGTTTTCAATTAAACCAAGAGCTTTTTGTATTTTATCATCAACAGAAAGTACGGTATTATCTGCCTTTTGATAATTAACCGTGTCGTTTCCGTTATTTATATTTGTATTAATTACATCTTTACCCGCATTTAAGGAAGCGTTATTTTCATTTACAACCCCCTCATTTGCAAAATTATTCAAATTATCAAGCCCATGTATACCGGTTTCATTAGTTAAAGCCTGATTATTTATGCCCGTATTATTTAAAGCAATACCGGTTTCTATGGCACTCTGATCACTTTCCGGGTTTACATTACCATCATTACTTAAAAGAGCAGGATTCTCCTTTAAAGAAGAAACGGCATTTTCAATCACCTTAGAAAA
>CAJOOB010000009.1 GCA_905236025.1 uncultured Lachnospiraceae bacterium
AAAAAAATCATTTCTACGGTAATGGCCAGTATTCTTTTGCTTTTGTCATTTTCTTTGCCGGTACAGGCGTCAGGTTATTATGATTACACTAGTTCAAATATAACATTTTCAACTGCGAGAACATATATAAAAAATTAGTAATGCATAGAGGAGTATATTATGAAACAGATAAAATATATACTGACCTTAATGTTGATGGTGTTTTGTATTATCCTTACAGGTGAACTGTACCAGTCTCATTTTCAAAATTTCACAAATGAATTTTTTTTTATTGAAATAGATAAAAAAGATATGGATGATGTATATCACATATGCGTGTGAAGAGTATGGGGTAGAGGTTTTTGCGCTGGAAAGAAACGCCGTAACGACGTACCGTAGTGAAATCACTATCTACGCAACGGCAGCTTCAAAAAAATGCTGACAGAAGGATATGATATCCTTGAGGGAGAATTTAAAAGCTTCTTTTCCGGAACAACGAAAGTTGAGTATTGCGATTTTGGAGAAATCAAAGATAATTCATCAATACACGTATATTATTTTACGGGAGAAAAAGCGGATGTTATTTCAGTGCGTACATATATAAATTCGATAATAGCCACATCATATGTTCATAAGGAAAATATTACCGGAAATGAGAAACTCATATATCTGCTTTGGATAATGTTATTTGCATTCATTTTGGTACTTACATGGCTGGATATACAGTTTAATAGAAAGAAAGAATTTTTAAAGCTATCTGTCGGAGTTTCCCCGTTAAAGTTAATACGGGATAATATTTGTATGGATATGTTGCTTTATTGTTTGATATTTGCTTTAAGTTATTTCATAATGTCTTATAAGTTTGCTGTATTTTATAAGCGTGAATTTATAATACCGGGAATGCTCATAACTCTTGTTATTGATTCGCTTCTTTATTTAACTCTTTTGCGGGCAGACTATAAAGAAGTGTTTTATGGAGCCAATATAAGTGAAAAGCTTTTGACTAATACATATTTATTAAAAGCGATTGTGGTTATTACATTAGTTTTTTCTGTGGTTTGCAATATCACAATGATAAAGGATTCGGTTGAAATATTAAAACCGTATAAATTGATCAATACATTAGAAGGGTACAGTACCATAAGTTATACGCCGAAAGATTACAGTCAGGAAGGGTATGCAGCTATGGAGTCCAAAATCTTTTTGGAGTTGTATTTAAACGATCAGGTTTTACTTTCAACTGCATATGCGTATTTAGATGAAGAACCGGTAATCATGTTAAATGATATTGCTGTAAATACGGTGGTGACAAATCCGAAATATTTTCAGACTGAAAGTAATGATATGTTTATTGTATATATTCCTGAGGAAAGGATTGATACATTTAGTGATGAGGATATCAGATTTGCTGTTGAAACGACATCTGCGTTTCTGTTTGGTATAAACTTTGAAGAAGTTTCATACAGTATTGTTACATATCCGCATACGAATCTGGTATATTTTGATCTTAGATCGGAATCGGTCATTGAATATGGTTTTACATTACTCGAAGACCCGGTAATGGTATATTGTAACCTTTCGGAAGGTGATATAAACGCTCTTATATGTGATGGAACCACTTTGGATTTTGAAAACTATTGGTCAACCATCATATTTAAGATGAGTGATACTTCTTTACTTTCTGATGATGTAAAAAATGGTTTGTCCTCAATTTATTTTGCGGATCTGATTGATCAGTGCAACCGGTACAAAACAGGTATAACACGAAAATTATTGCTAAATTCGGTTCTCAGTATTTCTTTGTTTATGTTGTGCGTTTTATTGATAATTTCGATAACCAGATTGGAATGTATGATTAATTCCAGAGAAATGATGTTAAAGAAAATATGCGGTTATTCAATAATTTCAAGAAACATAGTGATAATTATGATAAATCTGTTTATAATTTTTATTGCCTTTGTTACCAATTTTATAATTTATAAAATGTATGGGATATTTCCACTTTTTCAGCTTTGCCTTGTGACAGTCTGTTTTTTTGTATTTGATACGCTTGTGTTTTTGATAAGTATGATGGCAACAGAACAAAAAAATGCGATATTATATTCGCTGACGAACCTACAGGTTCTCTTGATGACGGAAATGCAGATGCTGTTATGAATATCCTGCATTCTCTGAATAACAAGGGTAAGACAATTATACTTGTCACACATAATAATAAGATAATTTCAAACGAAAAAAAGGTAATTCGCTTATGAATGAAAAAAAGACAAACAAAGAAAAATAATTTTAAAGCGGCTGACGATATTGTTACTCACCATATTGGTGATATTCGGAGCTATTAATGTGATATGGTATTTTGGACATAAGAGACCTTATGACAAAATTGCAGAACATATGACGAGCGGGTATTTAGAAGAGGATGGAGAAACCGGAATTAAACGCTATTTTCTTGAGGTTGGAGAATATACCGTTTCATTAAAAATGCCGACGTATCTTTGTGAGGGCGGGTATATTTGTATTTCAAGAACGCGAGGTTATACGGGGGTGCTTGGAGAACCGGGTGAAATATTAGAGGGAGACGATTTGCTTGTCTCAATATATATATGGCCTAAATATTTTAAGGGATATACTGTGGGAATTGAGTTTATGGATGATTATAATTCCATATGGGAACAGGTAGAGGTGGATTCAAACTTAGAGATAATTGACAGTGAAGAGTATGAGAACCTTGAACTTATCTTAAAGCTTATGGAAGAAAATGCAGATGAAATAAACCTTTTGGTAAGCATTGCCGAAGAAAATTTGGGCATTGATATTGTTGACTGATATTAAACGTTTAAATGGTAAAGGTATTACAGATTTGACAACAAGCCTTATAAATACTATAATTTAAGATACTGTCCGAAATGGAGGATAAGTTGAAATTCTTGGATATGAGCACTCATGCGTGCCGTTAGGAGGAAAAATGTCAAAAGAACCATATTATATTACAACAGCAATTGCGTATACATCAGGTAAACCGCACATTGGAAACACATATGAAATTGTCCTTGCGGACAGTATTGCAAGATACAAAAGAGCAATGGGATACGATGTGTTTTTTCAGACAGGAACGGATGAACACGGTCAGAAGATTGAGTTAAAGGCCGCTGAAAAAGGTATTACCCCAAAGGAATATGTGGATAATGTTGCCGGAGAGATTAAAAGAATATGGGATCTGATGGACACTTCATATGATAAATTTATAAGAACTACAGATGAAGATCATGAAAATCAGGTACAGAAGATTTTCAAAAAGTTTTATGATCAGGGTGATATATACAAGGGTGAATACGAAGGGATGTATTGTACTCCTTGTGAATCATTCTTTACACAGTCCCAGCTTGTGGACGGAAAATGTCCTGACTGCGGAAGAGAAGTTCAGCCTGCAAAAGAAGAAGCGTATTTCTTTAAAATGAGCAAGTATGCTGATAAATTGATGAAGCATATCGAGGATCATCCTGAATTTATTCAGCCCGAATCAAGAAAAAATGAAATTGTAAATAACTTCCTTAAGCCGGGATTACAGGATCTTTGTGTATCAAGAACATCCTTTAAGTGGGGGATTCCTGTTACCTTTGACACTCGCCATGTTATTTACGTATGGGTGGATGCTCTTTCAAATTATATTACCGGAATTGGATATGATGCAGACGGCAACAGCAGCGACTTATACAAAAAAATGTGGCCTGCTGACCTGCACCTTATTGGAAAAGATATATTAAGATTTCACACCATTTACTGGCCGATTATGTTAATGGCGCTTGGTGAGCCTCTTCCAAAGCAGGTGTTTGGACATCCTTGGCTTTTACAGGGAGACGGAAAAATGAGCAAGTCCAAAGGAAACGTTATTTATGCGGATGATTTGGTGGATTTCTTTGGTGTGGATGCGGTGAGATTCTTCGTTCTTCATGAGATGCCGTTTGAAAATGACGGTGTTATTACGTGGGAGCTTTTGGTTGAGAGAATGAACTCTGAGCTTGCAAATACGCTTGGCAACCTTGTAAACAGAACCATCTCCATGTCTAACAAGTATTTTGGCGGAAAAGTTGTAAATAAAGGTATAAAAGACGATATGGATGATGACCTTATCTCAGTGGTAACAAAAACGGTTGATAAGGTTAACAAAAAGATGGATGAACTTCGTGTTGCGGATGCAATCACGGAAATATTCAATCTTTTCAAGAGATGCAACAAATACATTGATGAAACAATGCCTTGGGTTCTTGCAAAAGATGAATCAAAGAGCGAAAGACTTGAAACGGTTCTTTATAACCTTGTTGAAAGTATCTGTATCGGCGCAACGCTTCTTTCGCCTTTTATGCATATCACTTCCGAAAAGATTCTTTCGCAGTTGAATGCAAAACAGAGAGATTTTGCGGAACTTAACAAGTTTGGCCTTTATGGTACAAACGATACCGAAGGAAAAGTAACAGATAAACCGGAAATACTCTTTGCAAGACTTGATATAAACGAAGTAATGGCAAAAGTAGAAGAAATGCACGCAAAGAACGAAATTAAGGCTGAGGTTAAGTATCCAACGGTTGAGCCAAAGGCTGAAATCACAATAGATGATTTTGATAAAATACAGTTAAGAGTTGGAGAAATTATAGAATGCCAGCCGGTTAAGGGGGCAAAGAAACTTTTGGTATCACAGATTCGTGTGGGAGATGAAGTGAGACAGATTGTTTCCGGAATTGCGAAATTCTACAAACCGGAAGAGATGGTGGGTAAGAAAGTTGCTGTAATCACAAACTTAAAGGAAGTTACACTTTGTGGTGTTAAGTCACAGGGTATGATACTTGCCGCAGGAGATGATGAAGGAAATCTTTCGGTGCTTACCGTTGATAAAGATATAATTGCAGGATCAGAAATCTGCTAAATGGGAACAATAAAGCACCCCGGCCGTTAAACCTAAACAGCCGAGGTGCTTATTTTTAGTATTATTTTTCTGAGTTATTAAAGAAATTGTCGAATTTTTCCATTACGGCATCATATGTCTTGCTGCTTATGTCAGGTAAATCTTCACCCCAGGCTTTTGTTGCCTGGCTAAAACCTTCCTTAAATGCTTCAAGCATATCCTGCATTTTTTCTTCGTCTCCACCGGAAAGAGCGTATGCAAAATCAAATATTCTCTGGGATGTCTGATTTACGCCCCAGTATCCGTCTTCTGAAATACTTTCTGCGGCAGCGGCGCGTTCTTCTTCGGTAACGTTTGCATTTCTGAATAATTCTGCTAAGGTTCCTGCCTGTCCGGCTTGCTCTGTTATGAGCTTTTGAACCATTGATTTTAAATTGTCGGCTAAAGCCTGATTTTGCGCTTTAAGTCCTTCTACAATTGAAGCTCTGTCTGTTGACGGCTCATATACCACACCAGTATTTTCGGTAGTTTCAGTAGTTGTCGTTTGGGTGTCAGCCTTTTTTGTAACAGCTGTCTTTGTTGAATTGTAGGCAGAGTAGGCTAAAGCGGCATTTGTAAGTCCGTTTATCTCCATGCTGTACCCTCCTTGGTAAAAAATAAAAACTTTGGTTTCACATTTTATATCGACATTTCTTTACAATATAATAATCCCAAAATCCAAAAAAAGCAAATAATCAGAATTTAGGCGGTTTCGAAAGGATTTAATATTTTGTAAATCTTGTGGTCTTCCCATTTGTTTTGTACTTTAAGGCATTTTATTGAAAGCCCTTCATACAAAAAGTCTGCATTTTGTACAACCTTTTCCGAAGGAATGTTAGAAGGCATTATGTAGGCGTAAATCTGATGTACGTTTAAGGTTGAAAAGATTACGCGGCACGCACCTTTGAGAGCTTCTGTACAATAGCCGCGGTTTCTGTAATCCTTTGCAAATTTATACCCCGTAACAAGTGAACAATACGGAATTCCGCGATACATACTGAAAGATACCGTACCAATTATCTTAGAAGGTTCATTTTTTAAGAAAACATAGTATCTTATATATTTTCCCTCTGTCATTAACTTATATTCAAGGTCAAGAGTTCTTTTTTGAAAATTAAGAGTGTAAAAGTCTGCACTTTTTGCAGTTTCATACTTCAAAAAATCCTCTTTGTCATCGGAAACAAATTTAAGCAGAGCTTTTGGGGCTTCTTTATGCATAGAATTGCTGTTTAATGCCTTAAGAAAAAGTCTGTCCGTTTCAATTTCCATCTGAATTTCCATAAATTCCCCTTTATATGTTTTGACCGTTTAATTTGCCTTCATCATCCACTTCAATTAAAAGAATGTTATTTGATAAGCATTCGCCAAAACTTCTCAGTTCATATGCAATGCGTATGTTAAGCCTGCTTTTGTCTTCCGCAATTTCAACATCGTTTGTATACATTGCAAGGCGCAAAGCGCCCTTGGGCGTGTTGTAATCAAACTCAATTTCTTCGCCCGGTTCATAAATCATTACGGTTTGTCCGTAATTTCTGTTCACTTCAATTCTGTTGCCGGTGATTACGATTTTGTGGGGCTGTTTTTCGTCGCCGACGAGGATAAGACCTTCAATTATATCTGAGTCTCCCTGCCTTGTACGAATGGCATTTCCTCTTGTGACAATACGCTCACCTTCGGAAACGCCGGTAATCGTAAAATCGACATTTCTACCGTCCTGCATACAATCACCTCATAAATTTAAAGATTAAATTATGTTATATGGTTCAGTTATATATACCTGTCTTCCAAGACCTGACTGTTTCATTACGTTATATGCGTTTTTACAACGTTCCGGGTCGTCGAAAATTGCAAAAACAGTTGAGCCGCTTCCGCTCATAATTGAGTTTAATGCTCCCAAATCCATGAGCTTTGCCTTGATTTCTTCAATGACCGGATATTCTGCTGCAGTAAATAATTCCATTACGTTGGACATTCTGTTTGTAATGCCGTAAATATCACCTTTTAACAGAGCACCCACCATACCGTCAATATCAGGATGTTTCTTTATTGCACCGACATTCATATGCTCATACACAAACTTCGTTGAGATATTTACATGAGGTTTAACCAAAATTATTCCACAGTCCGGCATTGGAGGAAGCATGGTAAGAATATCCCCTATTCCTTCACTCAAAAATGTCCCTTCCTCAATACAGTAAGGAACATCGGCACCAAGCCTGACGCCTCTTTTCTTTAAATCTTCATTGGTTAAGCCCAAATCATACATTTTGTTTAAACCTCTGAAGATTGCGGCACAGTCTGCACTTCCGCCGGCCATTCCCGCAGAAACGGGAATCATCTTTTTTATGGAAATATCTATATTGTCAGTAATGTTAAATTCATCCATCAAAACTCTTGCAGCTTTGACCGCAAGATTGTTACCGTCTGTGGGAAGGAATTTTAAGTTTGTGGAAACCGTTATTTCAGAGGATTTAGAAGGTCGTCTGTTAATGGATATTCCGTCAAAAATACCCACTGTCTGCATAATCATGCGTACATCATGGTATCCGTCCTCTCGTTTTCGTACAATATCAAGGCCCAGATTTATTTTTCCGTGGGCTCTAACTTTAATGAAATTCATGTTCTTCTCACCTGATAATTTATATTTAGTTGTTATATTCCTTAATAAACTGATTTACCAACTCCGGATCGATATGGATTCGCTGATCCATTGTTTTCATGATGTCAGCAATCTGGACATCATCAAAAACTCTGTTGTTTGAAAGGTCCAAAACCTCATTTGTAGGGAAACAAAGTACAATCGGCCTTAAGACATTTGAAGGATTTGCCTTAATGACAAGACCTGTAACCTTGTTTGTAAGTTCAACGCATATACCGGGATAGAGGATGTTTATGCAGGCAACAAGCGCACTGACGGCTTTTGCGTCATAAAGCTCGGAGTGAGCAAGAAGCGTGCGAACGGCAGAGACGTTTGAGCTTATTTCTCCTTCAGGTTTCATTGATGTCATATCATCATAATCCTGTGCAACCTTCATAATCTTAACGGTTAACGGACAATCGTTGATGGTTTTGTTGCCGACTTCGAATCTGTACCTGTCAATTACCATCATCTGAACGGCTTCAGGAATGTAATCATTATCCGCAAGGAACCTGCCGCCCTTTAATTGTGCCTGTATTTCATATTCTTCCTGAGTTTCAAAGTCGCTTCTTGAAATGTCCGGAAGCATTTTTCCAATATCATAAAGGGCACACGCTTTAATTAAGGCGATTTGCTTTTCAACATCAAGCCCGATCTTTCCTGCAATCAAAGATGCAATGATTGCGCTGTTTAAGGCATGTTTATATACATAATCCTCTTCTGAACGTATATCCTGCTGGATACACAATTTCTTTTCTCTCTTACTGTAATCTTTTTGAATAAGGGGTGCGAGTCTGTCTAAGTTGATTGGCCTTTTGCCGGCAAGCAAAAGCTCCATATCCTCCTTTATTGCAAATACGCTCATGGTTTGAAATCTTTCAAATTCCCTGTCGTCTTCCGTCATTGGAGGAAGGGGCTCTGCAGGTTCTAAGATGTATATTCCGAGAAGTTTGAAATTTATGATACTGTTAATACCCTGTTTTGTAAGCTTTGTGTCACGATCATACAACAATACCCCGCTCTTGTTGTAAATTGGTCTTGCGAGTCTCATACCTTTTTTTAAGTCGTTTGCCATTACGAAACGCATATAGTTTTGTCCTCCGAAAATGAAGTCTGATGATGTTGCAATAAAACAAGATAAAGTAGTAAATCGGTCAGGTCACTAACTGACCGAAAAAACAATAAAATGCATTCAACTGCTTCAATAATAACACTTTTTATGCCCTTAAACAACAATAAAATGGTATTTATAGCGGTTTTTTGTTCTTTTTGTCTAAATTTCTTCGTGTAATTTTGTGAACTTTTACACCCGTTTTTGGAGCGTCAAAGCATAGACTTTAAGCGGATTCTCTGGTATAATTGAGACAACTTTGGAAAGGTAAGGATACGGACGTGGAAAAAGATTATATAAAAACTGTGAGTGGGCGCAGGAATGCGGGGGTATTGGCGCATCCCACTTCTTTCCCTTCTCCATATGGTATTGGAGATTTGGGACAAAGCGCGTATGATTTTATTGATTTCTTAAAGGAATCAGGAATAAGGCTGTGGCAGGTTCTGCCTCTTGGGCCAACCGGATACGGCGATTCACCGTACCAGTCGTTTTCTTCTTACGCAGGGCAACCGTTAATTATAAGCCCTGATTTACTTAAGAAGGACGGTCTTTTGGCTGAAGAAGACCTTGAAGACATCCCTGACTGGGGAGAAGATAAAGTGGACTATGGCTGGGTTTTGATATACAAAACAGGACTTTTTGAAAAAGCGTTTAAGAAGTTCCCTAAATTGTTAGCCGAAGAAGAATCGGAAGAAAAGGCATATTCAGACTTTGTTTGCAAGAATGCGGACTGGCTTGAAAAATATGCTCTTTACATGGCAATAAAGGATAAAAACGGCGGCTGTTCCTGGCTTGAGTGGGATGATGAAGAAAAAGATCTTCTTCCTTCCGAAATGCCGCAAATGGCTTTAAAATACAAGGAACGCATTGATTATTACAAATTCATACAGTATGAGTTTTTTAAGCAATGGAGCGCTTTAAGAGAGTATGCTCATGAAAATGAGATATACATAATTGGTGATATTCCAATATTTGTATCAATGGACAGTGCGGATGCGTGGGCATACAAAGAAATCTTCCAGCTTGATGAAACCGGCCATCCGACAGATGTTTCAGGTGTTCCGCCTGATTATTTTTCAGAAACCGGTCAGCTTTGGGGAAATCCTTTGTATGACTGGGATTACCTTAAGGAACACAATTATTCGTGGTGGATTGACAGAATCAAACATCAGCTTACTTTGGTTGATTTTATAAGAATCGATCATTTTCGCGGATTTGAAGCGTATTGGGCAGTTCCTGCGGATGAGGAGACTGCGGTAAACGGCGAATGGATTAAAGGCCCGGGTGCGGATTTATTTAACGCAATCAGAGCTTCTTTGGGAACGGATTTGCCGATTTTTGCGGAAGACCTTGGCGTTATTAC
>CAJOOB010000010.1 GCA_905236025.1 uncultured Lachnospiraceae bacterium
AAATTTATCTGAATTTTAATATGCCTTACCCCAGTAAACCATCTTGGTTGCCTTCTTACCGCAGCAAACGCATACATCAGAAAGATGTTCCTGATTAAAAGGCATACAACGTGAAGTAGCGGTTGTATCTTCTTTAATCTTATCTTCACACGCTCTGTCACCGCACCACATTGCTTTAATAAAGCCCGGCTTATTATTAACCGCATCCTTAAATTCTTCATAATTGGTAGCGACGGTAGTGTGAGCGTCTCTGTGAGCGCGTGCGCGTTCAAGCATATCCTTTTGAATAGTTTCAAGAAGTTCTGAAACCTTACTTTCAATATCATCAAGACTTACCGTAATCTTTTCACCGGTATCACGTCTTACAATAACAGCCTGATTAGCTTCAATATCACGAGGTCCCATCTCAACACGAAGAGGAATGCCTCTCATTTCCTGCTCAGCAAACTTAAATCCCGGACTCTTATCCGTTGAATCAAGTTTAGCACGTGCAACCTTTGAAAGTCTTCCAAGAAGCTCGTTTGCCTTATCAAGCACACCTTCTTTTCTTTGCATGATTGGAACAATCATAACCTGAGTAGGAGCAATCTTTGGAGGAAGAACAAGACCTGAATTATCTCCGTGAACCATAATAAGCGCGCCGATAAGACGAGTCGTCATACCCCATGAAGTCTGATGAACATACTTAAGAGTATTGTCCTTGTCCGTATACTGTATACCGAAAGCACGTGCAAAGCCGTCACCAAAGTTGTGGCTTGTACCTGACTGTAAAGCCTTACCGTCATGCATCAAAGCTTCAATTGTGTAAGTAGCTTCAGCGCCTGCAAACTTCTCTTTATCAGTCTTTCTGCCCTTAATAACAGGAATGGCCAAAAAATCCTCAAGGAAATCTGCGTAAACATTTAACATCTGCTGTGTCCTTGCTTCAGCATCCTCAGCAGTTGCGTGAGCCGTGTGGCCTTCCTGCCACAAAAACTCTCTTGAGCGAAGGAAGGGTCTTGTCTCCTTTTCCCAACGAACAACAGAACACCACTGATTATAAACCTTTGGTAAATCTCTGTAAGACTGGATTTCGCCCTTGTAAAAATCACAGAAAAGCGTTTCGGAAGTTGGTCTTACGCACATTCTTTCCTGTAACGGTTCAAGCCCGCCGTGAGTAACCCATGCAACTTCCGGCGCAAAACCTTCAACATGATCCTTCTCCTTTTCAAGAAGGCTTTCAGGAATAAACATTGGAAGATAAACATTTTCCACGCCTGTAGCTTTAAAACGCTTATCAAGCTCATGCTGTATGTTCTCCCATAAAGCATAACCTGCGGGTTTAAAAATCATGCAACCCTTAACGCTTGAGTAAGACATTAAGTCCGCCTTTTTAACCACATCCGTATACCACTGTGCAAAATCTTCTTCCATGGAAGTAATTTCTTCCACCAGCTTCTTATCAGCCATTTTAATTAAGTCCTTTCAAATTAATGCAATTATGCTTTAAATCTGTATCCCACACCCCAAATAGTTTCAACATACTGAGGCTTGGATGTATCAAATTCAATCTTTTCACGAATTTTCTTGATATGAACCGTAACCGTTGCAATATCACCAACAGAATCCATATCCCAGATATTGCTGAAAAGTTCTTCTTTCGTAAACACTCTGTTTGGATTAGAAGCAAGGAAAGTAAGCAAATCAAATTCCTTGGTTGTAAGAACCTTTTCTTCGCCGTTTACATAAACTCTTCTTGCAGTCTTGTCAATCTTAATGCCGTTAACTTCAATAATCTGATTGCCGCTTACAGCACTTCCGATAAGTCTTTCATATCTTGCAAGGTGAGCCTTAACTCTTGCAACAAGCTCACTCGGGCTGAAAGGTTTTGTAAGATAATCATCCGCGCCAAGTCCAAGACCGTGGATTTTATCAATATCATCCTTTTTTGCGCTGACCATAAGAATAGGCGTATCCTTAACTTCACGAATCTTCTTGCAAATCTCAAAACCGTCCACACCAGGAAGCATCAAATCCAAAACATACATGTCAAACTTCTCTGCAAGTGCACGCTTAAGGCCTTCATCACCTCTGTTTTCAATTACAACTTCGAAATTGCTAAGTTCAAGGTAATCCTTTTCCAATTCTGCAATACTTTCTTCGTCTTCAATAATAAGTATTCTGCTCACTGTTTTCCTCCATTGCTTAAATGCTTAATTATCAGATTCCCTACTCATCCGGCTGACTTGCCGCTTTTTGCAAAGTAAAGACAATAGCCGTACCTTCATTAACTTCACTTTCGGCCCAAACTCGTCCGTCGTGCTGCTCAATAATCTTTTTGACAATCGCAAGGCCAATCCCGCTTCCACCCTGTTTAGAGTTTCTTGAAGCATCGGTTCTGTAAAACCTTTCAAAAATAAGTTCAAGGTTTTCCTTTTCAATACCCTTGCCGTTGTCAGCAATTGTTATTTTAACACTTTCACCAATATCTTCAAGGGTAATATGAATATGTCCTTCATCCTTATCAAGATACTTGACTGAATTTCCAATTATGTTATTCACCACGCGGATAAGTTTCTCAACGTCACCTTTAATCATAACTCGTCCGGAAAGGTTGTTTTCGTATTGGACAAAAATATTTTTTTCCTCTAAATCAAACTTCCATTCGGTGCATAGTTCAGATAAGAAACCGTCAATATCGATTTTTTCAAAATTGTACGGTACATCACCCGTATCAAGCTTTGAAAAAAGCGTAACTTCACCGATAAGCCGGTCCATATCTTTCGATTTATTATATATTGTCTGAAGGTATTTGTCACGCTTTTCTTGCGTGTCCGCAACTCCGTCCAAAAGCCCTTCCACATACCCCTTGATAGAAGTAAGCGGAGTCTTTAAATCGTGAGAAATATTCGTTAAAAGCTCACGGCTGTCCACCTCATACTGAACTTTTTTATCCACATATTCCTTTAGTTTTCCCCTCATGGATTCAAAACTCTTAGTAAGGTCTCCAAATTCATCATCACCCTTAGAAACAATCTTAAAATCAAGATCACCCGTCGCAATACGGTTTGCACTTTTTTCAAGGTAATTAAGAGGTTTTACGATGGAGCGGTGCAGCCACAAAGTAAGGCAAACACCCGTAAGTATCATGACAAGCAAAAATATTGCAATACACTCAACTGAAAGAACAGTAACCTCTTTAAGCGCAGAATCTGTTTTTGAAACAATAACCAAAACGCCGCCCAAAGCCTTGCCGTAACGACCGGCCGGGAAAAGAATACGTCTTGCCTTAACAAGATACTGCGTCCCGTTTTCCACAAGATAATAATTCTTTAACGCCGTTTCGTCCGAAAGATCGTCGTAACTCGGAAGCGCATCGATAAGCTTTTGCGTAACGCTGTCATCTCCCTGATAATAAATTTCCCCATCCCTTAAAATGATAAGGAAACTGTAACGTTTCTCAAGATTTGCATTAATGACGTCAAGACTGTCCTCATCAAGAAGATACGCTTCTTCATTAATAACCTCATCCATTGCGCTCTCACAGATTTTATCAAGCAAAACCGTTGTTTCAAAAATCTCCGAAACATTGTCAATCTCTATATTGTACGTCTCTTCCAAAATTCCTTTTTGCAGGTTTAACAGTATAAACAAGCATAACAGTGCCAGAGTTACCGGCACTGTTACAGTAAGAAAAAATGAAAGAATAATTTTAGTGTTAATTTTCATAATATGCTCTTAAAACTTAATCTTACAAATACTTCTTTAAATCATCAACCTTATCAAGTTTTTCCCAAGGAAGGTTAAGATCGTTCCTTCCAAAGTGACCGTATGCAGCAGTGTTACGGTATATTGGTCTTCTTAAGTCAAGCATCTTAATAATTCCGGCAGGTCTTAAATCAAAGTTTTCTCTTACAATCTCAGTAAGCTTTTCATCCGAAAGTTTGCCCGTTCCAAAAGTATCAACCATAACGGAAGTCGGATGAGCAACACCGATTGCATAAGAAAGCTGGATTTCACATTTTTCGGCAAGACCTGCAGCGACAATGTTTTTAGCAACATATCTTGCTGCGTAAGCTGCGGAACGGTCAACCTTTGTACAGTCCTTACCTGAAAAAGCACCGCCGCCGTGTCTTGCATATCCACCGTATGTATCAACAATAATCTTACGTCCCGTAAGTCCCGCGTCACCCTGAGGACCGCCAACAACAAATCTTCCCGTAGGATTAATAAATACCTTTGTATTTGCATCCATCATTTCAGAAGGAACGACCGCATCAATAACATACTTCTTAATGTCTGCATGAATCTGTTCCTGTGTAACATCGGGATTGTGCTGTGTTGAAACAACAACAGCATCAAGTCTTACAGGCTTTCCGTTTTCATCGTATTCTACGGAAACCTGAGTTTTTCCGTCAGGTCTTAAATATTTAAGAGTGCCGTCCTTACGAACTTCCGAAAGCTTTCTTGCCATCTTGTGAGCAAGATAGATTGGGTAAGGCATGTATTCGTCTGTTTCGTTTGTTGCGTAACCAAACATCATACCCTGGTCACCTGCGCCAATCGCGTCAAGTTCCTCATCCGTCATGCTGCTTTCCTTAGCCTCTAAAGCCTTATCAACACCCATAGCGATATCCGGTGACTGTTTGTCCAAAGAAACAAAAACAGCCGCCGTATCAGCGCCAATACCGTACGCTGCATCCGTATAGCCAATCTCTTTTAAAGTCTTACGAACAATCGCCTGAATATCAACATTTGCCTTAGTTGTGATTTCGCCCATTACAAGAACCATACCGGTTGTTGTACATGTTTCACAGGCAACTCGTCCCATCGGGTCCTGCGCCATAATTGCGTCAAGTACGGCATCAGAAACCGCATCACAGACTTTGTCCGGATGTCCTTCAGTAACTGATTCCGAAGTAAATAATCTTTTATCCATGTGTCCTATCCTCCTGTTTGCGAGTCCACAATATTTATAAAAAGGTCCCGGCTAGAAATTCCAGGACCATTTTTTCATACTTTATCACTGCATCAACCTACACGCAGTCTGAATTTCTGTTCTTCTTTTTCTGAAGTCACAAGCTCAATTGTAGCACCGAGTTTTCTTAATTTTTCAGGGAAACGTTCATATCCTCTCTGGATAAAGTAAACATCTTCAACCGTTGTGAATCCGTCTGCAACAATTCCCGCAAGCACAAGCGCTGCACCGGCACGAAGATCAAGTGCGTTAACTTCCGCTCCGGAAAGCTTATCAACACCTCTTATGATAGCCGTATTTCCCTCAACTCTAATATCTGCCCCCATCTTTGTAAGCTCATCAACATACTTGAATCTGCTTTCAAAAAGGCTTTCCGTAACCGTGCTTGTTCCACCCGCAAGACATAATGCAACGGTAAACTGCGGCTGCATGTCCGTAGGGAAACCCGGATAAGGAAGGGTTTTAATATGAGTAGTCTCTAATTTACCACCGCCAATAACACGAATGGCATCATCAAATTCCTCAACAATACTTCCCGTCTCTAAAATTTTTGCGGTAACGGCTTCCAAATGCTTTGGAATAACGTTTTTAACAAGTATGTTACCCTTTGTCACAACCGCTGCCATCATGAAAGTAGCAGCTTCAATAGGATCAGGGATAACCGAATATTCGGTCTTATGTAATTTCTTAACACCGGAAATACGAATAACATCCGTACCTGCACCCTTAATGTTTGCGCCCATCGTGTTAAGCATGTTTGCAACGTCAACTACCTGTGGCTCTTTAGCCGCATTTTCAATTCTTGTCTTACCTTCCGCAAGAGTAGCTGCAAGCATAACACTGATTGTTGCGCCAACGGAAACCACGTCAAAATAAACGTTGTTTCCTACAAGTCCGTGTTCTCTTGCATCTGCAGAAATCATACCATGCTCAATCTTAACCTTTGCACCCAGCGCCTTAAAGCCCTTAATATGCTGGTCAATCGGTCTTGAGCCGATATTACATCCGCCCGGAAGAGTAACCTCCGCATATTTATAACGTCCAAGCAAAGCGCCAAGTAAATAATAAGATGTTCTTATCTTCTTAACGTATTCATTGTTGACAACAACATCATAGATATCGTCCGCCTGTACGGCAACGGTATTTCTGTCTCTTCTGTCAACCTTTGCTCCAATCTCTGCAATTGAATCAATTACAATATTTATATCCTTAACGTCAGGTAAATTGTCAATTACCACTTTTTCATCCGTCATTAATGTAGTGGCAAGAAGTGCAAGCGCCGCATTTTTTGCCCCACTGATTTCAACGTCGCCAACAAGTCTTGCGCCGCCTTTAATTATGTATTTATCCATCGAAACACCTCTGTAATTTTTTGGTGTAAAATCCTATTTATTATAACTATTTTTTTACATAGTTCAAGCACATTATAACACAATGGCTAATTTTGTAAATAGAAAAAAAGGATCGGTCACAAAACCGATCCTTTAAATACGTATTAACTTACATAATTGAGAGGGTTAACATTCACACCGCCAATAATAATTTCAAAATGTAAATGCGGACCCGTCGCCGCAGATCCCGTTGCACCACTCAGTGCTATCTGGGTATTCTGTGTTACATACTGACCCGACGAAACAAGTATTCTGCTTAAATGCTTGTAAACCGTCTTAGATCCGTCCGCATGTAAAATGACAATCGTGTAACCGGAAACACCGTTCCATCCGGCTGACACTACCGTTCCTGACGCTGCTGCTCTGACCGAAGTACCAACAGGTACATACCAGTCAACGCCTTTATGTGCAGAGCCATATAATGTAGAACCGAAATACTGAGTAATAACACCGCCGGTGATTGGCTTAATAAATCTTGGTGGCGTAAGTGTACCTACACAAATAATCTGTGCCACAGGTTCCGTAATAACCGTTGAACTTATGATCTCTCTTGATACTTCAACACCGTTTTTGTAAGTAACAATCGCAACTACGTTTCTTGTACCTGCAACCGCTGCCTGAACGGTTGTTGAGTAAGTACTGTACTTAGTTGAATCATATACATACTGAACGTCTGCGTAATATGATTCGTCATATGTCTGCTTTTCGCAAACAAGTACGGATACTTCCGGTGTAGGAACCGTAACAATAAGCTGATCTCCGATATTAATATAATCCTGATCCGACAAATTGTTGAGTGCCACAATTTCTGCAACCGTTAAGCCGTATTTGGCTGCAATTGCTGAAAGTGTATCACCTTTAACTACAGTATAAATAGTATTTTCTTCAGTTTCTTTAAGAACTTCACTTACCGCATCATCAACTTCCACAACTTCGTCAGTTGATACCGTTGCCGATGTAATTGTGATGCTCTCGACAAACTCCATGGAAACAACGCCGTCATCCGACAAGAGGTATTCCTCTTCTTCGGTAAGAACGCTTCCGGCACTTGCACCGTCTTCTGCCGCAGTCACTAATGTGATTGCCGTTCCGGATGTGCTTGCCTTAACAAGTGACACTTCATAAGTTGAAAATCTTTTTGTACCGCTTTTAACTTCTACGTGGAACAATGATTCCTCATCATATGCTTCCATTGAAGCGTTAAGCAATTCTTCAACTTCTTCCAATGTTGAAAGTGCGTATATTGTACCGTCTATATCTACCTCGTATGCTTCTACCGTCTCTTCATATGATGTCTCGTTAGCTAAAAGGTAATTATAAACTTCATTATACACAACTTCAGTGTCAGTTTCCGCAGCGCTGTGGCTTTGTGTCTCTTCAAATGTAACTGCCGCATCAATATAGATGGTCTCAGTTGCATCAGACATAATCTGTTTCCTGGCTGACAAATAAATCTCTTCTGCCGTGGATACATCCTCTACGGTTGCAACCACATCTCCGTTAATGTTAATTGCCACAACATCATACGTCGATTCAATAACATATGACTTTGAAAACCATGGGATTAACAAAAACATCAGAGCAAAAGATATGACGGCAACCGCTATGTAAAGTAGCTCAAGCTTCTTGCCGTGTTTTGTGAATCTGCTCACTTTGGCCTCCTAGTACATGCGCATCAGTTCATTACACAATGGCTGATACCCTAAAAAAGTAAATAATTTAACACTTTTGTAACAAACTCCATTCGACATTATACTGTAATTATGCATTCTTGTAAAGTAAAAATTCACAAAAATTTAAGAAATGCCCATCTTTTCGAGTATCGCGGCTATGGTTTTCTCAACGTCCAATCCCGTTTCATCAATAATTACATCCGCATATTTCTCGTAAAGAACAGTCCTTTCTTCGTAAATGTCTTTTAAAGTCTGACCTTCCTTCAGGACGACACCTCGCCCTTTTAAATTGTTTACCCGTTCATTTATCGCATCAAAGCCTATCTTTAAATAGACCACGGTGCCAATCTCCTTGTAGTGTTCCATTGCGGAAGTGCCGTAAATCGCGCTTCCTCCCGTTGAAATAACACTTCTTTCCGGATTCATTCTTGCGTTTGCGAAATTTTCAATCGCAATAAACCCGTCAACACCTTCATCTTCAATAATATCCTTAAGAAGCTTGCCCTGTTCTTCCTGAATAACAATATCCATATCAATAAACTTATATCCCAAAATCTTTGCAAGAACAACGCCCGCGGTACTTTTACCCACGCCCGGCATACCAATAAGGATAATATTATTTTTATTCATTACCTTTAACCTCTCCGTCTATATATTCATTAGTCAAAGCACTTGAATCCACAGTGTAAACAACACCGGATCCGTCGCCACTCTCAGTCTTTCTGTTATCAAAATAAACAAATCTGTCAATCGCATCCAGAATATCCCTAAAGACCTCTCTTGGTGCAACTTCAATGTATTTTTTTAAGATTTCATCCTCATTTTCGTGCCTATAGCGACCGTAATAAATATCATAAAGATTATGTCCGCGCACGTAAGTCTTAATAGTCTCTAAATGTCTCTTAACATCATCGGTTGTGTGAATACGCACATTCATGGTACGAACCACACGCTTCATGCTCGGGATTTTTCTTAAGTATTCGTTATATTTACGAAGAAAGATTTCGTAAAACTCCTCTTCACTTCTGATAACGCCAATCTTAACCATCGTTGCAGGGTCAAGGAAATAGTTTTCAAAGCTGTAATACTTTAAAACAAGAACATTCTTTGGATTGATTTTCGGAATGTGGCCATCGTCCTCACGGGAACGCTGTTCGTAATAATTGCAAAGCTGTTTAACCAGATACCTCGGATTCTTACCGTCGCTGTCGCGGATAATAAGAAACTGGTCCTTTAAATAAAGCGAATTAATGTATTTAAGATTTGCATAAGTCTTAATATTTGTACAACTGTTTGTAGGAATAATGGAAATACGCTGTAAATTGCCGTTTTCGTCACGAAGCTCCGAGTAGTATTTCTCCAAAAGCATAGGGAGACGGTTTTGATCCTGCTTCCCTTCAACAATAAAGACAAAGCTTACATTCATAAAGTCGCCCGCGGAGTAGCCAAGGTCGTTTAACACATCGTCAACATCTGCGTTTTCAAGAACTTCCGTGTAATAATTCTTATCCAAAACGGTCTGTTTAATCTGCTTCGATGAGAAATTGAAAATCATGTTAGGCGAATAGGTCGTAAAGAAAACCTGATTTTGCTTGCTTAATTTATACAAAATCTCGGCCGCCGTCTTCTGAAGCTGCGGATGAAGGTAAATCTCAGGGTCCTCAATCATAATGATACTCGGTACTTTTTCTTCTTCAAACACATACGCCTGTAAAAGACTCAAAAGATAAATACTTCTTGTACCGCCTGACATGTTGGCCGTCGTACCCGTGGTTCCACGTTCGTTATTATGAAGCACCGTTTCAATATGGAAAAGGTTTTCATAATTAATCTCAACATTATAAGACACAGTCTGAGCAAGTTTGCCGTTATCGTGCAAATACCCGTTAACCTTCTCCGCAAACAAATCCAGTTCCTCCTTGTAAAGATTTCTCTGGATAAGCTGAACAAGCTCAGAATTTGTGAGCTGAGACGGTTTTTTGTAATCAATTTTTTCAATAAAATCGCCGCTTACATTTTCCGGTTTAACGTCAAAACTCGGCATATCATGAATATTAAGAAGCGCTCTTTCAAGCTGCGTAATATCACGTTCATGGTCAATATAATAAATTTCCGGAAGTACCTGCCGTATGTACCTGTTGTCAATATTAACACCATCGTCATATACAGCCTTTTCTCCCGGCATAACTCTGTATTCAAAACTTAATTTTCCGTTTCTGTAGCTTGGAAGTCTTTCTTCAAATTCTTCAAACCACTTATCAAATTTGCGGGCATTTGAGACCTTCTTGCTTCTGTGAAGCTGCCACAAATCCTCCGTTTCATCGATTTCTAAAACTACGCCGATTTTGATTGGCTTTAACGGATCGTCAAAATGAGACGTCAAAACCTTAAACTTACCGCAAACGGCAAGCAAAGCGTCAAGAACCGAACTTTTACCGGTGTTATTCTTACCCACCAAAATACAGGCATCGTCAATTTCAGCAATATCAACCCTCTTGATAGACCTGAAATTTTCAATATAAAGTGACACGAATTTCATATGCAAGCCTCCCTTTTAAGCAAAAGATTATGCCTGACTGTTATAATCAAATAACGTAATATCAAAATAATCAACAACCCACGTATCATTCTCATATACCATCCACACTTCATACGTGTTTGTTTCAACATCAGAGAAGGTCACATTTGGAGTAACCTTATTATTTGTAGCAGAAAATGTAACCGTCATTGTTACCGAAAGCTTTGCCCTGTCAGGGGAAGTATATTCCGAAATGGTAGCATTACAGGAATTAATCGAAAGGGAATTAAGCTTGTTGTTACTTACATTTCTTAAAGCCGTCCACATAGTTGTATATGTATCCACAAGTAAAGACTGCGTAACAGAATCGGAAGAAATATAAGAAGTAAGGGCCTCATACCCACTTCTTGCAAAAGCCGCCTGGTATAAAGAAACCGCAAAATCTTCCGCAGCGCCCTCAATTTCAGCCGCAAGCACGGTATCATACGCACGCGAATCAGAAGAAGCAGCCGCATCCACAGTCAGATTACTTTCACTAATCTCGGTTAAAACGTGAGTTGCACCGCCCCCCTCGGTCTTACAGACAACACTGTGAGTACCCGAAAAAAGAGTGTCAATAAGGTATTCCTTTGTGCTTTGCGTTTCGCTTACAACATAATCAGAGGCATCCACGCCGTCAATTAAAAGTGTGGTGCCTAAAGGCGCAACAACCGTTGTATCCTTAGAAAGAAGCGTTGTCGGATCCACTGCCCACGTTGAAAAAACAAGATACTGCTTTTCCTCCTGCCTTGTTAAAACAACGGAAATCTCTTTATTTTCTCCCGTATATGCATCTTCATACGTAACGGTGCATAAAACCTTATCATGTGTTTTACTTACAACCTTAACGTCACCAGGTTCAAAATCACCCGCAATTTCAGACGTGCTCATAGCCGCAGCAAACATGTCTGCGGTAAGAAATTCGGTTTCCGAAATATCCAAAGATTCGTACGCCAGTTTCCAGTTTTGGGTGAGATAATAAGTAAAGAACGCTTCCGCATAATCCACGGGTTTTACAGTATTTTTAGCGACCGCAAAAATGGCGCCCACTGCCGCCGAGGCGGCAAACATTAAAACCGTCTGACCAATATCAAGCACCTGTGCCATTATTTTATGCTGTTTGAGATACGCTTTATACTTTTCCTTAAAGGTCATTTGTAAAACCCTTTCACGTCTTTATACAGATATTTTAAGCCATTTTGCGCGAAAAATCAAGCATTTTACACGTTTTTTGGCCGTTTTAGTTTTCAAAATTAAGGTCATTTCTCGTCATTGCATCAAGAGAAATTTTCATCGCAATCCTTACCTCATCCTCACTTATCTTAAGAAGTTTTGAAAGTTCGGAAAGTGTCGGCTGTCTGTCTTCTTTTTCAGCAATATGCTGTGTTGCAACGCTTATCTGATTAATGATTTCAAGCAAGTGTCCGGAAATATCTGTTGAAATGTTTTCCGCACCGAGCGCTTCCTGCATCGCCTCGCTGATAGCCGTGATTATATGCTCATCAAACCTTACTTCCCCGTTATACGAATTAACCGCCATTACAAGCGCAAGATTCCCCTCCTGAATTAAATCCTCCATTGGAAGGCCGTTATCGGAAAAACTTTGCGCGATCGTTTTTACAAGCGGCAGATTAGCTTCAATCAGGGCATTTCTTGCCGTTTCACTTCCGTATAAAAGTTCCTGTGCATATTCGTCCGTTTCTTCCAAAGTAAGCGTATTAACGCGTTCTAACTCCTTTTCGTAATAACTCATAGCAAGCCCCGCAGCTGATGTAGCATCAGTTGCCTCAACATTTACATCCTTTATATTTTCTTCAGAATCCATAAACACATCTCCGTTAGTTATTTTATATATCAATATATTACTAAAAACTCAACTTTTTCAAAATTCTTTCAGAAGCTTTTCTTTCAACAAATACATACATTAATACAGCAACACCGACAGAAATAGCAGAGGCCGCAATAAAGTTATGTATATATGATGTATTTAAATAATATATAAGTAAGCGCTGGATCGGAAAAGCCACAAGATACATGGAATATGAAAGATCCCCAACTTTACCGAAAAATTCAGGAAGCTGTTTCGGGCAAAAAACAATTGCAGTTAACAAATACGGAAGAATAACTATTATGGCAAAATCCCTTCTTCCAAAAGCGACCAAAAAAACCCCTATAATAACAAATATAACAACTCTTCGTATGTCGAACGAAATCTTATCCTTAAAAACAAAAAAATCCACACCCGCAACAAAAGTACACATCGCCCGTACATATGCATGCATGGCAAAATCACCGGATTTCACCCCAAATAAATACAACACCGCAATAGCCACGGGAATATTAAGAATAAGCAGCACTCTTTTATTAAGCATTTTCAATTTATACGCAAAACCAAGAGCTATGTAACACAAAACTTCCAGAGTCATGGTCCATAAAGACGCATTAACGCTGCAAGCATCAAACACACCGGGCAAAAGATATCTTGGAATAAACAAAAGTTCCAACAAATACTTATATGTCAACAGATTTGTGAAATAATCCGTAACAGGCAAAGTCGTAGCAATCGGTCCAAGAACAAAAGCTGTCAAAATTACGGTCAAAGCAAAAACCGGATATAAACGCGCAAATCTTGAGACAACAAAGGCCTTTATATCTTTTTTCCGAAGCAAACTCTTTGTAACAAAATAACCGCTGGAAAAGAAAAAAATTGCAACCGCAAAACCACCGAGCCAGCAGTTATTCCCGGTAATCATCCCATACGAATGCGTATATATTACAAGTATCGCCGCAATAAATTTTATAAAATTCAAATTATTGCTTTTACCCTCAAAATCAGAAATCCTATACATTTTCTCTCCATACAAAAAAACCGGATAACCGGAAACACCAAATCAACAGATCCACAGATCCCGTAAATTCGTATTCCGGCTCCGGCAATTTTAAAAATTAAAAGTTAACCTGCATCAGGCAAAATTACTTAATTGTAACTTTAGCGCCTTCAGCTTCAAGCTTTGTCTTAAGTTCTTCAGCGTCAGCCTTTGAAAGACCTTCCTTAAC
>CAJOOB010000011.1 GCA_905236025.1 uncultured Lachnospiraceae bacterium
AAAGTTGTTGAATCTTCGTCAGTTATTTCTGTTTCAGTTGTATCTTCTGTCGAATCTTCTGTCGTTGTATCATCCTCTGAAGTTTCAGAAGTTGTCATCTCCTCGGCCGTTGTCTCCTCGGTTGTTGTAATTGCAGTCTCTTCCGTAGTGGTTTCTTCCGCAAAAGTTCCCATCCTGAGTATTGATACAAAAAGCACAACAGATAACAGAACTACCACATTTTTCAAAACTAAATTTTTATTATTCTTGGTCATTTTCTTCTCCATATGTTTAATACTGTCTTATGGTATCATTAGAATCATCCGCAGGCTTAACCTCTAAAATGGTTAAATCATACTTCATTGAAGCGTTTACACAAACCGTAACCGTTTCGCCAACCTTGTGGCCCAAAAGTGCCACACCCACCGGTGATTCAATACTTATAAACTTCTTGATGGAATCTCCGCGAATTGGAGTTACGAGGCGCAAAACCTCTTCCTTTCCGGTGTTTTCAAAACGCACCTTGACGGATTTATCAAGCCCCGCCTCATCGTCTGAAAGATTATCCTCAATAACATCCGCAAACTTAATCATTTTTTCAAGATACCTTATACGGCTGTCATTCTTGTTTCTTTCGCGCTTAGCGGTGTAATACTCGAAGTTTTCGCTAAGATCGCCCTGCGCCCTGGCTTCCTTTAAGTCAGCCAAAATCTTGGGTCTTAACTCAAGCTTCCTGTACTCAATTTCCTTTTCTATTTTCTCAATATCGTTTTTGGTTAATTTCTCACCCATATCGTCTTATTTGCCAATCACGGCAAATCCTCTTCGTTATCAATGTTAATTTTCGTCTGCCGTCTCATGACCGCATTCATAATTATAACCATTATTAAACAAATTGCAAGTTGTGTGTAATATGCCACTCCCCTGCTGAGAAGCAAGCCCGGAACAAGCGTATCCCCGACAAAAATATTAATAAAAATAATCGAAAACAAAAGCTCATAAATGCCGGAGCCGCCCGGAAGCGGAAGTAAATCCACTGTAATATAAATAATAAGTTGCAATGCAGAAATCTTAAGGCAGCTGTCTCCGCTAAGCCCAAGGCTTAAATAAATAAACCAAGTTACCAAAACATACGCAAAACGCTGAACGGCGGAAATTGCAAAACTCTTTAAGACTCTCCAAATATTCGTGCCCATAGCCAAAAAACCGGCCTTATACGAATCAAGAAATCTCCTTGAACGTGCATCAAAATTTTCAGGATCCTTGATAATCCTTATTTTTCCAAGCAGGAAAATAACCTTCCCGCACAGATTCTTTAAAAATTCAGTATTTAAAAACGCCACAGAGAAAAACAAAACATACCCCGTAACCAAACTTACGCCGAGGTAAAAGAGATATACGCTCCCACCCAAAGTATCTCTGATTTGATTAAACCTAAATAATAATAAGAAAATACCGGATACCGACAAAACGCCTTTATATGTAATTGATTTAAAAATAAGAACACTTGTTGCAACAGAGCTTGGAATCTTGTCTTTTCTCATGTAAATAAGCTGTGCCGGCATGGCCGCAACACCAAACGGCGTTGAGTACGCAAAGAAAAAGCCTGCTGTCGAGTAAAGCCAGGCTTTCCAAAAACTAAACCTATACCCAACATCCATGAAAAGTAACCATGTGTTTAGTGATTCCGAAAGTAAAAATACTACAACGCAAAGCATTGCTGCCATTACGTATTTAAGGTCTGCCGTTTTAATTAAGCTAGCAATTTCGCCAACATCCTGCCCATGCAACACTGCATATGTCGTAAGGCCAATAACCAGGACGAAAAATACCGCTCCAAATATTCTTTCTTTAATAAGATCTCACTCCTATCAGTAGTCGGATAAAATCCGTAAAATATCCCTTATTATAGCACAGAAATTCGTATTTGCAATAACCCAAAAAAGCAGTTCTAAAACAGCAAAAAACGGCGCTAAATTTTCAATTTGGTCTTTTGATTCCAAAGAAAAATTTATGCGCCGCCATGTATTAAGATTTTATTTTACAGTTTCACAGATTTTGTCATAAATGCTGTCATTTGCAACATAAACGCAGTCACCGGCCTTAACAAAATTTCCGCTTTCAAAAACATAAACCGTCTCATAAGTTCCATCCGCAAATGTCACTCTAAGGCCAATAAATCCTCCGTCAATATCGCTTTCATCCGAAACGGAATATGATGTAGAAGCAAAAACATTAAAAACGTCATTAATTACACTCTCATCCGTTATCTTCTTATCTTCCGACGAAACCGTGATACTGCTTACAAAATCACGATATGCACTCTCATAAAAGGCAGGAAGGTTATCATTTGCGTTTTCTAAAAGCGCGTTATATTCTTCAAAAATGGCATATATGTAATCGCCTCTGTCCGCGTCGGCTTTGTAGCAATCGCCATCAACAATCACATATTCACCCACGAATGTAACCAAAATATCTGAAGAATCCGTGCCAAGAGTAATTAAATAAGACCCATAAGTGTCACTTAAATCCTCATCCGAAGGCGTAAGCTCAAGCGAAACAATCTGTCGCACAATCAGCCCGACAATACTTTCATCCGTGATCACAGAACCATGGGAACCTTCGGTAACAGATACCACGTCCTTGTAATATCCGTAATCATCAGGAGTATACTTAACCTCGCTTGCAACACTCTTTTTTCCGCATCCCGCAAAAAGTACCGCACTGCATGAAAGCGTTAATAATGCAAGAAACATCTTTTTAATATTCATATTACCCTCCATAAACATTTACGTTTGATTGCATATTTGAACTTCCATAAGTTTCATTATCGCTTATGTTAATTATTTCAGATATGTAATGAACTTCCTAATCGCTTCGTATCACAACTATAATTTACACTTTGTTATATTTTTATATTACCATACATTAAATAAAAAAACTAGCGATTGTCAAATCATTATGCAGCCCTAAAGTCAGAAAATAAAAAAATCTTCACCGGCCAAAAATTATTCCAAATATTCAATTCCCACAAGAGTAAGTCCTTGTGCAGCCACGGTCTGCCCTGCCATACCCCTGTCCTTTGCAGCCACAATCTCCTCAACATGTTCGGGCGGATAAACACCCAGCCCAACCTTAATAAGGGTGCCCACAATAATTCTCACCATATTATATAAAAAGCCGTTACCGCGAATCACGATTGTAATCATATCGCCGTCTTTATCAATATCAAGATTATAAATGGTTCTGACCGTGGATTTAGCCTGAGAACCGGCTGAGCAAAAGCTCTTAAAATCATGCTCGCCCACAATATAAGTGCTTGCGGCACGCATTTTCTCAACATCAAGCGGAGAATAAACGAAAGTCGAGTAAAATCTTTCGGTTGGAATCATGTGTCGTCTGTTTAAAATCCTGTAACAATACGTTTTTATACAGTCGCACTTTCTTGGGTGGAAATTTGCTTCAACCTCCATAGACTGCTGAACCCTGATATCCTCCGGAAGCCTTTCGTTTAAGGCAAAAGAGAACTTATCGGCAGGGATCTTTGATTCCGTATCAAAAACAGCAACATTTCCGTATGCATGCACTCCCGAGTCCGTTCTTGAAGCGCCAATCACTTCAATTTCCTCATTCAAAAACTTTGAAATCGTTTTATTCATCACTTCTTCAACGCTTAAACCGTTTTGTTGCTTCTGCCATCCGACATAGTTTGTTCCGTCATATGCAATTACAAGTAAAATTCGTCTCATGCTTTTCTCCGATACTAAAAACGTATTATCTGCTTCATTACTAAAACACACCTTATACGTAAAATATGTCTCTAAAATCCAAAAATCCTTAAGAGGACAATAGCTAAAACAAACACCACTATTGCTGTATATGCAATATAATCCACTTTTTTGTAAACAAGCGGTTTAAATTTCGTACGTCCCTCGCCACCCCTGTAACATCTTGATTCCATTGCGGTTGCAAGGTCCACCGCCCTGCTCATTGCAGATACAACAAGCGGAACAATCAAAGGAATCATCCCGCGCATTCTCTCAATAATATTTCCTTCATCAAAATCAGCGCCTCTTGCAATCTGCGCCTTCTTTATTTTATCAGTTTCATCCAGTAAAATCGGCACAAATCGCATTGCTATACTCATGATCATTGCCACATCATGCACGGGGAAATGAAGTTTATTAAGTGGTGCAAATGCCTTTTCCATACCGTCCGTCAAGTCGTTCGGAGTGGTTGTAAGTGTAAGAATACCGGAACTTATCACAATAAACAAAAACCTGATACAAACCTTTATCGCCTGGTTTATACCTTCTTTTGAAAGTGTAAATATTCCCCATTCCCAGATAATTTCGCCCTTTGTAAAGAAGAGAACAAAAAAGGCGGAAATAAACATGATATACAAAATTCCCTTTACACTTTTTAAAAGTCTTGATAAAGGAAGTTTAGAAAGCACAATGCATACCACCAAAAACGAAGCGCACAAGGCAAGTGTAAGTACCGAATTACTCACAAAAAGAAGGATAAGATACACAAACACGCCAAACAGCTTAACCCTCGGGTCTAACTTATGTATCAGAGAATCCGCTTTATAATATTGTCCAAGAATAACCTTAGCCATGTAAACCTCAAAATTCCTCTATATTGTATCAATTAACGTAAATTACAAATCAATACCCTTAAGATAATTATCAATCGCAAAAACCGCCTCATCCGGCGTAGTTATGGAAGTTACGTCGCTTATTCCAAGATTAATTCCCCTTGCAACAAGCTTTTCAGGCAAATACGTAACGGAAGGCGCCATAAGCCCCATCTTTTCAAGCTCTCTGTAATGCGCATA
>CAJOOB010000012.1 GCA_905236025.1 uncultured Lachnospiraceae bacterium
AAAAGCCTCAGATACCGTTACTCCACAAGGAGTTATTGCGATTGTAAGGATGATGGATAACTTAAAAGTGTCTGATTATGATTTTGTGGGAAACAAGAATATTCTTGTGCTTGACAGGGTGAGAGACCCCGGCAATATGGGAACCATCATTAGGACCGCCGAGGGTGCCGGAGTGGATTTAATTTTAATGCATAAGGAGTGCGTTGATATTTATAGCCCAAAGGTAACACGTTCAACTATGGGATCTTTATTTAGGGTAAATATCTGTATTTCCGACGATTTGCCAAAGGATATTGATTTTATGCGCTCTAAAGGGATTAAGACATATGCGGCTCATTTAAACGGGGCTTATTATGATGAAAATGAGGCTTTTTCGGAAAGTTCTGCCATTATGATCGGGAATGAGGCTAACGGTCTGTCAGATGAGGTAAGTAAATGCGCGGATAAGTTAATTAAGATTCCGATGTGTGGAAAACTTGAGTCTCTTAATGCGGCGGTTGCTGCGGGAGTACTCATGTATGAGGCAAACAAGGTTAAGAGAAAAACGGGGAAGAGCTTGTAAATACTGGGGTTTGTGGCGCTCGGCATTTTGCAAAACGTGACAATTTTAGTCGTTTTTGTTATTATCGCAAATGTGTGTAACAAAAAGTGACATATGTTTGCCATGAAGGTATGGTTAACAGTTACGGAAAGAGGTTGAAATGGATACTGACAGTCTCAGTCTGCGAAGACGCATTGCATATGCAATGATGACTTTGGCAGCTGTTGGCATCTTGGTATCAGTTGTTGTGGGTGGCGCAGATAAAACATCTGTGAAGAGCGATTTAACATCGGCTTCAACTAATCAGGATGCTAATGATGTAGAAATCACATTAGAGCTTGACGAACACGCGACTACACCGGAATATTCTCAGAACACAGATATAGCAACGGTTGCCGGTATGACAATTAATGCGTCTGTAGTTCAAAGTATAGCTTTGAGTGACATCGAATCTGACGAACTTGTCGTTGACGGTACGTCGGTAACGGAGGATAACACAGAAAGTACAGATGAGACCACCCTTGCGGCATCTTATTGCACGGCACTTGGTGCAACACTTTCGAATGTTATCAAAGAAAAAATTAATAACGGAACTTATGTTCCTGCAGAGGAGACCACTCTTGCAGAATCTTTGCTTTCAGGTCTGTTTATGGTAAATGTAGATGATTATGCAAACGTTTATTCAGATATGAGCACGGATTCAACGGTTGAGGGTATGATTTTTGCAGGGGCAGGCGGATATATTGTATCTCGTCTGGATGGATGGACTCTTGTCAAATCCGGTAATGTATACGGATACATCCAAAACGAATATATTCTTATGGAGGAGGATGCACTTTCTCTTGCGCTTCAATACGGAGTTATAAGAGCTTATGTTACTCTTCACGGATTAAGAATGTATACTGAAGCAAGTTATTCTTCATCTGAGGTTACTTCCTACATTTTGGGAACGGGCCTTACTGTATCGCAACTTGGTGAAAAATGGTCTGTTGCATCATTTAAGACATACTCAGGATATGTGGATAATCAGTACCTTGATTTTTCTGTTGAGATGGACTTTGGTATGACGGCAGCGGAATACCAGGCGTATTTGGACAGACTTGAGGCAGAAAGAATTGCGGCTGAAAAGGCAGCGGCCGAAGCGGCGGCAAAAGCGGCAGCGGCTCAGGCGCAGGCTCAGGCGGCAGCTTATTCTGTATCAACTGACGGTATGACTTTGGAAGATGCGGTGGCAAGCAGCGTATATTCAGGAATATCATTGTCTGACGCATACCTTATGGCATGTGTAATCACATGTGAAGGCGGCAATCAGGCGGTTGAATACCAGCTTGCAATTGCTAATGTCATTATTAACAGATATTTGCGCGCAGGTACTTCAATAAGCAGTGTCGTATATGCGAAGAATCAGTTTACCGTTGTTACGGGACAGAGATTCCAGACGGTGCTTAACTCAGAAGGACCGAATGCATCATCAATTCAGGCAGTTATTCTTGCTTTGCAGGGAGCTGAGGCAATTTCAAGTGATTACCTTTATTTTGCATCAAACAGTGCATATATTTTAAGGTACCAGGATAAATACCCTGATCACATTGTTCTTGGCGGAAATACATTCTACAAAAGATAACAAATAATGCACACGTATGCGGCGGAGTTTTTTCCGCCGCATTTTTTTCCTTTTTGGATTCGGAGGTGTATTTAATACGTGTGCTCTATTGTGATTTGTATGCTTTTTTGGTATAATGTCAATATCAATTTCTGGAGGTGTGAGATGGGCGATTACGGTGATGTTACATTTTGGCTTGTGCTTTTAATTGTATGTGGTGTTGTTGAAATTGCCACACTTGGCTTAACAACCATCTGGTTTGCCGCAGGAGCGTTAATTGCACTTGTTGTTGCAGTTTTTACAGACAATGTAATCATTGAGGCGGTGACCTTTTTTGTAATTTCTTTTGTGATGCTTTTTTTCACAAGGCCAATTGCGCAAAAGCACTTAAACAACAAGGCCGTTAGGACAAATGTTGAAAGCATGATTGGAAAAACCGGCAAAGTTGTTAAAAGAATTGATAACATTACAGCTGCGGGACTTATCGTTGTTGATGGTAACGAGTGGTCTGCAAGAAGTGATTCGGATTTCCCGATTGATGAAGGCGTACTGGTAGAAGTTTTAAGAATCGAAGGCGTTAAGGCGATTGTAAGGGAAAAAACGGAAAAGAACGATTAAATGCAGAATGATTTTTGTGTAAAAAAAGGAGGAACAATGGACGGAAACGAAGGATGGGTAGCATTAATTATATTAATTATCGCAACATTATGGATTATAGTTTCATGTATTAAGATTGTGCCACAGGCACATGCGTATGTTATTGAAAGACTCGGTATTTATAAGGGCACATGGTCTGTGGGTTTGCATTTTAAGGCGCCTTTCATTGATAAGGTTGCAAAGCACGTTACTTTAAAGGAACAGGTTGTTGACTTTGATCCTCAGCCGGTTATTACAAAGGATAACGTAACAATGCGAATTGACACGGTTGTATTTTTTCAGATTACTGACCCTAAGCTTTTTGCTTACGGTGTTGAAAATCCGATCATGGCAATCGAAAACCTTACAGCAACAACTTTAAGAAATATCATCGGTGACCTTGAACTCGATGAAACCCTCACATCACGTGAGACAATCAATACAAAGATGAGAGCTTCTTTGGACCTTGCAACAGACCCTTGGGGTATTAAGGTTAACAGAGTGGAACTTAAGAACATCATCCCTCCTGCAGCCATCCAGGATGCAATGGAGAAGCAGATGAAGGCCGAAAGAGAAAGAAGAGAGGCCATCCTCATTGCTGAAGGTGAGAAGAAGTCTACAATCCTTGTTGCTGAAGGTAAGAAGGAATCGGCAATTCTTGATGCAGAAGCTGACAAGCAGGCACAGATTTTAAGAGCCGAAGCGACAAAGGAAGCAATGATTAAAGAGGCAGAAGGCAAGGCTGAAGCAATTCGTGCGGTACAGCAGGCTAATGCGGACGGTATAAGATTTATCAAGGAAGCCGGCGCAGATTCAGCCGTTATTCAGCTTAAGAGTCTTGAAGCATTTGCAAAAGCGGCCGATGGCCAGGCAACCAAGATTATTATCCCTTCGGAGATTCAGGGAATGGCTGGCACAATTAAGGCTTTGGCTGAGGTTGCCGGCAAGGACAACTAAAGATATATTTAAAAAAGAGTTTAAAAATAAAGATGTATGGTGTAAAATATAATACGCTATACATCTTTTTGTTTGGCATTTTAAAGTTGCAGACATATTTTTTTATATACAAAGGAAGGATTTAATATGAATTTAAAAGGCAGAGATTTTCTTACATTAAAGGACTTTACACCGGAAGAAATTACATATCTTATTGATTTGGCAGCAGATTATAAGGAGAAAAAGAAAAAGGGTATTGTTCACAGAGATTTTGAGGGTAAGAATGTAGCGCTCATTTTTGAAAAGACAAGTACAAGAACACGCTGCTCTTTTGAAGTTGCCGCTCATGATCTTGGTATGGGTACAACTTATCTTGATCCTTCCGGCTCACAGATCGGTAAAAAGGAAAGTATTGCGGATACTGCAAGAGTCCTTTCTTCAATGTTTGACGGTATTGAATACAGAGGTTTTGGTCAGGAAATCGTTGAAGAACTTGCTAAGTATTCAAAGGTTCCCGTCTGGAACGGTCTTACCAATGAATATCACCCTACACAGATGCTTGCGGATATGCTTACAATAAGAGAAAAGTTTGGATATCTTAAGGGACTTAAATTGGTTTATATGGGTGATGCAAGATATAATATGGGGAATTCCCTTATGATTGCCTGCGCTAAGCTTGGCCTTCATTTTGTTGCCTGCACAAATAAGGAATACTTCCCTGACGAAGATCTTATTGACGTATGCCTCGGATACGCGAAGGAAAGCGGTGCAACTCTTTCGTTTGAAGAAGATGTTTTGACTGCAACCAAGGATGCAAACATTATTTATACCGACGTTTGGGTTTCTATGGGAGAACCGGACGAAGTGTGGGAGAAGAGACTTAAGGACTTAATGCCTTATCAGGTTAACAAGGCGGCTATGAACAATGCCGCACAGGGTGCAATCTTTATGCACTGCCTCCCTGCATTCCATGATTTAAAGACAAAGATTGGTAAAACAATCAACGAAAAATACGGCATTACCGAAATGGAAGTTACGGATGAAGTATTTGAATCCGAAGCATCCGTCGTGTTTGACGAGGCGGAAAACAGAATGCATACAATAAAGGCTGTAATGGCCGCAACCTTATAGGAAACGGTGAATCTATATGGACAGACGTAATACAATAATAAAAATCGGACATATTCTGGATGGCCTAATAATCGCACTTGGTATTGCAATTGTGGTTCTGGCAGTTTTGATTGTCATGCAGTCCGCGAAAAATAAGGTTTTGTTCGTGGTTTTATTTGGCGTTGAAACCCTTATTAATATTGCAACCGCAATAAAGGCGCGCCTGGCAGACGAGAAATTAAGATTTGTGGTTTCTTTAATCATATCTGCGCTTGCACTCGCAATCACGATTTTTTCTTTTGTTGTATTTGTTTTATAGACTGGAGAAATAATGGAAGAATTGGATGTTCTTTGTGCCGCTAACGGTTACGAGGAAAAATTTTATTTTAATGATAAATATGCAAAGCTCCCAAAGGAAGTAAAGGACGAACTTAAAATCATGTGTGTTTTGTTCGTTGAAGATATTGGAGGGGTGTTGTCTTTGGAGTTTGACAAGGACGGAAACCTGGAATTTTCCTGCAGAGTTGCGGATGATGATTTTAATTTTGATGATATCGGATGCGAGCTTAAAATTCGTAAACTCCGTAAGGAGAAAAAGGATTTGCTTTTAGCCGTTGAACTTTATCACAGAATGCTTGACAAGGTCACAAAAGGCGAAGATATTTCGCAGGATCTTTTAAATCTTAATAACGATACGGAGTAATATGGCTTTAACTTTAAAGATGGGAAACCTTACCGTTGAGAATGCGGTTTGCCTTGGGCCCATGGCCGGGGTTACCGACATGCCGTTTCGCCTTATTTGCAAGGAGATGGGATGTGGAATGATGACCACTGAAATGGTAAGCGCAAAAGCTGTTTTGTACGGCAATAAAAATACTAAACCGCTAATAGAAATGAGACCGGGAGAAAAGCCCTTAGGCGTACAGATTTTTGGATCGGATCCAAAGATTATGGGCGACATGGCCGCAAAAATTCTGGGTGATTTCAACTTTGTGGATATAAATATGGGATGTCCGGTGCCTAAAATTGTGAATAACAAGGAAGGCTCTTTTTTAATGACCAATCCTGATTTGGTATACGAGATTGTGAAGTCTGTTTCAAAAAGTGTTCCGGTTCCCGTTTCGGTTAAAATACGAAAAGGCTTTTACAAGGATGAGGCAAGCGCCCCTTTAATTGCAAAGGCGGCAGAAAGCGGTGGTGCAAGCCTTGTTACGGTTCACGGAAGAACAAGAGAAGAATACTATTCAGGCGTTGCCGACTGGGATATCATTAAAAAGGTTAAGGAAAGCGTAAGCATTCCGGTTATTGGAAACGGTGATATTAAGTCCGGCCCCGATGCTAAGAGAATGCTTGAAGAAACGGGCTGTGACGGAATAATGGTAGGAAGGGCCGCAAGGGGAAACCCTTGGATTTTTAAGGAAATTAACGAATATCTTGAAAACGGGATTATGCCGGAAAGACCCAAAATGCCGGAAATTGTGGCTATCGTAAAGAAACATTTAGATATGCTTACGGAATTTAAGGGCGAATTTACGGCGGTCAGGGAAATGAGAAAGCATGCGGCGTGGTATCTTGCAGGTGTTAAGAATGCTTCAAAGATACGCGGAAGTATTAATTATATTGAAACGAGGGATGACCTTGTTAATTTGCTTGATTCTCTTATTACGGAGTAAATTTTTATAATCAAAGGAAAGGAAAATATGAATAAAGAAGGAACACTTTACCGTGGTTACGGGCTTTTAAAATGGGGAATTTTGATTTCGGCTCTGCATATAAATTTTGATACAAAGATTGCCGGATTTCAGATTATACCGGAGTTTATAGGGCTTGCAATGGTTATGTTTGCAGTGCGCTTTATGAATAAAAACGGCGGAGAGAGATATTTTAAAAAGATCGAAAAAGAAACCGTTTATTTGCAGATTTTATCTGTTGTTCAGTTTGTAAGCGGACTTTTTTTGTTTTATACAATCAACAATAACAGCCTTGTCACGCAGGCTTTGGTGATTGCTTCGTTTTTATATCAGGTTGTTGTCTTTACGGACATTTTGAATGTGACGGTTAAATTGTATAAAGATAATAATGATATGCAGGCGGCGGACAAGCTTAGAAAAAACAGGATTATGGCCATAAAACTCAGTATGGCTCTTGCGATTTTGTGGGCGGCATCGATGGCACCGGGATTAAGAACGATCCTTGGTTATGCCGTTTCGACGCTCAGCCTTTTATTTAAGCTTTGGCTTTCAATGCTTATTGATAATGTTTTAAGAAAAGAACTTTTGTTTAAGAGTGAGGAAAATAAAGATAATTTGGGCAATTCTTGACAAAAACTTTTCTTATATTATATAATACGCCTAATGTAAAGGGGATACCCCGTTTTTCCAAATGGTTGTTTGGAATACAGGTTTGGTCGAAAATGAAAGGAGACTATGTAGCAATGGCTGAAAAAACTAACATTTTATTACATTCGCATGTAATGAAACTTGAGGAAGAACTTGAGAATCTTAAAGTGGTAAGAAGAAAAGAAGTATCACAGAAAATCAAAGAGGCAAGGGAGCAGGGTGACCTTTCCGAAAATGCCGAATATGATGCCGCTAAGGATGAACAAAAGGAAATTGAAGCCAGAATCGAAGAGATTGAAAATATCTTAAAGAACGCTGAAGTTGTTGATGAGGATGAAGTTGATACAAAGAAGGTAAACATTGGTTGTACCCTCAAGGTTGTTGAGAAGACAACAAAGAAGGAAATGACTTTCACGATTGTAGGTTCTGCACAGGCAGACAGCTTAAAGGGCAATATTTCAAATGAGTCACCTCTCGGTAAGGTACTTATTGGAAAGAAACTTAATGAGACAGTTAAGTTTGAAGCTCCAAACGGAACCACATATTCATATAAAATAACAGATATTAAGAAAATGAGCGAATAATTCGCTTTAGTTGGAGGAAAAAATGCATTGGTCAGATAAGATTGCCGAACAGATTATTGAAAGAAATCCTGATAAGGAAGAATATGTTTGTGCAGCAGGTATCAGCCCTTCGGGCTCTATTCACATTGGAAATTTCAGAGATATTGCAACCAGCCTTTTTGTTGTTAAGGCTTTGCAGAGAAAAGGCAAAAAAGCCAGACTTCTCTTTTCCTGGGATGAATTTGACAGAATAAGAAAGATTCCTGTTAACGTTGAAAAGGTTAATTCTGACATGGAAAAATATATCGGCGCACCTTATGTTGATGCACCGAACCCTTTTGATACGGAAGAAAAGACTTATGCAGAGTACTTCGAAAAAGAGTTTGAAACTTCTATTGAGAAGTTTGGAATTAAGCTTGATTACAGACATCAGGCAGATATGTACCGTAGCGGAAAGTATCAGGAATACGTTCTTTTGGCACTTAAAAAGCGCGGTGAGATTTTTGATATTTTGGACAGCTTCCGTACTCAGGATGCCGCTGAAGGTGAAAGAGAAGCTTACTATCCTGTAAGCATTTACTGCCCGCAGTGTAAGCGCGATACAACAAAGATTACATCACTTTCAGATGACTGCACAAAAGCTGAATTTGAATGTAAGTGCGGCCATCACGGAACATTTGATTTTACAAAGGACCATAATTGCAAGCTTGCCTGGAAGATTGACTGGCCAATGCGCTGGAAATACGAGCAGGTTGACTTTGAGCCGGGTGGAAAAGATCATGCAAGCCCGGGCGGAAGTTATGATACTTCAAGAGTTATTGCAGATAAAATCTTTGGATACAAGGCTCCTTTATTCCAGGGTTATGAATTTATTGGTATTAAAGGCCTAACAGGTAAGATGTCGGGTTCTTCGGGACTTAACCTTACACCGGGAACATTACTTAAAATCTATCAGCCTGAAATCATTCTTTGGCTTTATGCAAAGGCTGAACCAAACAAGGCTTTTGATTTCTGCTTTGATGACGGTATATTGAGACAGTATTTTGAATTTGACAAGATGTATAACGCGTTTGTTGAAGGAAGCGGCGAAGATTACATTAATGACATCATGCACAGCTGTCTTATTGATGAATCAAAGAAGATTAAAACTGTCCCAATGTCGCTTCTTGTGCAGCTTGGTTCAATCGTAGACTTTAACGTGCCAATGCTTGAAACAGTGTTTGAAAAGATTGGAACACCGTTTAAGTACGATGATTTCTGCGACAGATTGGAACTTGCAAAGTACTGGCTTGAAAACTGTTCACCTGAAAATGTGAATAAGCTTTTGCCGCACAGAAACTTTGATGTATATGATACTCTTACAGATGACGACAAAAAAGAAATTGCCGCGTTGTATGAATATCTTAATAATAACGAATATACTCTGGATGAGCTTAATACAGAACTTTACGCAATCCCTAAGAAGATTTTCGGCGAGGATGCAGAAAACTTAAAACAGTTACAGGGTAAATTCTTTAAGGCTGTATATCAGCTTTTACTTGGTAAGGAAAAAGGTCCGAGACTTTATCTTTTCCTTTACGCAATTGAAAAAGAATCATATGTTAAGCTTTTGGATTTCTCATATCCAAAGACAGATGAAGAAAAGGCATATGAAGAACAGCTTAAGAATGCTCAGACAGAAACTGAGGAAAAAGAAGAGTTCGGCGAACCGGATGAAGTGCTTCCTGTAAAGGACGAAGTTATTTTAGATGATTTTGATAAGCTTGATTTAAGAGTTTGTAAGATTCTTAAGGCACAGGAAATAAGAAAGAGTCACAGTTGCTTAAAGCTTACGCTTTTTGACGGTCTTAAGGAAAGAGTTATTGTTTCAAGCATTAAAAAATACTATACTCCTGAAGAACTTGTGGGTAAGAAGATTATTGTTATTGCAAATCTTGCTTCGACAAGAATCACAGGCGTTACAAGCGAGGGTATGCTTCTTGCCGCTGCAAACAATGCATGCGGATGCAAGGTGGTATTTGTTGATGATGCTGTTCCTGAAGGAACAATGATTCACTAATAAAAAAATTTTGGCGGTTGTCTTTTTGATGACCGTCATTTTTTTGTTTTTTTATAAATATATTTTATCAAATACACTTGACAAAAACGGTATATTGTATAAAATATAATTGTACCAAATAAAAAGCACCCGTTAACGTACCGGTTCGTACGGGGTTAGCAGAAAGAGAGGATAACATGAGCATTTATGATTACACGGTCCCAACACCGGGCGGAGAGGAATTTTCGCTTTCAGAATTAAAGGGAAAAGTTTTTTTGGTTGTCAATACAGCTACAGGCTGCGGATTTACACCGCACTATGAGCCGCTTGAGAAGATGTACGAAGAGTATCATGATCAGGGATTTGACATTATAGATGTTCCTTGTAATCAATTCGCCGGTCAGACTCCGGGAACGGATGAGGAGATACATGAATTTTGCACGCTTAAGTACAATACTAAATTCCCACAGTACAAAAAGTCAGATGTAAACGGTGAAAATGAATTACCGTTATATACATATCTTAAGTCTCAAAAAGGCTTTGAAGGCTTTGGCAAAGGTCCTGCAGCCCTTGCAATGTCTGTGATGTTAAAGAAAATTGACAAGGATTATAAGAATAATCCAAACATTAAGTGGAACTTTACCAAGTTTCTGGTTGACAGAAACGGTGAAGTTGTGGCAAGATTTGAACCGACAGAGAAAATGGAAAAAGTAGAAAAGGCAGTTAAAGACCTTTTATAATGTAAGGGTAGAATCATTCACCTAATAATTAAAGCGAGGCAATGTTATATGAAAGATGAATATGAATGTTTAAAACTGGAAAATCAGTTGTGTTTCCCGTTATATGCGGCTGCGCGCAAAATAACGTCTTTGTACACACCGTACCTTAAGCCGCTTGGCTTAACATATACACAGTATATTGTTTTTATGGTACTTTGGGAAACGGACGGTATCCCTGTAACTGAACTCTGCAAAAAGTTATTTTTGGATAGCGGAACAATTACCCCTCTTCTTAAAACGTTGGAGAAGAACGGATATGTTCAAAGAAAAAGAGGCACTCAGGATGAAAGAGTTGTAAACGTTTATCTTACAAAAGAAGGCAAGGCCTTAAGAGATAAGGCAAAGAATGTTCCTGCATGCGTGGGAAACTGCGTTCACCTTTCAAAAGAAGATGCCGAGCACCTTTACAGAATACTCTACGAAGTACTTAAAAAACCGGAATAATCTTACGAATGCCCTTTGCGTTTTGCAAAGGGCTTTTTTTTACGCTGTAAATGCCTGTACTTAGAGGGAAAAATAAAATTATTATAAAATGTGAAAATATTGTTGACAAAGCAATTAAGTTATATTATACTTACCGCAGTTAGTCGAGGCTAACCAAAAGCCAAAGACTGACAAACACTGACACCCCGACTTTTTGTCGTTTCGTGAGTGTACACCGAAGCCCTCGATACATTATTCTGGACAAATATGTAATATATGGGTAAAAACCGGTAAAAGACTGTTTATTTGAGCAAAAGAAAGAGGAGTAATCCTCTTTCTTTTGTTTTTGTATGGAATATTAGAATTTACTGTGTTATACTTTTACCGGATATATGTATTAAAAGGGTTGTTTAGTATGGTTTTAGAAAATCTGTAGAGGCGGTTTTTATGTTAAACGAAGAAAAGGTTGTTTTAATGAGCCAAATGGCCATTGACAACAAAAAAGACGGAAACGAAATCAGTAAGATGAGTAAATATTTCAGGGAAGACTATATTGCCGTTAGAATCATTAATACGGCAATCGTCGGTACGTTGCTTTTTGGTATGATTCTTGCCGTGTATGTTTTTGTTAATATCGAAGAGTTATTGGAAAATGTTACAACTGACAATTTAATGGCCATCGGCCGTGTTGTGGGTCTTTTGTATTTGGGCTTTATTGTTTTGTATTGCTTTTTTGCCTGGCTTTTTTATTCATATGTTTACAGAAAATCTCTTTACAAGATTAAGAGATATGACAGGAATCTTGATAATCTGCATAAGATTATCAGAAAAGAAAGAAAAGAAAAATACAAGCTTATGACGGAGGGCAACAATAATGAAGCTTACTAAGATATACGAAATCAGAGACAATATTAAGATTTTTTATGCCAAATACCCAATTCAGATTGGATTTTTGATTAAGTTTTTAATTTGCTTTGCATCCATGCTTGTCATTAATGATATGGTGGGATTTAAGAGTGTGGTTAATAACATTGCGGCAGATTTGCTTGTTTCAATTTTTTGCATGTTTTTACCGGTAAGACTTATTGCAATTGTTCTTTCTTTTGTGATTACGTATAACTTAAGCGGTCTTTCGGTATATGCGGCGCTTGCTATGTTTGCAATTTACGTTGTTTTATATCTGATGTTTTTCAGATTCACTCCGGATCTTGGCATGATTTTAGTGATTACACCGGTTTTGGCACACCTTAATATTGCATATTGCATTCCTGTGATTGCAGGCCTTATGTATTCTCCGGTTGCAATTATTCCGGTTGTTTTCGGACTTTTGGTTTATAATGTTTTAAATGCGGTATGTCTTGACTCTTCATGGGCAGTTGCAACTGAAATTGACGGAGTTGACCTCATTACTTCAATGAGTGTCGATGTCATTAAAAACAGTACTTTTCTTCTCATGGCTGTTTGCTTTAGTGCGGTTTTGATCGTCACTTTCGTTATCAGACGACTTTCCGTTAATTATTCACACTACATAGCCATAGGATCGGGTGTTTTACTTAATATTTTAGTAATGCTTATTGGCGCGTACGCTTTTGATTTGAGTAAGACAATTTCTGTTCTCTGGGTGATTCTTGGAAGCGTTATTTCTCTTGTGATTGCCGTTGTTGCGGATTTATTTATTCTAACCGTGGATTATGCAAGAACCGAAAGAGTTCAGTATGAGGATGATGAATATTATTATTACGTTAAGGCTGTTCCGAAGATTGTTATTAAGGCGGAGGCAGATGCGGCGCGTAAGGATGTAAAAAAGCCCGAAGTAAAGCCTGAACCTGAAAGGAAGCCTGTTTCAAAGACGGAAGCCATTCCTCTTGAGGGTGAAGAATATAAAAGATTAAACTGATTTAATATGTTATTTAGGAAAAAAATATTGTATAATAAATTTTTACGGGATATATTTATATAATTATAAGTAAGTTTTAAAGAAAGGAGAAAGTTATGATTGAATTTATAAATCAGTATTTACCGCTTAAATACACAATAAATGATGCGATTGAAATTATAATCATTGCAATACTCATATACTATTTCCTTTCATGGATTAAGAGGACAAGAGCATGGAATCTTTTTAAGGGCTTGCTCTTCCTTCTTGTATTTATTCTGGTTGCTTATTTTATGAACCTAAGCACAATTTTATGGATCGCAAACAAAGCATTCAGTGTTGGTGTTGTGGCCATTATTATTGTGTTCCAGCCTGAACTTAGAAAGGCTTTGGAGTCTTTGGGTAAAAACAGCGTTTTCGTTCGTATGTTTGATGAATCAAAGACTGTTGAGGAAAGGGTTCTTTCAACAAAGAGCATTGATGAACTGGTTAAGGGAAGCTTTGAACTTGCAAAGACAAAGACCGGAGCGCTCATGGTTATTGAACAGCAGATTTCTCTTGACGATTACGAAAAAACCGGTATCCCTTTGGATGCAAAGATTTCAAGCCAGCTCATTGTTAATATTTTTGAACACAACACTCCTTTACATGACGGTGCCGTTGTTATTCGCGGAAACACGATTAC
>CAJOOB010000013.1 GCA_905236025.1 uncultured Lachnospiraceae bacterium
AAGGAAAGATGCCTGTGTACCTGTTGTACCCTTACATCCGAGAAGCATCATGTTATCAATGCAATAATCCAGATCTTCAAGGTCCATCACAAGTTCCATCATCCAAAGTGTTGCACGCTTACCCACTGTAGTTGGCTGTGCAGGCTGGAAATGTGTGAACGCAAGTGTCGGCTGAGCCTTTTGTTCAACCGCAAACTTAGCAAGTTCATTTATAACATTAACGACTTTCTTACGTACAAGTTTAAGAGCCTCTGTCATTATAATAACATCAGTGTTATCACCAACGTAGCACGATGTGGCACCTAAATGAATGATACCTGCAGCTTTTGGACACTGCTTGCCGTATGCATAAACATGAGACATAACATCGTGACGTACTTCCTTTTCTCTTGCCTTTGCGACATCATAATTAATATCATCCGCATGTTCTTTAAGCTCTTCAATCTGCTCATCGGTAATGTTAAGGCCAAGTTCCTTTTCTGATTCTGCAAGAGCTATCCACAAGCGTCTCCATGTCTTAAACTTCATGTCCGGCGAAAAAATATACTGCATCTTCTCGCTTGCATATCTCTCTGATAACGGACTCTGGTATCTGTCGTACATAAATTATCCTCTTCTTTCTTAACAAAGTTAATAGTTTCGCGTACCGTATTATATTAAATTTGAGTTGATAAATTGTCAAGATACTTGTATAATAATACTTGATTAAAGATATGTTTTTCGGAAAATTATGTTTATCAGAAAGGGTTTTAGTATGGGAGATTTTGAAAAACGAAGAAGTAAAAGATTGCCTGTTGATTTATCACTTAAAATATCCAAACTCTTCAGACAAAACAATGAATTTATAAAGGATTTAGACGCACCAATCCATGTTACAAACATTTCAAAGCACGGTATCGGATTTGAAACAGCTGCCGGTTTGCCGGTTGGGTATTACTTTAACGCTAAAATAAACCTTGGAAGTGCAGATTCAACTTTATATACGGTTGTTCAGATATTAAGAAAAGAAAATAAAGAAGACGGCACCCATTATTACGGATGTGAATTCATTGGTATGGCACCTGTCCTTAATTTCATCTTTGATGAGTTTGAAGATTCACTTGACTTAAATGACGAGGAATAAACATTCACATAAAAAAGGATTCCCAAGTGGGAATCCTTTTTTAATTACATATTCAACAAAATCTCAGATAATAACTGATTAACCATTTGAGGATTGGCTTTTCCGCCGCTTGCACGCATAACCTGACCCACCAGGAAGCCCATAGCCTGCTTCTTACCGCTCTTAAAGTCCTCAACAGACTTTGGATTAGCACTTACAATTTCTTCAACGGTCTTTCTTAAATCATCCGCATTATCATCCATCTTAAGGCCTTTTTCTTCAACATATTTCTTTGGCTCGATATTGTCCTCATAAACATGTGTAAAGACCTCTTTTGCAACCTTACCGTTAATTTCGCCCTTATCCACCATTTCGATAAGTTCAGCAAGGTTTGCAGGAGAGAAGTTAATATTTTCAGGATCCTCGTTCTTCTCCTTCATTATTCTCATGGTTTCACCCATGAGCCAGTTACTTACCTTCTTTGGATTATTGCAGATAGCCGTGGTTTCCTCAAAAATATCCGCAAGTTTCTTGTGGTCGGTAATAATACCAATATCATAATCAGGAAGACCAAACTCTTCTTTATATCTGACCATCTTTTCAGGCTTAAGTTCCGGTTGACGGCTCTTTATTTCTTCTAACCATTCATCAGAAATGTGAACAGGTACAAGGTCAGGATCAGGGAAATATCTGTAATCCTGCGCATCTTCCTTAGAACGCATTGCATAAGAGTATTCCTTATTATCATCCCAACGTCTTGTTTCCTGAACAACCTTGCCGCCAGATTCAATAATATCTATCTGTCTTGCACGTTCATTTTCAATGGCACGCGCAATCGCTCTGAATGAATTTAAATTTTTCATTTCAGTTCTTGTTCCAAACTCACTTGCACCGACTTCCCTCACAGAAAGGTTAACATCCGCTCTCATTGAGCCTTCATTTAATTTACAGTCAGATGCTCCAAGATACTGAATTGTAAGTCTCAACTTCTCAAGATAAGCAATTACTTCTTCAGCTGAACGCATATCAGGCTCTGAAACAATCTCAATAAGAGGAACACCTGAACGGTTGTAATCAACGTATGATACGTCTTCCCAATCATCGTGTACAAGTTTTCCGGCATCTTCTTCCATGTGGATTTCATGGATTCTTACCGCTTTTTTTGTACCGTCTTCAAGTTCAATATCCACGTGGCCATCGCGACAGATCGGAAGATAAAGCTGTGAGATCTGGTAATTTTGTGGATTATCCGGATAGAAATAATTCTTTCTGTCAAATTTGCAATCCTGTGTGATGGTACAATTTGTAGCAAGGCCCACTGCTGCCGCATACTCAACAACTTGTTTGTTTAAAACAGGGAGAGAACCCGGCTGTCCCGTACAGACAGGACATGTATGTGTATTTGGGGCACCACCGAACTCAGTGGTACAACCGCAGAATATCTTGGTCTTTGTTGCAAGTTCCACATGAACTTCCAAGCCAATGACGGTTTCATAATTCTTCGCCATGTTTTCTCCTTTCTATTTCACCGCCTGTTCGTACGTATAACCCGCACGAATGATGTTGTCTTCCTTAAAGCAGTCACCGATAAGCTGCATTCCGATCGGAAGGCCTGATTTATCCTTACCCACAGGAATACTGAGTCCCGGAAGACCGGCAAGATTAAGGGAGATTGTGTATATGTCACTAAGATACATCTTGATTGGATCAGAAAGAGACGCACCAAGCTTTGGAGCCGTGGTTGGAGCAACAGGTCCAATAATTACGTCGTACTTGGTAAAAGCATCATCAAAAGCCTTTTTTATAAGCGCTTTAACCTTTAAAGCCTTAAGATAATATGCATCATAATATCCTGAACTTAAGACGAATGAGCCAAGCATTATTCTTCTCTTTACTTCAGGCCCAAATCCTTCTGAACGCGTCTTTTTATACATGTTGTGAAGACCGTCATACTCTTTTGCTCTGTATCCGTACTTTACGCCGTCAAATCTTTCTAAGTTAGAACTTGCTTCTGCATCCGCAATTGTGTAATAAGTCGGGATTGCGTAATCAACCAGATCAAGGTCAAACTCTGAAACGATTGCGCCCCTTTGCTTAAGAACGTCAACCGCTTTAAGTACGGCATCTTTAACTTCTCCATCGAGGCCTTCTTTAAAATACGTTCTTGGAATACCAATCTTCATGCCCTTTACATCTTCTTTTAAAGCGCTTGTAAAGTCATACTTTTCTCTCTTAATGGATGTGGAATCCTTTGGATCGTATGATGCAATTATATCCATAATTGTTGCACAGTCAGTAACATCCTTACATAACGGTCCAATCTGATCAAGAGAAGAACCGTATGCAATAAGTCCGTATCTTGATACGGTGCCGTATGTTGGCTTAAGACCCACAACGCCACAGTAAGAAGCCGGCTGTCTGATTGATCCGCCCGTGTCGGAACCAAGGGCAAAAAAACATTCATCTGCCGCAACTGCTGCTGCAGAGCCGCCCGATGAACCGCCCGGAACGTGTTCTGTGTTCCTTGGATTCTTTGTAACACCATACGCCGAAGTTTCTGTTGTTGAACCCATGGCAAATTCATCCATGTTGGTCTTTCCAATAATTACGGCTCCGGCCTTTTCTAAGTTAATAACCGCTTCAGAAGAGTATGTCGGAACAAAGTTAGAAAGTATCTTTGATGAACATGTGGTAAGCATTCCCTTTGTACACATGTTATCCTTAATGGCAACGGGAACTCCGGCCAAAGGGCCACTCAATTTCCCTTCATCCATGAGCTTTTTTACTTCCTTCGCTCTTTTGAGCGCAGCCTCTTTATCAAAGGTAACGTAGCAGTTAAGCTCATCTTCTTTAGCTTCTATATTTTCAATTACCGCCTGCATTGCGGCAACAGCATCTGTCTCACCCGCAGCAATTTTTTTCCCAAGTTCGACAGCTGTAAGATTGCATAATTCGTTCATTTTAAACCTCCGTGCCTGATAGTTGCAAACGTGCTTTAACCCTCAACAGTCTTTGGTACAATAAATGTATCATCCTTTCTTGAAGGAGCGTTTGAAAGTGTATCTTCACTTCCGTCACCGTTTGTTACCACATCTTCTCTCATGACATTTCCGGCAGAAAATACGTGAGACATTGGCTCAACACCCGTGGTATCAAGTTCTGAAAGCTTATCAATGTAGTTAAGCATATCGGCAAGGTCTTTTTTTGCAACTTCTTTTTCTTCCGATGAAAGTTCAAGTTTAGCCAGAATACCGACATATTCAATTGTTTCGTCACTGATAATATTTGCCATATTTCCTCCTTACGTAAGATAAACAGGTGTTTATAATTAATCTCTTACTTTAATATGAACTTCACGAAGCTGCTGTTCGGTAACTTCGTTTGGAGCACCACACATAAGATCCTGAGCGGTTCCGCTCATTGGGAATGCAATTACTTCACGGATATTTTCTTCACCGCGAAGAAGCATAATCATTCTGTCAACGCCCGGTGCCATTCCTGCGTGTGGTGGTGCACCATACTGGAAAGCATTGTATAAAGCGCCAAACTTTTCTTTAAGAACTTCTTCATCATATCCGGCAATTTCAAAGGCCTTAACCATAATCTGCATATCATGATTTCTTACGGCACCCGATGAAAGTTCAACACCGTTACATACAATATCATACTGGTAAGCAAGAATATCCAAAGGATTCTTTTCGTTTAACGCCTGTAATCCTCCCTGTGGCATCGAGAACGGATTATGTGTAAAGCCAATCTTCTTTGTATCAGGGTCCTTCTCAAACATTGGGAAGTCATTTACATAACAGAATCTGAATGATTTCTCATCAATAAGACCAAGTTTTGTACCAAGTTCGGTACGAATCTTGCCTGCATAAAATGCTGCTCTTTCCTCATTATCGGCCATGAAGAAGATCGTGTCGCCCTTCTCTAAACCGGCAAGTTCCAAAAATTCCTTCTTCATTTCATCAGGAATGAACTTATCAATTGGTCCCTTATATGAAAGATCATCAAGTACCTCTAAGTATCCAAGACCTCCCATGCCCATATCCTGAGCGAACTTAAGAAGTTTTTCATGGAAACCTTTTGACATTTCGGCATGAACCTTAATGGCTCTGATTGTCTTTCCGATAAACGGTTTAAATGTACATCTCTGGAAGAATTCTGTAACATCTATAATTCTTAAAGGATTACGAAGATCCGGCTTATCCGTACCAAACTCAAGCATTGCCTGCTTATAGCTGATGATTGGATAAGGAGCCTTTGTTACTGCATAACCTTCAGGTGCAAACTTTTCAAAGGTTTTTGTAAGAACTTCTTCACCAACGGCAAATACTTCTTCCTGTGTAGCAAAACTCATCTCAAAGTCAAGCTGGTAAAATTCTCCCGGTGAACGGTCAGCTCTTGCATCCTCATCTCTAAAGCAAGGAGCAATCTGGAAATATTTATCAATTCCCGAAACCATAAGCAGTTGCTTATACTGCTGTGGAGCCTGTGGAAGAGCATAAAATTTACCCTTA
>CAJOOB010000014.1 GCA_905236025.1 uncultured Lachnospiraceae bacterium
ATGATTATGCGACAACGGCTGAAGAAAGAGGTCTTAAGGTAATAATAGCCGGAGCCGGCGGAGCAGCTCATTTACCGGGTATGTGTGCGGCAATGTTCCCAATGCCTGTAATCGGAGTTCCAATTTATACAAAGACTCTTGGCGGTCAGGATTCACTTTATTCAATAGTTCAGATGCCTGGCGGTATCCCTGTTGCAACCGTTGCAATTAACGGCGCGCTTAATGCAGGCTTACTTGCAGCTAAGATTTTGGCTGTGGGTGATGAAGAATTACTTAAAAAGCTTAAGGATTATTCAAAGAATATGAAGGATAAGGTTTTGGATAAAGCTAAAAAGCTTGATGAGATTGGATATAAAGCTTATCTTGAAAAATAAGAATCCTTATGATTTTAAAATATAATTAAGTAATTATGGTGGAAACGAAAGGAAATTGAAATGGATTATAAGAAATCTGGAGTTGATATTGAAGCAGGATATAAGGCTGTTGAGCTTATGAAGCAGCACGTTAAAAAGACAATGAGACCGGAAGTTATGGGTGGCCTTGGTGGCTTCTCAGGCGCTTTTGCAATGGACAAATTCATGACCATGAAAAAGCCTGTATTACTTTCAGGTACAGACGGTGTCGGTACAAAGCTTAAAGTAGCTTTCCTTATGGATAAACATGATACGGTCGGCATTGACTGTGTTGCAATGTGTGTAAATGACGTTGCATGTGCGGGCGGCGAACCTCTTTTCTTCCTTGATTACATTGCTTGCGGAAAGAATGAGCCGGAAAAGATAGCATCAATTGTATCAGGTGTTGCTGAAGGCTGTTTACAGTCAGGCGCAGCCTTAATCGGTGGCGAGACTGCTGAAATGCCGGGCTTTTACCCTGTAGATGAATATGATCTTGCAGGTTTTGCAGTTGGTATTGCAGACGAAGCAGACCTTATCACGGGTAAGGATATCAAGGCAGGAAACGTTTTAATCGGTATTTCTTCATCAGGCGTACATTCAAACGGTTTCTCACTTGTTCGTAACGTATTCAAAATGACAGAAGAATCTATGTCAACATATTATGAATCACTTGGCAAGACTCTTGGTGAGGCTTTGATTGCTCCAACAAAGATTTATGTTAAGGCTTTAAGAAGCGTTAAAGAAGCAGGCGTAAGAGTTTTGGGATGCAGCCACATCACAGGCGGCGGTTTTTATGAAAACATTCCAAGAATGCTTCCTGACGGAATTAGCGCAGTTGTAAGAAAAGACAGCTACGAAATCCCTGCAATCTTCAACATGCTTAAGACTGACGGTGATATTGAAGAGAAGATTATGTATAATACATTCAACATGGGTGTTGGTATGGTTCTTGCAGTTAATGAAGAAGATGCAGACAAGACTATTGCAGCCGTTAAGGCGGCAGGCGAAAACGCTTTCGTTTTAGGTCATACGGCAGCAGGTGAAAAGTGTACAATAATCGAGTAACGGAGTAAATATGTTAAAAATTGGTGTTTTAGTTTCGGGTGGAGGAACAAATCTCCAGGCGATTATAGATTCCATTAAAAATAAAACCATTACGGGTGCCGAAATTTCTTTTGTTTTAAGTAACAACAAGAATGCGTACGCACTTGAAAGAGCAAAGCAAAATAATATTGATGCGATATGCATTTCCCCAAAAGATTTTGAACAAAGAGAAGATTTTAATAAAGCACTTATTGCAAAGATAGACAGCTACGGCGTGGACTTGATTGTCCTTGCCGGCTGTCTGGTTGTGCTTCCAAAGGAACTCATCCAAAAATATAAAAATAAGATTATTAACATTCATCCGTCCCTTATTCCTGCTTTTTGCGGAACGGGCTATTACGGTCTTAAGGTTCACGAAGCAGCGCTTAAAAGAGGTGTTAAAGTGGTGGGTGCAACCTGTCACTTTGTGGATGAAGGCACTGATACAGGCCCGATAATCTATCAAAAGCCGGTAATGGTTGAAGAAGGCGACACTCCGGAAATTCTTCAAAGAAGAGTTATGGAAAACGCGGAATGGATAATAATGCCAAAAGCAATAGATGATATTGCAAATGGCCGTATTACCGTGGATGAAAACAACATTGTACACATTAAAGAATCGTAAATACTTTACACTTTAAAAATTAAGGTTTTATGAGTGTAAGAACAAACAGAAAAGGAATATAAGATGAAAGTATTAGTAGTTGGCGGTGGCGGAAGAGAACATGCCATTGTATGGAAAGTTGCACAGAGTAAGAAAGTTGATAAGATTTATTGCGCACCGGGCAATGCCGGAATTTCAGAACTTGCCGAATGCGTTGATATTGGCGCAATGGAATTTGACAAGCTTGCTGCTTTTGCAAAGGAAAAAGAAATTGACCTTACAATTGTCGGTATGGACGATCCGCTTGTCGGAGGAATTATTGATGTCTTTGAAAAGAACGGCTTAAGAGCGTTTGGTCCAAGAAAGAATGCGGCCATTTTGGAAGGCTCAAAAGCTTTTTCAAAGGATCTTATGATTAAGTACAACATCCCAACTGCTGATTATAAGAACTTTACGGATGCAGAGGAAGCAAAGAAGTATCTTGAAACCTCAAAGTACCCAATCGTTTTAAAGGCAGACGGCCTTGCTTTGGGTAAGGGCGTACTTATCTGTAAGACAAAAGAAGAGGCAATGGAGGGTGTTAAGACCATTATGCAGGATAAGCAGTTTGGCTCTGCAGGTGATACCCTTGTTGTTGAGGAATTCCTTACGGGACGTGAAGTTTCGGTTCTTTCTTTTGTTGACGGAAAAACAATTAAGATAATGACCAGCGCTCAGGATCATAAAAGAGCAAAGGATAATGACGAAGGACTCAACACAGGCGGAATGGGTACATTCTCACCAAGTCCTTTCTATACAAAAGAAGTCGATGAATTCTGCAAGAAGTATATCTATAAACAGACTGTGGAAGCAATGGCAAAAGAAGGCAGAGAATTTAAGGGAATTATTTTCTTTGGTCTCATTCTTACTAAGGACGGTCCAAGAGTGCTTGAATATAACGCTCGTTTTGGCGATCCTGAAACACAGGTGGTTCTTCCGAGAATGAAGAATGACATTGTTGATTTATTTGAGGCTTGTATTGACGGAACATTAGAAAACATTGAACTTGAATTTGAGGACAATGCCGCAGTTTGCGTTATGCTTGCTTCTGACGGATATCCTGAAAAGTATGAGAAAGGCTTTGAAATCACAGGCCTTGAAAACTTTAAGGGTAAGGACGGATATTTTGCTTTCCATTCAGGTACAAAGTTAAAGGACGGAAAGGTTGTAACAAACGGCGGTCGTGTGCTTGGTATTACTGCAACGGGAGAAAACTTAAAGCAGGCAAGAAGCAATGCATACGAAGCAACCAAACTTGTTGATTTTAAGAATAAATATATGAGAAACGATATTGGAAAGGCTATTGATGAAGCGTAGTTTTAAACAGGCGTTACCGGGCGTATTTGTTGTCGTTATTGTGGCATTTATGCTGGTTTTGATAAGTCCGCTTAAGAAAAACTCGAATAACCTTATTAATTTAGAGGATTTAAACGATCCTCTTGCTTTTGGTGAAGAAAATGTCATTACAGATTTAACTGTGGACGGATATGCGCTCACACCGGGCTTTTCTTCAGATGTGTATGAATATTGCATAAAGGTTTCCGACACCGTCTCTGAAATTACTGTGGAGGCAGAAACGGATTCAAAAAGTGATATTAACGGAACCGGAAAATATAAGATTTCAGATGGTCTTAATCTTATTGAATTAAGTGTCGGAAATACTGTTTATTCCCTTTATGTTATTAGAAACGTTGAAACAATGGAAACAACGCTTTATTCAAATGCAGACAATACGGTACGGATTGGAAGTGCCGTTACTTCGGATTATTCATTTTATGCATATTCTAAGGCGTATTCAGACAAAACCTCAAAGTATTATCTTTCCGGCGTAGATGAAGGAACAACAGCGGCGGATTTAGTATCTGCGCTTAATATAACATCGGATTATACGGTTAAGGTTACTGATGCATCGGGTAATGAAATTGAAGGAGCGGTTGCAACCGGCAACCGGCTTTCGTTTTACGAAGGAGATGCGCTTGTTTCATACTTTGAAATCCTGATTTTTGGGGATATAAACGGCGATGGTGCAATTGATAATCATGATCTTACCATACTTGTCGAAAACCTCGAGGCAGATGAAATTACGCTTGAGAGAGCGTATGAGCTTGCCCTTGATATTGACAGACAGGGTGACGGCTTAAGCTACAAGGATGCAAAGCTTTTGCAGGCACACATTTCAGGATACGACATTATTGAACAGTAAAAGGAATTGATTGGAGAAGGGCATGAAAAAAAGAACCTGGTTTGGAAGAAAGAAAATTACCGCAGTTTTTACGGCATTACTTATATTACTTACGGCTTTACCGTTTGCATTTACACAAGATGTATATGCGGATGATTCAGCTGCTTCTTTAAATGTTTCCGTTACTTCAACAGAGGTAACAGCGGGAATGGAGTGTAATGTTAGCGTTAATGCGGTGCTTGGTGAGGCGGGTTCTCTTACTTTAGGCTCTTATACACTTTATATAAGCTACAATACCGAGGTTTTGGAGTACGTAAGCGGCGGAGATACTGTATCAGACGGTGTAATAACACTTACATATAATGCAGGAACAGATGCTGTTACAGAGTATTCACAGAATATCACGTTTAAGGGACTTACCGTTGGTTCATCGGAAATTTCGGTAAATGCAGAAACTTCAATTTCATATGATTCAGAAGGCAATACAATGAGCATAAACACTGATGTTGCAAATGTTAAGGTTGTTGCCGCGGATTCGGCATCATATGATAATTCGTTACAAAACCTTGAAGTTTACGGCGTTACAAAGGACGGAACCACTACAAGACTTGTTCTTGACCCGGCTTTTTCAAATGACGTTAATGAATATGATTTTTCAGTTTCATCAGAAACGGTTAAACTTCTTGTAATTGCAAATACAACAAGTGAAGAGGCAACTGTTTCGATAAGTTCTTTGGAGCTTGACTATGGCGACAATTCATTTGAAATAATCGTTACCGCAGAATCGGGCGATACGGCGGCATTTTACCTTTACTGTACAAGAAAAGAATCAGAATCCGAATCCGAGACCGGTACGGACTCTCTTTCGGTAAGTGCATTAAGTCCTGAAGAAGAGATAATGAGCGAAGCGGAAATTGTTGAAGAAGAAAGACAGGAAAGTATTGTAAAGACACTCTTTATTATTTCTGTAATTGTGATTGTTCTTCTTGTTGCCGGACTTGTATTTGTTATTGTTTACAATAAGAAAAAGCAGAAGAAACTTTCTGCTTTATACGGCGTAAAAATTTCGGAAGC
>CAJOOB010000015.1 GCA_905236025.1 uncultured Lachnospiraceae bacterium
ACCGGGAACATGTTCGATTTATGCTCAGACAGTTGATACGGGTACGGACGGTTCGCTAATCGGAACGTGTGATTTTACAATTGAGGAACCTGTTACTGCCATAGCCCTGGATTATAATGACGTTACTCTTTCCATAGGTGATACATTCAGGCTTACAACTCTGATTACGCCATCTAATGCAACAAATCAGGCAGTGACATGGTATTCATCCAATACGGATGTTGCGACGGTTGATGATACGGGACTTGTGACTGCGGTTGCGAGCGGTAATGCTGCAATTCTTGTTCAGTCAGATGACAGCGGTGTTACAGCAATGTGTAACATTACGGTATATCAGAATGTAGAAAGTATTGAGTTAAGTTATACTACAATCAGCGTAAGAATGGGAACGGTATTCTGGTTATATGCAAATGCTCTTCCAACAACAGCAAATGACAGAACAATTACCTGGTCAAGTTCGGATGAATCTTTGGCCACGGTTGATTCATCGGGTATGGTTACAACACTTGAAACCGGTGATGTATATATTACGGCAACAAATGAGGCATCGGGTATTTCTGCAAAATGTACGGTGACAATTACAGAACCTGTTACGGGTATTACACTCAGTGACAGTTCAATTGAAATAATGGCTAATGATCAGTATTTACTTGTTCCTTCAATTACACCTATTGATGCAAGCAATAAAAACGTGACATGGGAATCTTCCAATGAAGCGGTTGCGACGGTCGATGACAGCGGCGTTGTAACGGGTGTTGCGGGTGGTACATGTATTATCATTTGTACAACGGAAGAAAGAGGACTTATTGCAAGCTGTCAGGTAACGGTTGATGAATATGTTACGGGACTTACAGTTACAAATAACAGTACTTACTTAAATGTGGGTACTTCAAGATATTTAACCGCAACGGTTACGCCGACAACGGCCTCAAACCAGGATTTAAGCTGGTCATCAAGTAATACTTCGGTTTGTACGGTTAATTCTAAAGGAAGAATTACAGGTATAAGCGCAGGTACGGCAGTAATTACCGTTGCAACAACGGACGGCAGTGAGATTACGGCATATACAACGGTTCAGGTAATTAAACCTGTTACATCAATTACCGTTTCGCCTTCTAAGGTTACGGTGATTGAAGGAAATACCGCAACGGTTACTGCAACAACAACTCCGTCCGATGCAACAATCCAGACATTTACATGGACAAGTTCGGATGAAACCGTTGCAACGGTTGACTTTGACGGTGTAATAACCGGTGTAAGCAAGGGTACATGTTATGTATATGCTACATCGGATGACGGAAACGAAATCGTGGGTAAGGTTAAAGTTACCGTAAAAGCTGCGGTTCCGGCAACGAGCGTGGTTGTGAGTACGGATCAGTTGGTATTGCTTCCGGGACAGACACGTTCACTTACGGTTAAGGTTTATCCGAAGACAACAACGGATACATATTCATGGATTTCATCTGACACATCCGTTGTAACATATGACACAAAGAATCACTGCTTTGTAGCTAAAGGACAGGGTAATGCAACAGTAACATGTGTAGCGGAATCCGGTGTGTTAGATACGGTGGAAGTCATTGTACTTGCACTTAACGCGGTTGATATAACGATTGAAAAATATGATACATATACACTTGATGTATTTGGTGCAACGGAAAATATTACATGGTATACAAGAAACAACAGAATCTGTACAATTGCATCTGACGGCACCGTTACCGCAAGAAGAACGGGTACAACATTTGTATATGCAAAGGTTAACGGAGAGGTGCTTTACTGCAAGGTAACCGTCGTTAATATGAAAGACTTAGATTAATATTCCAAACTCCAATACAATTCTACTGCGAGAACCTCCCTGATGGGAGGTTTTTGCTTGTCCTTTTTAACCGTAGTTTATATTGCCAAAAATAAGCTTTATGTGATAAAATACAAAGGTATTTTGTATAAAATCGGTTGGATAACCATCGAAAGAAAGTGTAGAGGTTTATTATGCGATGTAATAAATGTGGAGCGGAATGCAAAGACAATCAGGCATTTTGTTTAAATTGCGGAAATCCGCTGCAGGTTGTTCCTGATTTTAACCTTATTGAAGCGGAACTTGCCGGTAAGGTTGAAGAACTTCTTGATGAAGAAAAGGACGAACCAAAAGAAGAATTAGAAGAACTTGATATTAACGAGCGCCCGACCAAGTGCTTTGATGAAGACCTTGGTATGCAGCTCAAGATGATTAATATAAATAACGAAAACAGAAAGAATGTAAATAAGCCTTTCTTTGAGGAAAACAAGGCAGAATCTGATTTGCTTGATTTTAACGGAGAAGGCGGTGAAACAAGAAGCATTGATTCAGACCTTATCCGTAAGGGAGCTGATTCTAATGAAATTGTGGCTCATCCTCAACCTGAAACAGAAGACGAGGATGATGATTATGATGATGAACCGGATTATTTTGAAAGCATGGATCCGGCTCTTAAAAAAAAGATGATTAAAATCACGCTCATCTCTGTCGCAGCTTTTATAGGTGTTTTGATACTTGTATTTGTAATTATTCATGTATTAAAAAACAGAGATACCGAAAGTGATTATACAAAATATTACAATGCTGCAGTTGAAAGCCTTGAAAAGTCTGATGCAGACAGCGCATTAACATTAATTGACAATGCAATAAAAAATGCAACAACGGATGAAGAAGAAATCAAGGCAAGAGAATATAAGGATACAATTTTACAGCTTATTGATGATTCTGATACGGAAAGAATTGAGAATTTAAAGGCGCTTATTGAGCTTGATTCAACCAATGCTTCATATTATGAAAAACTTGCCTCCATTTATTCAGAAACCGAAAATTACGCTGCTTTATTAAAACTTGTAAGTTCCGTAACGGATGAAGACATTTTGGAATCATTAAGCGAATACTTGCTTGAAAGCCCTACGGCAAGTGTTGAAAGCGGCACATATGATACGGTTCTTACAATTGAGCTTTCAACCGATGAAGAAGCAGATATTTATTATATTTTAACGCAAACAGAAAACGAGTCTCCTGCGGTTACAAAGACCGATAAGGTATATACTGCGGCGCTTGAAATCACGGAAGACGGAACATATTACTTATATACTGTTGTTATTAACGAAGACGGTCTTTCAAGTCTTGTTGCAACCTATACGTACGAAGTCGCAATTTCAACGCTTTCAGCCCCTGACGTATCGCCTGCAAGCGGCAAGTACACTGATTACAGCACGTATATTACCGTAACCGTTCCTGACGGATATACCGCATATTACGTATACGGTGATGATACTGAAACTCTTTCAACGGAGTCAGAAGTATATACAGAACCAGTCCAAATGAAGATGGGTGCAAATAACTTCAAGGTATTCTATGTAGATGCCGATGGCCGCGAAAGTGGAGTAACGGACAAGGTATACAGACTTGAACCTGCACAGAATCACACCATCGCGGAAGGTAAAGCGGCAATACTTAAATATTCAGGATTTTCTGAAGATGATGTAACAATCAGCTGGCTTGAAAATCTTACAACAGAGTATTACGGATATTACATTTATGAGGTTACCGGCATTAATGATATGGTTATGTATTATGCATATGATTATTGTGCGGATAACGGTGTGTTTACGGTTACCGTAACGCAAGACGCTGACAGTGGTGATTTTATTTACACAGTTAACGAAGAAGAGGAATAATTTAAAAATTATAATAATAAAGGATATGTAAAAGGATAGCCGTATAAGTGTTTTTAAATATTTATACGGTTATCTTTATGAAAGGGATATTATGGATATTATACAGATAATTACGGACGAATTACAGGTTAAGAAATGGCAGATTGAAGCGGCAGTTAAGCTTATTGATGAGGGAAATACCATTCCGTTTATTGCAAGATACAGAAAAGAAGCAACAGGAACATTAAATGACGAACAGCTTCGTAATCTTGGGGAAAGACTTACATATTTAAGAAATCTTGATGAAAGAAAGAGTGCAGTTCTTGCAAGTATAGAAGAACAGGGAAAACTTACCGAAGAACTTAAAAAGAGCATTGAAGATGCTGTTACTTTGGTTGCGGTTGAGGATTTATACCGTCCCTACAAGCAAAAGAAACGTACAAGAGCAACAATGGCAAAGGAAAAAGGGCTTGAACCTCTTGCAAATCTCATATACCTTCAGGCCTTAAAAAAGCCGGCAGAGGAGTATGCAAAAGACTACATAAACGAAGAAAAAGGCGTTAATACAGAAAAAGATGCAATAAACGGCGCAATGGACATTATTGCTGAAAGTGTATCCGATGATGCGGATTATCGTAAATACATAAGAGACATTACTTTTAAAGAAGGAAGTATTGTTTCTTTGGCAAAAGATAAGGAAACATCTACGGTTTATGATATGTATTATGAATATACGGAAATGATTTCGAAGATTCCGGGACACAGAGTACTTGCCTTAAACAGAGGAGAAGACGAAAAAATCTTAACCGTAAAGATTGAAGCACCTGTTGAAAAAATCCTTAATTATCTTAAGAGTAAGGTGATTTTAAAAGATGATAAATATTCGGCGCCAATACTTAACGATGTCTGCGATGATGCATACGACAGACTCATTGCACCGGCTATAGACCGTGAAATAAGAAATATGCTCACGGAAAAGGCGCAGGACGGAGCAATTAAGGTTTTTGGAAAGAATTTAGAACAGCTCTTAATGGCACCGCCGATTGCCGGAAAAGTCGTTTTGGGTTGGGATCCGGCATTTAGAACGGGCTGTAAGATTGCGGTTGTTGACGAAACAGGTAAGGTTTTGGATACAACAGTTGTATATCCTACACAGCCGACAACACCTGCAAAAATTGCGGATGCAAAAAAGAAAATATATGAACTTATAAAAAAATACAATGTTTCTTTGATATCTTTGGGAAACGGTACTGCATCAAGAGAATCGGAACTTATTATTACGGAATTGTTAAAGGAAATCCCTGACAAGGTCTTCTATGTAATAACAAATGAGGCGGGAGCATCAGTTTATTCGGCTTCAAAGCTTGCAACGGAGGAATTTCCAAACTTTGATGTGGGACAAAGAAGCGCTGCATCAATTGCAAGACGTGTACAGGATCCGCTTGCGGAACTTGTAAAGATTGATCCAAAGTCAATCGGTGTGGGACAATATCAGCATGATATGGACCAAAAGAAGCTTGGAGAGTCCTTAACCGGAGTTGTTGAAGATTCGGTAAACAAGGTTGGCGTTAACTTAAATACCGCTTCTGTATCACTGTTACAGTATGTATCGGGAATAAGTAAGGTGATTGCTAAAAACATTGTTGACTACAGGGAGGCAAACGGAAGCTTTAAAAACAGAAAAGAGCTTTTAAAGGTTCCAAAACTTGGACCAAAGGCGTATGAGCAGTGCGCGGGCTTTCTTAGAATAAGCGGCGGAACGGAAGCGCTTGACAATACAGCGGTTCATCCTGAATCGTATGAGGCTGCAAAGGCGTTACTTAAAACATTGGGACTAAGTGAAGAGGATATTGCAAACGGCGGCACAACCGGCATAAAGAAAAAGATTAAGGATAAAGATAAACTCGCCAAAGAACTAAATATCGGTGAAATTACGTTAAGTGATATTATTGATGAAATTGAAAAACCGGGCAGAGATCCGAGAGAAGATATGCCAAAACCGATTCTTCGCTCTGATGTACTTGAGATGAAGGATTTAGAGCCGGGGATGATACTTAAGGGTACCGTAAGAAATGTTATTGATTTTGGTGTGTTTGTGGATATCGGGGTACACCAGGACGGCCTTGTACATATTTCTCAGATATGTGACAGATACATCAAACATCCGTTAGAAGCAGTGAGTGTTGGGGACATTGTGGATGTAAAGGTAATCTCGGTAGATGAAAAAAAGGGGAGAATTTCATTAACGATGAAAGGTATAAACTAGGTTTATATAAAAAAGGAGAAGGAGAATGAAAAAAGAAAACGTTTTATGGGCGCAGGAAGTAAGAGAAAAAATCGTAACAAAAACAGATGTAACGGTTAAAAGAGCCGGCAAAATAATTCCGTATACAACAAAGGACGGAAAGTATGTCGATCTTTCCGCAAAGGACATTGGGTGGTGGACAAACGGCTTTTACGGCGGAATGCTTTGGCAGCTCTACAACTACACAAAAAATGATTTTTATAAAGATATTGCTCTTTGGATTGAAAATGAGTTAGACAGAGCGCTTTTTGACCACAGAGCAATGGATCACGACAGCGGTTTCAGATTTTTACCTGTCTGCATACCTGATTATCTGCTTTTTGACAGTAAAGAAGCCTATAACAGACTTCGTCTTGCCGCTGATAATCTTGCAGGTCGTTTTAACCCTGTTGGATTTATCAGAGCGTGGAACGATCCATGCGATGCATCCACTGCGGGATGGGCAATAATTGATTGTATGATGAATCTTCCGCTTTTATACCGTGCGTATGAAAACACGAAAGACTGCAGATACTTAAATATTGCCACAAGACATGCGGATACGGCAATGAAATATTTTATAAGAGAAGACGGTTCCGCAAATCATATATGTGAATTTGATCCAAAGACCGGCGAATTCGTAAGGAGTTACGGCGGTCAGGGATATAAAGAGGGTTCAAGCTGGACAAGAGGTCAGTCCTGGGCTCTATACGGATTTACCTTAAGTTACCTTCATACAAAAGAAGAAAGATATTTGGATACCGCTAAAAAGTCAGCAAATTACTTTATTTCAAATATTCCTGAAAGTGGACTTATTCCGGTTGACTTTATCCAGCCAAAAGACTGTACATATGAAGATTCGACGGCTGCGGCCATTGCTGCCTGTGGACTCATTGAACTTTCAAAGGTATGTGAGGGTGATGAAGCTGCAAAATATGAAGATGCAGCCATGAAACTTCTTAAAGCGCTTGTTGAAAACAGATGTGACTTTAGCACGGATAAGGATAACATTGTGGAAAAATGTACTGCTGCCTTTAACGATAAGGACCATGAGTTTGCAATTGTTTACGGAGATTATTATCTCGTTGAGGCAATTTTTAAATTAACAGGCGATGCAATAATGATCTGGTAGTGTTAAAGGAGGTAAGGTATGTTTAAACCAAAGACGACAGACTTTGATTTAAGCCCTTATACCGGCTTAACAAGAGAGTCATGGATAGAAGCGGGGGAATACATACTGGACGGGATTTTTAGACATATCAAAGACTTTAACGATCCGGTTGTCTTAAAAAGAACGGAAACAGAGATTACTTATCCGCATAAAAACGCGCCAAAGGAAGTACTTGAACTTGAAAAAAAGGCGGAAATGTTTGAAGGCTTAACAAGAACCTTCTTTATTGCCGCCCCAATGATACATATAAATCCTTCGCTTGTATGCAATAACTTAAATCTAAGAGAGTACTACAAAAAACAGATTTTAAGAGCGTGTACAAGCGGCGATGAATATTGCGCGGGTACATATGAAGAATTACAGGCCATTGACAAATTCAGGGATCCGTTCAGATGTTTCCAGCAGACAGTTGAAACCTGTGCGCTTGTAATAGGGCTTTATTTATCAAAAGAAGAAATCTGGGATACATATACAAAGGCTGAAAAAGATGTGATTGCAGCCTTTCTTTCAAGTTTTGCAAAGGCGCCTACGGTTCCTCAAAACTGGAGACTCTTTAACATGCTTGACATGGCGTTCCTTCACATGGAAGGTTATGAAATCAACAAAAATATAATGCGCGATCATGCCCAGGCAATTCTTAATTATTATGTTGGCGATGGCTGGTACAGAGACGGAATGGGCTTTGATTATTACTCATGCTGGGCATTTAACGTATACGGACCGATTTGGAGTAACTGGTACGGATATGAAAACGAACCGGAAATAGCCGCAAAATTTGAAGAGCATTCAAACAAATTAATGGAAACATATGCGGATTTTTTTGATAAAGACGGTTTTGTAAATATGTGGGGAAGAAGTAACATATACAGAAATGCTGCAACGAGTGCATTTGACGCAAACTTTTTCTTAAAGAACCATAAATGCAATCCGGGGCTTGCCAGAAGAATATCATCGGGTGCGTTGATGCAGTTTTTGGGACGTGATGATACGTTTATGGACGGCGTGCTTACAATTGGCTTTTATAAGCAGTTTTCACCGCTTGTTCAGGGATATTCATGTGCAGGTTCCCCGTTTTGGATGGGAAAAGCGTTTATGTGTTTGCACTTACCGAAAGACCATCCGTTTTGGACAGAAAAAGAAGCTGAATCAACCTTTGAAAAACTTGGTAAAGGCGGGGTAAAAGAAACGGTATTAAACGGACCGGGCCTGGTATTTTCAAATCATGAAGCAAACGGAGAGACGATTTTAAGAACCGGTAAGGTAAACAATAGTAAAAATGACCTTCACAGAACGTGGAATTACGGGAAACTTGCGTATAACACAAAATATCCGTGGGAAGCAACGCCTGTGATTATAAATGAAGTTAATATAAAATCAGGCGAAGTTGAATCCATGCAGTATATCTTGAAAGATGTTACAAGCGGGAAGGTAAGTTCTACAAACGTTACATTCTATTGCGGCGAAAAAGACGGTGTATTATACAGAAGACAGTATTTTGATTTTGATATTTCGATCGAAAACTGCTGGATACAGGGAATAAACCTTGCAGATGTCACAGTTCCATATGGTATTTTAAGAATCGATAAGCACAGACTTTTTAGAAGACCGGTTGAATTTACCTTAGGTTCATACGGTTTCCCTGATAATAATACACAGATTAAAGAATTAAGCGGACCATGCAATGCAAAAGCAATAGTATTTAAGGGCTACGATGCGCTTGGTAATGAAAAGCAGATGGCCATGACTGCGTATTACGGCTTTGAATCGATGGGATATATTAAATCTGCGGGTTCAAATCCCGATTCCGAAAAATCATTAATTGCATATGCAAAGATGAGCGTTAATACCATGTATGATGCAAGTGAACCGTATGTAATGATATCTTTATGTATAACTAAAGAATCGCATGAAGATTTTAAGGAAGAAGATTTATTCCCGATAAAGGAAATAATAAATACGGATTCCGCAGGTACCGGTAGTTACGGAGATACAATACTAAAGTTACGAGACGGCAGGGAAGTATGTGTTAACTTTGAGGGAATCGAAGCAAATCTGACGCTGTAAAAAAATACAAAAAAAGAGATATTAACATTAATATCTCTTTTTTCGTTTAAATATTAAAGGGCATTACAAACATATTTAAACCATACAAACCAATTATTATTCACCATTCCTACCTTATAACCCGAAAAGTTCCTTTAATCCCCATTAGTTTAAAATATTGCACTTCACTCCAACAGCAATATTTTTTTCTCCGAAAACATCTTTTTATAACCTGAAACCGTGGTGCTTTATCTATGATGTCTATTATAGAAAATTTAACAAATGTTGCAGGAAAGATAATTTGAATATAATTTTTGCAGCGCCTCATAAATATGTTTGGGTGGAGGGTGCGGTTAAAAGTGATATAAAATGTGATGAAAAAAGAAATTCGGAGAATTGCCCTTTTTTTAATAATTATCTAACCTACAGACAAACATTTAGCATACGTAAAAATTTTGGTCAATACACTTCACAAAAATTTCAGTTAGATTTCACAAAACCGTCACCGGAGAGGGGAGCCTTAATAAACTTATAAAATCTTGATAATACTGAGAAAATGTAGTAAAATTAAGAAAATAATGAATGTGAAAATGTTAAAATTTCATACGGAAAGGCAGGCGGTGACCATGGCTATATTTAACAGATGTATCTGGATTGTTTTAGACAGTGTTGGTATTGGCGGTGCAAAAGATGCGGCGCGTTTTAATGATGAAGGAACAAATACAATTCTTCATACCTCTGAGTATATGAACGGATTAAAGATTCCAAACCTAGTTTCGCTCGGACTTGGAAATATTGACGGCATTATGGGAGTTGATAAGTCAGACGCACCGATTGGTGCGTACGCAAGAGTTCATGAACTTTCAAACGGCAAAGATACAACAACGGGGCACTGGGAGATGATCGGAATTGAATCAAAGCTTCCGTTTAATGTGTATCCTGACGGATTTTCGGATGAGATCATTGAAAAATTCCTTACCGAAAGCGGGTTAAAGAAAAAAGGAATAACGAAGGTTTTGGGAAATAAGCCCGCAAGCGGAACTGAGATTTTAAAGGAACTTGGAGAAGAGCATTTAAAAACAAAAGAACCCATTGTTTACACATCTGCGGACAGTGTTTTCCAGATTGCCTGCAATGAAGCGGTTTATTCAAACGAAGAGCTTTATGACATGTGTAAGGCTGCAAGAAAAATTCTTGTCGGAAAAGATTCTGTTGCAAGAGTAATTGCAAGACCTTTTATTGGTAATACTAAAGATGGCTTTGAAAGAACTCCGGCAAGAAGAGATTTTTCTTTAAAGCCACCTGCAAATAACCTTCTTGTATATATGAAAGAAGCGGGAATGAACGTTGCGGCTGTTGGAAAAATCGAAGATATTTTTGCGGGTGTGGGTATCACAAAAGCCGTTCATACAAAGGATAACGAGGACGGAATGGACAAAACCCTTTTGTATATGGATGAAGTTAAGGATGGACTTATCTTTACAAACCTTGTTGAGTTTGATTCAAAGTGGGGACACAGAAGAGATCCGAAAGGTTACGGAGAAGGGCTTGAAGCCTTTGATGTTCGTTTAAAAGAAATCCTTGATAAAATGAGGGAAGATGATGTTTTATTTATAAATGCTGACCATGGCTGCGATCCGACATACAAAGGCACGGATCACACAAGGGAAGATGTCATGCTTTTGGCATACAAAAAGAATATGACACCTGTAAATATGGGCGAAAGATTTTCGTTTGCGGATATTGGACAGACAATTTCAGAAAACTTCGGTTTAAAGGCGCTTGATACGGGCGAGTCATTCTTAAATTATTTAATGTAAAAGGAAAGAGGGTGAAATTATGAGTACGGTAGATATTATTCTTAAAAAAAAGCGCGGAGAAGAACTTTCAAGCGAAGATATAAATTATATAGTTTCGGGTTACACAAAGGGAGAAATACCGGATTATCAGATTTCAGCCCTTTTAATGGCTGTTTGCTTTAACAAAATGAACGAGCGTGAAACATACGATTTAACAATGGTAATGGCACGAAGCGGCGATATGCTTGATTTAAGCAGGATAAACGGTGTTAAGACAGATAAACATTCTTCCGGTGGTGTGGGCGATAAAACCACACTTGTTCTTGCGCCGATTATTGCGGCATGTTCGGTTCCTGTTGCAAAGATGAGCGGAAGAGGACTTGGACATACGGGTGGAACAATTGATAAATTGGAAAGTATACCGGGCTTTAGAACAACAATGTCTGATGAAGATTTCATAAATAACGTAAATAAACATAAGATAGCCGTTGTCGGTCAAACGGCAAACCTTGCCCCTGCGGATAAAAAACTTTACGCACTCAGAGATGTGACGGGGACTGTAGATAATCAGTCCTTAATTGCATCCAGTATTATGAGTAAGAAAATTGCTTCGGGTGCAGATGCAATTGTTTTGGACGTCAAATGCGGAAGCGGTGCATTTATGAAGGATATAGAAAGTGCCACAAATCTTGCGCATATGATGGTTGATATTGGTAAAAGAGCGGGAAGAAAGGTGTGCGCCGCAATTACAAATATGGATCAGCCGCTTGGGTATAAGATTGGTAATTCTTTGGAAGTTGAAGAGGCCATTGACACACTTAAAGGAAAGGGACCAAAGGATTTAACCGTTTTATGTTACGTGCTTGGTTCAAGAATGCTTTATCTTGCAAATGCCGCAGAAAGTATTGAAAAAGGTGCGGATATGGTAAAAGAGGTTATTGAAAACGGTAAAGCCCTTGCAAAATTTGAAGAATTTGTTGAAATACAGGGCGGAAACAGGAATGTTACAAAGGATTACAGTATTCTTCCAACTGCTAAATATACGTATGATGTGATTGCACAAGGCGGAAAGTTCGTAAAAAAAATAGATGCGGAAATGATTGGAAAAGCAGTGCTTATACTTGGCGGAGGCCGCCTTACAAAGGAATCAAAGATAGATTTATCCGTTGGAATTGAACTTAAATGTAAGGTTTCGGAAAGTACGAAGGACGGACATATTGCAACGGTTTATTCTTCTTCGGAAGAGAAGGCGAAAAAAGCGGTTGAAACGGTGTTAAAAGCATATACGCTTAGTGATGAAAGGCAGCCTGTTCCAAAGCTTTTGTATGCCTGTGTTGATTGATATATTTTGTGTTTTGTGGTAGTATTAAGGCCCTGACGGATTTATCTGTCAGGAGATAGTGAGAAAAGGATAAAAAGGAAGAAAAAATGTTTAAAAAGATAAGCAGTAAGATTAAAGATTACTTTAAAGATCTTTTTAGTGACAAAATAAAAAGAGGAATGACAATTGCTTTTTTTGCGGTGCCTTTGCTTGTTACAGTCATTATTGAAATATTAAACAGAAGGTCTTTTATAAAGTGTCTTAAATTTATGTTTGGTTCACCGCTTGCATTTATTGCAAATGCAGGCATTATATTCTTTACGTTTTCTTTTGTGTTACTTTTAAGAAAAAGGTATTTCGGAATAATGACAATTGCCGTAGTCTGGCTTGCATGCGGTATTACCAATTTCATATTAAAATCATACAGAGAAACGCCGTTTACGGCTTCTGATTTCAGAAATATAGATTCGGCCCTTAAACTGTTTGATAAATATTTGAGCGTAACCTCAATATTACTCTTAATTGCTGCATTTATGGTTGTAATAATTATTATTGGAATTATATTTATTAAGAGTCCAAAATTTGCACCAAAAATCAATTACATAAGAAATATGTTTTTTGTGGCCATTGCCGCCATTTTGTGCTATTTTTCACTTATTGTGGCATCTTTCTTTGGTCAGATTTCAACCAAGTTTTCAAATCTCACGAACGCATATTTTGAATACGGTTTTACATACTGTTTCTGCAACAGCCTTTTTAATACGGGTGTTGATAAGCCGAGTGATTATTCGGAAGATACAATCGAAAGCATCAAGGAAACGGTTGAAAGTACTGAAACTGTTAATGAAGATGAGGTTTCAACCCCTAATATTATTTTTTTACAGCTTGAGTCTTTCTTTGATGTGACTTTGGTTGAAGGACTGGAGGTTTCGCAAGATCCAATCCCTAATTTCAGAGCGCTTTTGGAAGAATATCCGTCCGGATATTTAAACGTAAATAATGTGGGCTACGGTACAGCAAACACCGAATTTGAGATTATGACAGGAATGAACCTTGAAGACTTTGGTCCGGGTGAATTCCCGTTTAAGACAATTTTAAGAACGACAACATGCGAAAGTATTGCATATAATCTTAAGGAATACGGGTATGCGACACATGCAATGCATAATAATACCGCAACCTTTTATTCAAGATATAAGGTTTTTGCAAACCTTGGCTTTGATGATTACGAATCAAGTGAAACAATGGTAATTACCGAATATACACCGCTTGGATGGGCTAAGGACTCGGTGCTTACCGGTGAAATTGAGGATGTTCTTACATCGACTGATACACAGGATTTAATATACTGTATTTCAGTGCAGGGACACGGCGCGTATCCTGTAACACAAACTCTTGAAGACCCTGTGATTACCGTTGACGGTATTGATGAAGACAGATATTACCAGTTTGAATATTACGCAAACATGATTTATGAGATGGATCAGTTTATTGCGGAATTAATTGACATGCTTGAAAGCATTGATGAGGATACAATCCTCGTTATGTACGGAGACCACCTCCCAAGCCTTGGAATTACGGAAGATGACATACCATGCTCCATTTATCAGACGCAGTATGTTATCTGGAATAATTTTGATCTGGATTTGGATGATGCGGATATTGAGACATATCAGCTTGCTTCAAGAATATTAGAGGCGCTTAACATGGATGCGGGCATCATTAACAAGTTCCACCAGGTATATGCAGACGGAGATGAAACAACGTATCTTACAAACCTAAAGACTCTTGAATATGATATTTTGTACGGGGAAAAATACGTATATGGCGGTACAAATCCGTACGTTGCAACAGATATTGTCTTTGGCCTTAAAGATATTATAATCGGAGATGTATATGTGGATGAGGAACTCGGAAAAATTGTTGTTTCAGGCTCCGGATTTACGACGAGCTGTTATGTGTACATCAACGAAGAAGAATACGAAACGGAATTTGTGGACGAAAATACTTTAACGATTGAACTAACTGATTTAGCGCAACTTGATTCGATTGTTGTAAGTATGAATACATCAAGTGTAGTTTTAAAAACTTCTACGGAATTTATATACACGGGCGAGGATTACGTATATCAGGGCGCCGAACCGCAGGAGTAACAGTATATGATTCCTTTTATTATAATCTTGTCCATGGCCGCGCTTTTGGTTTTTCGCGGTTTGTACGAAGTAAGGCATTATAAGATTTCAAAATGTGAAATTGAAGGAAAAACGAAAGCCAAGTTTGTGCTCATAAGCGACATGCATGCATGTACTTATGGGCGCAAGCCTGTTAATGGCGGCCTTGTTTTGGATATAAGAAAAGAAAATCCTGATTTTATAATAATTGCCGGTGATATGTATACGGCAACAAAAAAGGAAAAGAATTTAGATGAAACAGATGAATTTATAAGGGAATTATGTAAGATTGCGCCGGTTTATTACGGTGTCGGCAATCATGAAGACAGGATTGAAAGAAATCATAATTACTCTGTTACAAAGAATCATCTTGATAAGATAAAAGAAACAAAGAATCTTTATTATCTCTCCGATGAAAGTGCTTCTTTTAATGATGAAATAACGATTTTGGGACTTAATTTAGAACACGTTGTGTATAAAGAAAAGCCGGCGGATTTAAAAGATAATTACTTAACCAAAAAACTTGGAGAGTTAAATAAAGATAAATACAATATTTTGATTGCCCATAATCCTAAATATGCAAAGGCGTATGCAAAATACGGGGCAGATTTAACACTTTGCGGACATGTACACGGCGGTATTGTGAGACTTCCTTTTTTGGGAGGCCTTATTTCAACGGATTTTAAGCCGTTTCCAAGGTATACAAAGGGGTTATATAAAGTCTTTGATAAAAATGTTTACGTTACATCGGGACTTGGCTCTCATCATATTAATTACAGGCTCTTTAACATGCCTGAAGTTGTATCGATTGAAATTATTTGATTTTAATGTATAATTAAAAAGTTGAAAAAAATGAAAGTCGGTTGTTATGAAGATTGAGTACAAATTAGATGCTTTTGAAGGGCCGCTTGACCTTTTGCTGCATCTTATTGAAAAGAATAAAGTAAGCATATATGACATTCCTATTGTTGAAATAACGGATCAGTATTTAGAGTGTGTAAATAACGCAGAAGTCGATGATTTGGACGTTATGAGTGAGTTTCTTGTAATGGCTGCAACTCTTTTAAGCATTAAATCCAGAATGCTTCTTCCAAAGCCGGAAAATCCGGAGGAAGAGGTTGAAGATCCAAGAGAGGAACTCGTTGAAAAACTTTTGGAATATAAGATGTATAAATATATTTCTTACGAGCTTAAAGATAAAGAAATTGATGCGGGAAAAGCTTTGTATAAAAAACCGAATATCCCGAAAGAAGTCCTTGATTACGAGGCGCCGATTGATTATGATTCGCTGCTTGACGGTGTAACTTTAAGTAAATTAAATGAAATATTTACAATGGTTATGCAAAGAAATCTTGATAAGATTGACCCAATCAGAAGTAATTTCGGTAACATTGAGCAGGAAGAATTTAATCTTACGGAAAAGATGAATGATGTTAAGGCTTATGTAATAAAGAATAAGACCTGCAGCTTTAAGAAGATGCTTGAGGGAAATCATACAAAAATGAATATGATTGTATCTTTCCTTGTTATTCTTGAAATGATGAAAGTGGGCTTTATCACAACCACGCAAGACGGAGTTGGTGAAGATATAATTATTACAATGACGGATCTTGGCGAAAAAGCCTTAGAAAGCCTGGAGCTTACATCGATTGGATAAGGATATGGAGATTAATAAAATGGAAATAGAAAAATACGAGGCTGCAATTGAAGCCGTGCTCTTTGTTATGGGCGAATCGGTGGAGATTGAAAAGTTAGCGGCGGCAATAGAGCAGGATGTTGAGACAACAACGAGAATTGTACATAACATGATGGATAAATATGATTCTTCGGACAGAGGGATTAAGATAATCGAGCTTGAAAACTCGTATCAGATGTGCACAAAGTCTGAACTTTACGATGCTCTTATAAGAGTCGCAAAGGCTCCTAAAAAACAGGTTTTGACGGATAAGCTTTTAGAGACTTTGTCAATTGTTGCATACCGTCAGCCGGTTACAAAAATGGAGATTGAGCAGATAAGAGGCGTTAACTGTGACCATTCGGTTCAAAAGCTTGTCGAATACAACCTTATTACGGATGTGGGCAGAAAGGAAGCGCCGGGAAGACCTTTACTTTACGGTACGACAGAGGAATTCTTAAGAAAATTCGGTGTTAAATCATTAGAAGAACTTCCTGAAGTGGAAGAAGAAGTGGTGGAGAGTTTTAAGCAGGAAGCGGAAGAAGAGCTTGGTCAGCTTAAACTTGACATATAATCGCCAATTTCAGAAATAACTTTATAAAAAATTAATCATGGCACAACGGCGTCGCTTTAAAATGTTACTTGAATAAGCGGGCTGTTGTGCTATAATTAACATGGCGAAAATTTCGAATAGAAATCATCACTTATCCGGTGATGAGAATGGAGGAAACAACATGGCAACAGATTCAGCAAGAGCAAGAGTTAACTCTCTACTTGATGAAAACAGCTTTGTTGAAATCGGTGCATTGGTAAATGCAAGAAATACCGATTTCAATCTTGCTAATGTGCAGACTCCTGCCGATGGAGTAGTGACCGGTTACGGTCAGATTGATGGTCGCCTGGTATATGTTTACAGCCAGGATTCATCTGTACTCGGCGGAGCAGTTGGGGAGATGCATGCAAAGAAAATTGTTAAGATTTATGAGATGGCAGTCAAAGTCGGGGCGCCTGTAATCGGACTTATCGATTCATCAGGTATCAGACTTGAGGAGGCTACGGATGCATTAAATGCGTTCGGTGAAATATATAGGGCAAAGGCTAAGGCAAGCGGTGTTGTTCCACAGATAAGTGCCGTATTTGGCAATTGCGGCGGCGGTCTTGCGATTATTAACGGTTTATCTGATTTTACATTTATGGCAGATAAAGCAAAGATTTTTGTCAATTCACCAAATGCTGTTGACAACAATAAAGAAGAGGTATTAGACACTGCTTCGGCTAAGTTCCAGGCAGAATCCGGAAATGTCGATTTTGTCGGCTCCGAAGAAGAAGTTATCGGTGCTTTAAGACAATTCGTTTCTTTATTGCCTTCAAACAACGAAGCATATGATGCGGAAGTTGATAATGATGATGATTTAAACAGAAACCTTGAAGGCTTTGAAGTGCTTAACAAAAATGCTCTTTTTGCAATTTCAAAGCTTGCTGATTTCGAAGATATGAGTAATGTTTTTGAAATCAAGAAAGATTTCGGTAAAGATATTGTTGCTGCCCTTGTAAGAATTTCAGGCAGAACAGTCGGTGTTGTTGCATGTAACGAAAAGAAGCTTTCGGCAGACGGCGCAGACAAGGCCGCAAGACTTATTCGTTTCTGTGATGCGTTTGAACTTCCTGTAATTACACTTGCAGATACAAACGGTTTTGCAACAACCAAGGATGATGAAATTCGTCTTCCAAAGGCTCTTTCAGAGCTTACATATGAATATGCAAACGCAACTGTTGCGAAGATCACGGTTATTTGCGGAGAAGCTGTTTCAAGCGCATACAATGTATTTAACTCAAAAGGTCTTGGCGCTGATGTTGTTTATGCATGGCAGGATTCAAAGATTGGTATCATGAATTCAAAAGATGCAGCATACATCTTAAAGAAAGATGATTCACAGTCATTAGAAGAACTTGAAAACGAATATGAAACACTTCAGGGCAGCGTAATGTCAGCGGCCAAGAGAGGATATGTTGATACAATCATTTCTCTTTGTGATACAAGAAAGTACCTTATCGGTGCACTTGATATGCTTTACACAAAGTCGGAAGATGTTTTATACAAAAAGCATGGTTCGGTAAAATAGTAAATACGGATATACGAAAGAAAAGAGGAATCTAAATGAAGAAATTCACAAAGTTATTTCTTGTTTTAGCAATGATTTTAAGCATGTCCTTAACCGTATTTGCAGATATAGATGAAGATTATGAACTTACCGCGACAGACAAGGAAACGCTCATAGCGGCGGGAGATACCGTTATGGAAGATGTAATCTCGGGACTTAGTGGTCTTACGGCAAACGATATTGAATATTATATCGGTCACCTTTACGGAGATTATGTTACCTTGTATCAGTCATACTACGATATGTATACAACAGTCGGTGAAATTGAAGATTATTCTGCATCTGACTGTACATACGAAGATGGTAAATTCTATCTTACATATGAACTTACATGCGAAAACGGTACAGGAACACTTACACTTACATTTGCGGAACTTACAATCGGTTCTACATGTTCATTAACGGATGCAGGTACAACTGTTGCTTATATAAACGGTACGTTTGCGACAGGAACTGCAAATTCTGAGGAAGCTTCAATCTCAACGGCCGTACTTAACACGGCAATGGGCCTCTTCACCGTTTTCATCATACTTGTTGTAATTATGTTTATCATTTCATTACTTCAGTATGTGAACAAGATTCCGGAATTGTTTAAATCAAAAGAAAAACCGGAATACCTTGACGATGAAGATGATTTTGTTGCAAGAGTAGAACAAAATGAAAGCAACGAAATGGATAATATGGAACTTATTGCCATTATTACTGCGGCAATCGCCATGGAAACAGGCGCATCACCGGACAATTTTGTTGTTCGCAAGATTAAGAGAAGATAAATACGAAAGGAATTTGTAATATTATGAAGACTTATAAAATTACCGTTAATGGTTTTGAATATGAAGTTAGCGTTGAAGAAGTAAGCGGAGGCAGCGTAGCTAAGACAGCATCTGCACCTGTATTTGCAAAGCCTCAGGCAGCATCTGCAGCACCTGCAGCAAGCCAGTCAGCAGCCGGAAGCGTTAAGATTACTGCTCCAATGCCCGGTAAGATTCTTTCAGTTAAGGCTGCAAAGGGCGACAGCGTTAAGAAGGGCGATGTGATCATGATTCTTGAAGCAATGAAGATGGAAAATGAAATCGTTGCTTCACAGGACGGCACAATTGCAAGCATTAATGTTAACGAAGGAGCAACTGTTGAAGCAGGTACTTTACTTGCATCATTAAACTAATTTTGATTGGAGACGATTAAATGGATTATGTACTTACAACGATGGATAATCTGGTACATCAGACAGCATTCTTCAATCTTACGGTAGGTAATTACATAATGATATTGGTTGCTTTGTTCTTCCTTTATCTTGCAATTGCAAAGCAGTATGAGCCGCTTTTGCTTGTACCTATCGCATTTGGTATGCTTTTGGTTAACATTTATCCTGACATTATATTATCGGCGGAAGAATCTTCCAGCGGATCTGCCGGCCTGTTTTATTTCTTCTTCCAGTTGGATGAGTGGAGTATTCTTCCTTCTCTTATTTTCCTTGGAGTTGGAGCAATGACGGATTTTGGTCCGCTTATCGCAAATCCGGCAAGTTTCCTTTTGGGAGCAGCCGCACAGTTTGGTATTTATGTAGCATATTTCCTTGCCATATTTATGGGCTTTAATGATAAGGCTGCAGCTGCCGTTTCAATTATCGGCGGTGCAGACGGACCAACATCTATCTTCCTTGCAGGTAAGCTTGGACAGACTTCACTTATGGGCCCAATCGCGGTGGCGGCATATTCATATATGTCACTTGTACCAATTATTCAGCCACCGATAATGAAGTTACTTACAACAAAAAAAGAACGTAAGATAAAAATGGAGCAGCTTCGTCCTGTTTCAAAACTTGAAAAAATTATATTCCCAATTGTCGTAACAATTGTCGTTTGTTTGTTACTTCCAACCACAGCACCGCTTATCGGTATGCTTATGCTTGGTAATCTCTTCAGGGAATCAGGCGTTGTTAAACAGCTTACAGAAACTGCTTCAAACGCCCTTATGTACATTGTAGTTATTTTGCTTGGTACATCGGTAGGTGCAACCACATCTGCAGAAGCTTTCCTTAATATTTCTACAATCAAGATTGTTATACTCGGTCTTGTTGCTTTTGCTTTTGGTACCGCAATGGGTGTACTTATCGGAAAACTTATGTGTGTACTTACACATGGGAAAATCAATCCTCTTATCGGTTCAGCCGGTGTTTCGGCTGTTCCAATGGCTGCGAGAGTTTCGCAGAAGGTCGGTGCTGAAGAGGATCCTACTAATTTCCTTCTCATGCATGCTATGGGACCGAACGTGGCAGGCGTTATCGGTACTGCAGTTGCAGCCGGTACGTTTATGGCTATTTTCGGAATTTAAAGATTACTTGATTTGTTGTTGCAAAAAATTGCAACGGAAAGGAATATTATGGCAGAAGTTGTTAAAAAGCCTGTAAAAATTACAGAAACTGTTTTAAGAGATGCCCATCAGTCCCTTATTGCAACCCGTATGACAACAGAGCAGATGCTCCCAATCATCGAGAAGATGGATAAGGTTGGATACAATGCGGTTGAATGCTGGGGCGGAGCAACGTTTGATGCTTCTTTGAGATTCTTAAAGGAAGATCCTTGGGAAAGATTAAGAAAGCTTCGTGACGGATTTAAGAATACAAAATTGCAGATGCTCTTCAGAGGACAGAATATCCTCGGCTATCGTCATTATGCTGACGATGTTGTTGAATACTTTGTTCAGAAGTCAATTGCAAACGGTATTGATATTATCAGAATTTTTGACTGTCTTAATGATATAAGAAACCTTGAATGCGCTACAAAGGCTGCAAAGAAGGAAAACGGAAACGTTCAGATTGCTCTTTCTTATACATTGGGAGACGCTTATACACTTGATTACTGGAAAGATATGGCTAAGAAGGTTGAAAGCCTTGGCGCTGATTCTCTTTGTATTAAGGATATGGCAGGACTTTTGGTTCCTTATGCCGCAACAGAACTTGTTAGTGCACTTAAAGAATCAGTTAATATCCCTATTGAACTTCATACACATTACACCTCAGGTGTTGCTTCAATGACATACATGAAGGCTGTTGAAGCAGGTGTTGATATTATTGATACGGCCATTTCTCCTTTTGCGCTTGGTACAAGCCAGCCGGCAACAGAAGTTATGGTTGAAACATTTAAGAATACTCCTTACGATACAGGCCTTGATCAGAACCTTCTTGCTGAAATAGCAGATTACTTCAGACCTTTACGTGAACAGGCACTTGAATCGGGCCTTTTAAATCCAAAGGTTTTGGGTGTTAATATTAAGACTCTCTTGTATCAGGTACCGGGCGGTATGCTTTCAAACATGATTTCCCAGCTTAAGGAAATGCATGCTGAAGATAAATATGAAGAGGTGCTTAAGGAAATCCCAAGAGTTCGTAAAGACCTTGGTGAGCCGCCTCTTGTTACTCCTTCATCACAGATCGTTGGTACTCAGGCTGTTATGAACGTTATTAACGGTGAGAGATACAAGGTTTGTACAAAGGAATGTAAGGATATTTTGGCCGGTCAGTACGGTCAGACTGTTAAGCCTTTCAATGAAGAAGTTGTTAAGAAGGCAATTGGTGACAGAGAGCGTATAACATGCAGACCGGCGGACTTAATTCCAAACGAGCTTGATAAGATTGAAGCTGAAATGAAGGAATGGAAGCAGCAGGATGAAGATGTGCTTACATACGCACTTTTCCCAAAGGTTGCTTTAGACTTCTTTAAGTACAGAAAAGCTCAGCAGGATAAAGTTGATTTAAGTAAGGCTGATACCGAAAACGGAGCTTATCCGGCTTAAGAGTTGAATTTAAGACCATGTAAGAATATTTGTCTTGCATGGTCTTTTTTAAGAAAGGGACATTAGGTATGAACAAAGAGCAAATTACATCTGTTGAAAAAGACATTAAAACGGATATTCAAAAATCTAAAATGTCACGAGACAGAATAATTGTAAGAACAGGATTTGTCGGCATTTTTGCAAACGTATTTCTTGCTGCCTTTAAAGTGCTTGCCGGTCTTTTATCAGGCTCTGTCGCTATTTTAATGGATGCGGTTAATAATATTTCCGATGCGGCTTCTTCTCTTGTAACAATTATCGGTACGAAGCTTGCGGGAAAAGCGCCGGATAAAAAACATCCTTTCGGACACGGAAGAATTGAGTATTTAAGTGCAATGATTATATCCGGTCTTGTTTTATATGCAGGTATTACTTCTTTGGTAGAATCGGTTAAAAAGATTATTGACCCTGTTACGCCAACGTACGGAGCGCTCACTTTTACAATTGTTTCCGTCGGTGTTGTTGTAAAGATTGTTTTGGGATTATATGTTAAAGGTGTCGGAGAAAAGGTTAATTCTTCTTCCTTAAGAGATTCGGGGGCAGATGCGCTTTTGGATTCCATAATCTCTGCATCCACGCTTGTTGCGGCTATCGTCTTCGTGATTACGGGACTGTCTTTGGAAGCGTGGCTTGGTGCGATTATTTCTTTAATTATCATTAAATCGGGTGTTGAAATGCTTAAAGAAACCATTTCTGAAATTCTTGGCGAAAGAGTGGACGGAGAAATGGCAAGAAGCATTAAGAAAACGGTTTGTTCTTTCGACGATGTTCTTGGTGCATATGACCTTGTTTTAAATAACTACGGACCTGAAACATTTAACGGCTCTGTTCATATTGAAGTCTATGATACTTTTTCTGCTGCTGATCTTGATGAACTTATTCGTAACATTACTTATAAGGTTTATGAGGAACACAACGTGTTGCTTAACGCAGTGGGCGTTTATTCCGTCAATACAAAGGATGAAAGAGCGTTAAAGATTCAAAAGGAAATAAGAGATATTGCTTTAAAGAATGAATATGCACTCCAGATGCATGGCTTTTATATAAATGATAATACAAAGACCGTAAGGTTTGATGTTGTTATAAGCCTTGATGCAAAGGACAGAAAGGCAATTTATGATGAGATTGTAAGGGAAGTATCGGAAAAATTCCCTGAGTTTAATTTTGTTATTGCCATGGATATTGATTTTTCTGAGCTTTGATAACCTTGAAATACACTTTTGTATGGAATATAATTTGATTGTTTTTTAATCAAACACACAGAGGAATATATGAAAAACTTAGTTGATAAAATAAACGAAAACTACAATAACATGAGTAAAAGCCAGAAAAAGCTTGCAAATTATATTCTTACTCAGTATTCAAAAGCTGCTTTTATGACTGCAGTTAAGCTTGGTGAGGCTGTCGGATTAAGCGAATCGACGGTTGTCAGATTTGCATATTATCTTGGGTACGACGGGTATCCTCAAATGCAGGAAGAAATAACCGCGCTTGTTCAAAGTAAGATTGGACAGATGGAAAGAGTTAATCTTACTCCTGCAGTAAGAACGGAAGATGAAAATACGTTTGAAAAGATCTTTAATTCGGATGCAGAGAGGGTTTTATATACAAAGCAGGATGTGGAGCCTGAAATCTTTGAGAAGGCTTTGGATATTTTATCAGACGCAAAGAGAATTTTTGTTATCGGTATTCGTGGATGTAAGCCGGTTGCCGAACTTTTGGCATATAACTTAAAATATGTATGCGAAAACGTAATATGCGTTACAACCAGCAATTCAACCGAACTTATGGAACAGCTTACAACCGTGGGACCAAATGATGCAGTTGTGGGTATCAGTTTCCCAAGATATTCAATTGCCACAATCAGGGCTTTGGAGTATGCAAATGCTGCAAGAGCAAGAATTATAACAATTACTGATGAAAAACTTTCACCGATTAATCTTTATTCTTCCTGCGTTTTAACCGCAAAGAGCGATTTGACGGGGTTTATTGAATCATATACTTCCTGTGTGAGCCTTATAAATGCATTAAGCATTATGCTTTATTCGAGAAATACGGCTAAAGTTAAGAAGATTATTTCTAAGCTTAATAAGATTTATAAAGCGTATAAGATTGGCGATGGCGAAGAACTTGAAGATATTAGCGGAGATATTTTGTTGTAATGAGTAAAGTCTGTATAATTGGCGGCGGAGCTGCGGGAATGGCGGCTGCGATTGCTGCTGCAACCCGTGGAAACGAGGTTAGCATCTTTGAAAAAAACGAAAAACTTGGAAAGAAAATATTTATCACGGGTAAAGGCAGATGTAACCTTACAAATGCCGCGCCTATGGATGTTATTATGAAAAACATTGTACATAACCCGAGGTTTATGTACAGTGCTTTTATGCAGTTTGACAATAATGATATTGTTTTTTTGCTTAATGAAGAAGGCATTGAAACCAAGGTTGAACGCGGAAACAGAGTGTTTCCGGTATCTGATAAAGCCTATGATGTTACGGAAGGCTTAAAAAGAAGGTTAAAAAAGCTTAACGTAAATGTTTTGTTAAATACACAGGTCACCGATGTTGCAACTAAGGACGGTGCGGTATCGGGCGTTTATACGAAAAAAGAATTTCATCCGGCAGACTGCGTGATTGTTGCGACGGGCGGTATGTCATACCCAAGTACGGGTTCAACGGGAGACGGGTATAAGTTTGCACAAAAGCTCGGGCACACTGTTACAGAACTTTTGCCTTCTTTGGTAATGCTTCATACGAAAGAAGATTATGTGGCTTCTTTAAGCGGACTTTCTTTAAAGAATGTGTCCGCTAAATTTGTTTGCAATAATAAGGTTTTGTATGAAGAATTCGGTGAGATGCTTTTTACGCATAACGGTGTGAGCGGCCCCGCTGTTTTAAGCGGAAGCGCATATGTTACAAAGGCTCTTTTTGAATCAAAAGAGGTTTTACTTTATATTGATTTAAAACCCGCACTCGATAAAAAGACTCTGGATGCAAGGATTCTTAAGGATTTTGAATCGGAAAAGAATAAGAATTTTGATAATTCCTTAGATGCTTTATTGCCAAAAAGCTTAATCCCCGTTATAGTTAAAGAAAGCGGCATTGACCCGAAACAAAAGGTTAATTCAGTTACAAAAGAAGAGAGAGAAAAACTTGTTGATACAATAAAGGGACTTACATTACATATTACAAAGACCGGTGATTTTAATGAAGCAATCATTACATCGGGCGGTGTTTGCGTAAAGGAAATCAACCCAAAGACAATGGAGTCAAAGTTAATTTCCGGGCTTTATTTTGCGGGAGAAGTGCTTGACGTTGATGCGCTCACGGGCGGATTTAATTTACAGATTGCATGGTCAAGCGGATTTGCTTCCGGTAATAATATTTATTAGTTTTAAAGGATGGATTAAAATGTACAAAATAGCTGTTGACGGACCTGCGGGGGCAGGCAAGAGCACAATTTCAAAAATGGTAGCAAAGGAGATTGGGTTTATTTATGTTGATACCGGTGCTTTTTTTAGAACAATTGCGCTTGGATGCATAAAGGGAAATGTTGATATTTCAAATGAAGAAGCCGTAAATGAGGCAATTAAGACATTTGATATTTCTTTTGCGTATGAAAACGGTGAACAGCAGGTTTATTTAAATAAAGAAAACGTATCTTCGTTAATAAGAACGGCCGAAGTTTCAAGCGCCGCATCTGTTGTTTCTGCTTATAAAGCCGTAAGACAAAAGGTTAATGTTTCGGAATATGAAATTTCCGAAAAAGAAAATGTGGTAATGGACGGAAGGGATATTGGAACAACCGTGTTTCCTGATGCTTCCGTAAAAATATATTTAACCGCAAGTTCATACATACGTGCGGTGAGAAGACTTAGGGATTACGAAAAAAAGGGAATTAAGGCCTCTATAGAAGAGGTTGAAAAAGAAATTATCGAAAGAGATGAAAGAGATATGCACCGTGAGATTTCTCCGCTTACAAGGGCGGAAGATGCGGTGTTTTTGGACAGCTCTGATTTAACCGTTGATGAAGTTGTTTCAAAGATGGTTACAATTATTAAATCAAAAATCGAATTATAAAGGATAAGTTTAAATGGAAGTTATTGTTGCAAAATCAGCAGGCTTTTGCTTTGGCGTTGAAAGAGCCGTTAAAAGTGCATATGATGAAGCGGGCAGAGAAAATGAAAAGATTTATACATACGGTCCAATCATACATAATGAACAGGTTACAAATGATTTGGCAAAAAAAGGAGTTAATATCATTAATTCCTTAGAAGAACTTGAAAGTCTGGATTCCGGCACTGTTATCATGCGTGCTCACGGCGTAAGTAAATCTGTTTACGATAAGATTTCAAAGAATGTTAAGGTTGTTGACGCAACATGTCCTTTTGTTTCTAAAATACACAGAATTGTAAATGAAGAAAGTTCCAAGGGAAAACATATAATAATTATCGGTAACGATGGTCACCCTGAGGTGGAAGGAATTAAGGGCTGGGCAGTCGGTAAAACCTTTGTAATCAGCAGTGAACAGGACGCACTGGAGTTCGCTGATGAAATGGGCGCAAGTTTATGTATCGTATCACAGACCACTTTCAATGTCAAGAAATTTCATAAATTGGTTGAAATAATTGAAAAAAAGGGTTACAATAGTAGCGTTGTGAATACGATTTGTGATGCTACAAGCAAACGGCAGGCAGAAGCCGGACAGTTGGCTTCTCGCGTGGATGCTATGATTGTTGTTGGTGGCGTTCATAGCTCTAATACGCAGAAACTTTATGAAATATGCAAAAATGAGTGCTCGAAGACATATCTCATTCAGACAGTAGATGATTTGCAGGATTTCATGCTGGCGGGCTGCAATGTGGTTGGTATTACAGCAGGGGCATCTACACCCAATAATATTACAGAGGAGGTTCAAAATTATGTCAGAAGAAAGTTTTGAACAATTGCTTGAAGAATCATTAAAAACAATACGAAACGGGGAGGTTGTCGAAGGTACTGTTATCAGCGTTAAGGAAGACGAAATTATTCTTAACATCGGTTTTAAGTCTGATGGTGTTATAACCAGAAGTGAATATACAAGTACGCCAAATGTTGATCTTACTACAGTTGTTAAAGTCGGTGACACGATGGAAGCAAAAGTTGTAAAAGTTAATGATGGCGACGGACAGGTACTTCTTAGCTACAAGAAATTAGCAGCTGAGAAGGGCAGTCAGAAACTCGAAGAAGCATACGAAAACAAAGAAGTGCTTAAAGCAGTAGTTACTAATGTTACAAACGGCGGCCTTACAGTTGTTGTTGACGAAACAAAGGTATTTATCCCTGCGAGTCTTGTTTCTGATTCTTTCGAAAGAGATTTAGACAAATACAAAGGTCAGGAAATTGAATTCGTTATTACAGAATTCAATCCAAGAAAGAGAAGAATCATTGGTGATCGCAGACAGCTTCTTGTTGAAAGTAAGAAGAAACTCCAGGAAGAAGTTCTTGGTAAGATTGCCGTTGGTGATGTTGTTACAGGTACAATCAAGAATGTAACAGATTTTGGTGCATTTGTTGATTTAGGCGGTATTGACGGTCTTCTTCACATTTCTGAAATGTCATGGGGTCATATTGAACATCCTAAGAAGGCATTTAAGATTGGCCAGGAAGTTAAGGCTTTAGTTAAGGATATTGACGGTACAAAGATTGCTCTTTCTCTTAAATTTGATGAGACAAATCCTTGGAACGGCGCTGCAGAAAAGTATGCGAAGGGCAAGGTTGTTAAGGGTAAAGTTGCAAGAATGACTGACTTCGGTGCTTTCGTCGAACTTGAAACAGGCATTGATGCTTTATTACATGTTTCACAGATTTCAAAGGAACGTATCGAAAAACCGGAAGATATGCTTAAGCTCGGTCAGGAAGTTGAAGCTTGTGTTGTTGATTTTAACGAAGCTGAAAAAAAGATCAGCCTTTCAATCAAGGCACTTTTACCTGACGCAGATGAAAATACAGAAGCAGAAGAAGTTACTGAAACTACAGAAGCTACAGAAGCTTAATAATTTTATTTGATTAAAAGACTTTGGATTATCCAGAGTCTTTTTTTGTTGAAATTCAGCGATTATTCTTGAATGATTTTGAAAAATATAATATAATACCATTATCATAATCGTGTGAAAATATTATGAATGTAAAAACTTGAGAAGGCAGGGACTGCGTATGGATTACGAAGGATTTAAAGCGGGTGTATTAAAGTTAACCCACATTGATTTGAATGCTTACAAAGAAAAGCAGATGAAGAGAAGAATTGATTCTCTTATTGCAAAAGAAAAGTATACGGGATATGACACTTATCTTGAGGGATTAAAGAAAGATACAAGATTATTTAATGATTTTGTAAATTATCTTACAATTAATGTATCTGAATTTTACAGAAATCCGGATCAGTGGAAGATTCTTGAAAACGAAATTATTCCGGATCTTATTAATAAGAGCGGAAAGCATCTTAATATCTGGAGTGCGGCATGTTCGACCGGTGATGAGCCATATTCACTTGTAATGTTACTTTCAAAGTTTATGCCTCTTTCTGATATTAAGATTACGGCAACTGATATTGACAATCAGGTTATTGAACAGGCTAAAGCAGGTATTTACGGCGTAAACAGTTTAAAAGGACTTCCAAAGGAATTCCTTGATAAGTACTTTACAAAGATTACCGATAAGAGTTATGCGATTTCTGATGAAATCAAAAAGAGAGTCGAATTTAAGAAACATAATCTCCTTCTTGATCCTTATCCGAAGAATCTTGATATGATTGTTTGCAGAAACGTTCTTATTTACTTTACTGATGAAGCTAAACATGATATTTACAAGAAGTTTAACGATTCATTAAAGAGTGAAAGATATTTGTTTATTGGAAGTACAGAGCAGATTATGGAATATAAGGAACTTAATTATACTTCCTGTAAAACTTTCTTCTATAAGAAAAACTGATTTAGTTTATAATATAAGTAAGTTATTTATTTTATCGAGTAGGGATTTATCCCTACTCGATTTACGAGAAAAGGAGAAATAATAATGAGAGTAATTGCAGGGACTGCAAGAAGTCTTCCGTTAAAAACTTTGGAGGGCCTTGAAACAAGACCGACAACGGACAGAATAAAGGAGACTTTATTTAATATGATCAATATGGATGTTCCTTCTTCTGAATTTTTGGATTTGTTTGCTGGTTCCGGCGGTATTGGGATTGAGGCTTTGTCACGCGGTGCAAACGGTGCCGTTTTTGTTGATAATAATAAGAAGGCTGTGGATATTATTAATTCCAATCTTGCTTTCACAAAGCTTGCCGATAAGGCTTTGGTTATTAATTCTGACGCTAATATGGCTATCGGTGAGTGCGAAAGGCAAAACAAGAAGTTTGATATTGTCTTCATGGACCCGCCATATAATAAAGAATATGAAAAACAGGTCTTGAAAAGAATAGCAAATTCGTCCATAATAAGCGAGGATACATTAATAATTGTTGAAGCTTCTCTTGAAACGGATTTTTCGTATGTTACGGAGCTTGGCATGAACATTAGAAAAGAAAAGCTTTATAAGACTAATAAACATGTGTTTTTGGAGCTTTCGCAAAATGCGGAAAGGTAAAGGGATGATTAAGAAAGCGATTTATCCGGGGAGTTTTGATCCGGTAACTTATGGACATATTGATATTATCAAGAGAGCGGCTGAGGTCTGTGATGAGCTTATTGTGGCGGTTTTGAATAATAATTCAAAAAGTCCATTGTTTTCTGTTGATGAGCGTGTTAGAATGTTAATTGACGTGACTAAAGATCTTGAAAATGTTAAGGTTGGTTTCTTTTCAGGACTTTTAGTTGATTACTGCAGAGAAGAAAAAGCAGACGTTATAGTTCGTGGGTTAAGGGCGATAACCGATTTTGAATATGAACTCCAGATGGCACAGACTAACAGAGTTATGTGTCCTGAAGTAGATACAATATTCTTTACAACGGATATTAATTATTCGTATTTAAGTTCGACAACAGTTCGCGAAATTGCCGGTTATCATGGTGATATCAGGGCATTCGTTCCCGGTATAGTAGCAGATGCGATTGGTGAAAAGGTTAAGGAGGCAAAGTAATGAGTACGCATAAGAGCGAGATAGAAGAATTAATAGAGGAATTGGACAGCTATATTGATTCATGCAAGAATCTTCCAATGTCGAAAGTTAATATATCTGTTAATAGGGATGAAATTAAGAATTATATCAGAGAGATGGAGTTAAAGACTCCTGAAGAAATCAAGAGATATAAAAAGATTGTAGCTAACCAGGACGCTATTTTAAAAGATGCAAAGCTTAAAGCGGAAAACATGCTTAAGAGCGCACAAACCCAGTATGATACAATGCTTAATGATGCAAAGGCTCAGACAGCCGATCTTATCAGCGAACATGAGATTATGCAACAGGCATATGCTCAGGGCAATGAATATGTTGCGGATGCATCAAACAGAGCGAACCAGATTATTGATAAAGCTTCGGCGGAAGCAAATAATATCGTAATGAGCGCTGTTCAGTACACGGATGATTCTCTTGCGGATATTCAAAAAATACTTACATATTCAATGGATAATTTCCAAAAAGCATATGAAACCATGATGGCACAGCTTAATAAGAGCCTTGAAATTGTTATTAACAACAGACAGGAACTTCGTGCACAGGATGAAGCAGAGGAAGCGGCACCTGAAGCAAGTAAAGCCGAAGGCGACGGATATGTTAATTACAATGTTAATGCAGAAGATATGTAATATTTAGATTTACACCGGCGTCGGATAAGTCCGACGCCGTAACTATGTAAACGGAGCATCTTTTTAATGATTTTATACAGTATAGCAAGCGGAAGTAACGGTAACTGCACTTTTATAAGCGATTCAAACACCAACATTTTGGTTGATATCGGAGTCAGCAAAAAGAGAGTGGAGGAAGGTCTTAAGGAGAAAAATATTGATCCTAAAGACCTTGACGGGATATTTATTACGCATGAACATTCGGATCATATCAGTGGTCTGGGTGTTTTTTCAAGAAAATATAATGTTCCCATTTATTCAACTTCTGAGACAATTGAATACATAAAATATCAATGTTCTAACATTTCCGGAGGGAAGGGTTCGTTAGGTTGTGTCGATCCGGATTTATTTAATGCAATTGATTCTGATTCAGACATTAAATTTAAAAGTTTAAACATTCACCCGTTTTCAATTTACCATGATGCCGTAAACCCTGTGGGATACAGGGTTTCGTCAGGCGATGAAAAGGTTGCGGTTGCAACTGATATGGGCCATTTTGATGATTATATCATTAATAATCTTAAAGGCCTTGATGCAATCTTATTAGAAGCAAATCATGATATAAGAATGCTTGAAACAGGCAATTATCCGTATCAGTTAAAACAAAGAATTCTTGGCGATTACGGACATTTATGCAATGAAATGAGCGGAAGGCTTTTGGATATTATTTTGCATAATAATTTAAAACATGTTGCTTTGGGGCACTTAAGCCATGAAAACAATTATCCGGACCTTGCATACGAAAGTGTTAGAAATGAAATCAATTTAAGCGAAAGCGAATTTAAGGCAGATGATTTTGACATCTCGGTTGCTTCAAGAGAAATGCCGAGCTGCTATTTCGAGTTTTGATTGATTTTTGAAAATTTATTTAATATAATACCTTGTACACAATAAAGACTTAAAATGCCAATAGGGCATACAGAAAGGAACACCAATGAAAAAGGCCATTATAACTGTAGTAGGAAAAGATACCGTGGGAATTATTGCAAAGGTTTGTACATACCTTTCAGAAAATTCAATTAATATACTTGATATATCACAGACAATAGTTCAGGATTACTTCAACATGATGATGATTGCTGACTTATCAAAATCAGACAAGACAATCGGTGCGGTTGCAAGCGAACTTGAAAACCTTGGTAAGGAAATTGGCGTTCAGGTAAAGGTTCAGACTGAAGATATTTTTAACGCAATGCACCGTATATAACAAAGACTTTATCATGAAAGGATATTGACATGATTAATATATTTGAAGTAAATGAAACAAACCAGATGGTTGAACAGGAAAATTTAGATGTTCGTACCATAACAATGGGTATAAGCCTTTTGGATTGTATGGGAACAGACCTTAATGAGGTTTGTGAAAAGATTTATAATAAGATTATAACAAAAGCTGAAAAGCTTGTTGAAACCGGTGAAGAAATAAGTCACGAAATCGGCGTTCCGATTGTAAATAAGCGTATCAGCGTAACTCCAATCGGCTTAGTCGGTTCTGCATGCTGTAAAACAACCGATGATTATGTCATGATTGCAAAGACTCTTGATAAGGCTGCAAAGAAGGTTGGCGTCAATTTCCTTGGTGGCTATTCGGCGCTTGTTTCAAAGGGTATGACTCCGTCTGAAGAACTTTTGATAAGATCAATTCCAAAGGCTCTTGCTGAAACGGATATTGTCTGCAGCTCCGTTAATGTTGGCTCTACAAAGACCGGTATTAATATGGATGCCGTAAGACTTATGGGTGAAATTGTAAAGGAAACTGCTGAACTTACAAAGGAAAATGACTCAATCGGATGTGCAAAGCTTGTTATTTTCTGTAATTCAGTTGATGATAATCCGTTTATGGCAGGGGCTTATCACGGTGTAACGGAAGCTGACTGTATTATTAACGTTGGTGTTTCCGGACCGGGTGTTGTAAGACATGCTCTTACAAAAGTTAGAGGCGAAAGCTTTGAAGTTTTGTGCGAAACAATTAAAAAGACTGCATTTAAGATTACAAGAGCAGGTCAGTATGTTGCGCAGGAAGCTTCAAAACGTTTAAATGTACCTTTTGGTATTATTGACCTTTCACTTGCGCCTACACCGGCAATCGGTGACAGCGTTTCGGATATTTTGGAAGAAATCGGGCTTGAATCAACGGGAGCTCCGGGTACAACCGCTGCGCTTGCACTTTTAAACGACCAGGTAAAAAAAGGCGGCGTAATGGCCGGCTCATATATTGGCGGATTAAGCGGTGCATTTATTCCTGTCAGTGAAGATCAGGGTATGATTAACGCAGTTGAACGCGGTTCACTTACCATTGAAAAACTTGAAGCAATGACATGCGTATGTTCTGTTGGTCTTGATATGATTGCAATTCCGGGAGATGTTAAGGCAACAACCATTTCCGGTATTATTGCGGATGAAGCGGCTATAGGCATGATTAACCAGAAGACAACAGCCGTAAGAGTTATTCCTGTTATTGGAAAAGGCGTGGGAGAAAAGGTTGAATTTGGCGGATTGCTTGGATATGCGCCAATCATGCCTGTAAACAATTACTCATGTGATGCGTTTGTAAATCGTACAGGACGTATACCTGCACCAATTCACAGCTTTAAGAATTAATTACCGGACTACCAGGGTTTTTCTGGTATATTCGGTCGGGATGTCTTCTTTATACAAAGACATATATACCATACGATAAATACTGTCGGCGCGGCCGTTAAGCTTTGCCTCGTCTTTAGCCGCCAGGGCCGTGTCTGAGTTATTTTTATTAAGAGATTTTAAATCTTTTGCATAATTTACAATGCAAAAGATTTTGTTTTTTTCAAGGTTTTCCTTCACTTTTGCAAGTAAATCAGAGGAGTCTTTTTTAAATCCCAAAACAAAGGTAATGCTTGGAAAAGAAGATACATCGGATTTTTTAATATCAAGCATTATGTGTAAGAGAGCGCGGTCGATGGCCGTCTTTACCAGATCTTTGCTTTTTAATACGTCGCCAAAATCGCTAAAAGTCTTATAAGAGTCCGATTTATTAATAATTTTATTTGATAAATCCTGTGAGACGCCGTAAATATTGGAAAAATCACGGGTTTCAATTAATTTTGTGCCGAGAACTTTTGAAAAATCATCATTTGTAAGCGGCTTTAAGTCCTGATTACTCATATTATTTAATATATAGTTTCTTAAAGCAGAGGCGCTGTAATTAATATCTTCTTTGTTTTTTGAATGATAATCTGCAAAAGCTCTTTTTATGCATATTGGGGTGATTTTATTGTTAAGTCTTTCAATTGCTCTTAAATACTCAATCGCTAAGATGTTATTAGGTGAAGAAACAACGGATTTGACTGTATTTAATTCGAAACCTTTAATCAATGAAACGTCTTTATCATCTGTTTCTTTTGTAAAAATAAAGTCAACGAGTGCGTCATATCCTGCAAATGCAAAGTTTTTGCCGTTTTCAAGACTTTCTTTAATTTTATCAAAATAACTTTCCCTGTAATTATTAATAATACGTGCGATAGCAGATAAAAGCTCTAAATCATCACATTCCGCACCAAAGGCAAGGTGAGTGATTCCTGCGTTATATAAAAGCATAACGCCGGCACTTGCAAAATTTTCTGCACTTGACGTTGCATATGCAACGGGGAGTTCAAGAACCAGTGAGACACCGTTTAATAAAGCGCTTTTTGCACGTTCATATTTATTGAATATGGCTACCTGCCCGCGCTCTGTGTAATTTCCGCTCATAAGTGCAATTATTTTTGCATCCGTAACTCTCTTTAAAGACTCGTCAATAAGGTATTTGTGGCCTTTGTGGAAAGGGTTGTATTCACTTATTATTCCAATAATATTTTCCATCTTGTTCCAATTTTTCTAATTTTTTTTAAATTATATCAAACCGCCGAAATTCTTACAAGTTCAGTAAAAGTTTTAATGGATTTCACCTTTCTTTCACATTTAAATGATATTCTACCCTAAACATCATTAGATGATTACATAAATTAACTGTTGAATATTGAAACTATTTTATAGATGAAAGGAAAAGTATGAAGAGACAATTAAAGACATTACTTGCATTACTTATGGTTCTTGCTCTTTCCTGTATGCTTTATGCGTGTGGAGACACCGACACATCAAGTGCTGTAGGTACAAAATCAAACACAGATTCTTCTGATGATACGACAGAAGAAGACACATCCGAAACATCAGATGATGACACAGACGATGATGATTACAACGAAGAAGATGATGATGATGATGATGACTCAGATTCAGACACAACCACAACGACGGCGTCATATACAACCGCGACATACAGTGCGGCTGAGACAACCGAAACTTATGATTCATCATCAGTTACAAATAAGATTACATTAAACGGAAGTTCAATAACAACAACGGGAAGCGGGACAACCGTTTCAGGCTCAACCGTAACCATTACGGATGAAGGCGTTTATTATGTATCAGGTACCCTTTCCAATGGCCAAATTATAATTGATGCAGACAGTGATGCATCAGTAACACTTGTTTTAAACGGAGTAACAATTACGTGCAGTGACAGTGCGCCAATCTACGCAAAACAGTGCAGCATTCTTATAATTAACCTTGTTTCCGGAACAACATCAACGCTTACGGACGGAAGCTCATATACATACGAATCTGCAGACAGCGACGAACCGAATGCCTGTCTTTACTGTGATGATAATATGACAATTAACGGAAGCGGAAAGCTTGCTGTAAATGCAAATTACGCAAACGGTATTACTGCCAAAGACGTATTAAAGATTTATAACGGAAATATCGTGGTAGATGCTGTAAATAACGGTATTACCGGTAAAGATGCCTTGATTATTACCGGAGGAACGATTAAAGTTACATCGGGCGGAGAAGCGTTAAGAGCTTCAAATTCATCAGATGCATCTAAGGGTTACATCCTTATTACGGGCGGTACATTTACATTAGACGCAGGAGATGATGCAATCCAGGCAGAAACCGTACTCACAATTGAAGGTGGTACGTTTGACATAACAGCGGATTTGAAGGGTATTAAGGCGGATACGTCCGTATCGATTACCGGCGGAACAATTGTGATGGATGTTGATGACGATGGCATCCACTCAAACGGATCAATTACAATAAGCGGCGGAGATATTGAAATTGCTGCTGATGATGACGGTATTCACGCTGATGTTTCAATTGACATTACAGGTGGAACAATCGATATTACATATTCGTATGAAGGTGTGGAAGCAGAGACAATTACATTTGCCGGCGGTACAACAACAATTTATGCAACGGATGACGGCGTTAATGCTTCTGTAAATACAGGATCCGCAAACATCTATATTGAGGGCGGCGTATTGTATGTAACAACTGCAAGCGGTGATACGGACGGTCTTGATTCAAACGGAAACATCACAATAAGCGGTGGCTTTACCGTTGTATACGGTGGATCAAGTATGGGCAATGTGGCAGGCTCAATCGATGTTGACGGAAGCATATCAATGACAGGCGGTACGGTTGTTGCTTTAGGCGGTATCTGTGAAACACCAAACAGCTCAAACTGCGGTACGGTTGTAATGAGTGGAACAAGCTTCTCGTCCGGTACTTATATTGTTAAGGATTCAAGCGGAAACACACTTATTACATTTAGCGTAAGCGGTACATATTCAAGCGGATGGATTGCGTCAGAATATATTGAGCCATCTTCGAACAGTAATTATACACTTTATAAAGACGGTTCATCATTCTACAGCTGGACTCAGTCATCAAATACAGTGGGAAGTTCATCTTCACAGGGAGGCTTTGGTGGTGGAAACAGCAATCCACCGGGTGGAAACAACAGAAGATGGTAACAGGATTTTAGATAATTCTATTGATTTGAAATGGCAGATTTATAATCTGCCATTTTATTTTTTTGCCTGTATCTTAAATAAAAAA
>CAJOOB010000016.1 GCA_905236025.1 uncultured Lachnospiraceae bacterium
ATAATCTTCTGAACTTAAATAAACAATTAAGACAGCTTCGCCATCGGCCTCATCCATTACATAATCAAAAGTAACATTTGTATCATCACTTGAATAAGCCAAAGAAGAATTGATGGTAATTGTGTAATCCGCACTGCTTGCACTGTATGAAAGCGAATCTTCAAATTCTGATTCATCTGCGGAAACACTTACCGTACATCCGCTTGTTTCATATACTTCACCTGTTGTATTACCTTCATCGTCCAATTCAACAAGGTAAAGCGTAACATTACTAAATTCATTTGTTGCAACTGTACTGCTCTTAGATGCTGCCAAAGAACCCAAAACAGAAACAATCATAACAGTAAAGATTGTTACAAGCGCTGAACCCACACCTGCACAGGTTCTTGCAAGTGCCGAAAGGTTTTCTCTTTCCTTACCGCTTCTTGTAAATGCAGGAATCATTGACCAGTAAGGAATATCCATCATTGTGTATGTAACACCCCAAAGGATATAAAATACTGCTGCATAAGCCATTAAGCCTTTTCCATCCAGGCTTGGAGGAGCAGCAAACATAAAGTAAAGGATTACCGCATCAAGTACCGTACCAATAAAGAGCCAAGGTCTGAATTTACCCCATCTGGTTTTTGTTTTTGCAACCAAAATACCCATAAGTGGGTCATTAAAAGCATCAAACACTCTGGCAACGAGGAGCAGCACGCCCATAAATGCCGCACTTACGCCAAGCACGTCCTGATAATAATATAAAATATAGCTGGCTGAGAGCATATAAACCATATCCTTGCCCACAGCGCCGAGACCGAAAGCTAATTTTTCTTTAGTTTTCATATAAATACCTCCGACACATTAATTATATAATTTTGACTAAATCACGGCAAATTCAATAACCTCATGAATTCCCTGACCGTCTATTATGAGTTTTCCCATACCCGGAACTCCGTTTGATTTAACGTATGTTCCTCCCATACCTCCGTTTAAGGAGATAATCTGTGGTCCGATTATCGATACCGTGCCTTCCGTCGTAAGCTTAAGCGGAACATTTGCGTAATTAAGAAGGTTTCCACTATCTGAAATAAGATTCATTCTGATTGCCGAAACATCATAGGTGATATCTTCTTTAAGCACTTTTCTTGAGCACATAACTTTCAGGCAAGGCTTAACCATTGGGCGTTTTTCAACGGTTTTAACTACTTTTCCGTCTTTAACGCCTTCAAATGTATAAACCGTAACCTTATCACCCCAGCCGGCAACATACTTTCCGTACAGTTCGACGGCCTGCGCCATGTTCATATGATGTTTGATGATGCACTTTGCGGCTCTTAATTTAACCTTTCTTGGAAGGTTGTCCATACCGTATTTTGCGGCACCGAGAAGAACGAATTTCACATCCTCCGCTTTCTTGTGAGAGAAATGCTCTTCATCTTCAATTCTGTTGCCGATTGTATCATCCATATATATTGGCGGATGTAAAAGATTTGGATATTCATCTTTATTTGGGAAGAATTCCTTTATAAAGGTTCCGTTTTTATACATCTTTACGCTGTCTAAATTTGTAACCGCATACGCAGCCGGCAAATATCCCGCAGGATGATCGCCAATGTCGTATGAAGAACTTATTTCAAGTACAGGCTCCGAGATTCCCTGGGATGCATAAATTGCCGCAGCAAATTTCTTATTCCTGAACATATCCATAACGCCGTGATAACAGATTCTGTCACCCGAGCCAAAGTCCTTATGGGTGTTATAATCGGTCATGCACCACGCAAAACCGCCCGCAATATCGGATTTACCCATATAAGCGTTTAATACGTTTGCATGACGTTTCATATGTTCTGTTCTGTGATCTTCATCATCGAAAGCCTTGGTTGGGTACATGTGGCCATTGTACTCGGAAATAAGGTAGGCCTTCTTTGTATCAGGCGTAACGGAGGCCTTATCAAGGCAACCCTCGTTACTTCCCGTATGTGAAAAATCATTGAATGTATAAACATCTTCAAGAAGATGACTCTTCGTGATGAAACGTACACCGCCCGTTTGCCTGTAATCAAGGGCGTGGGCAATTCTGTTTGTATCTTTGTAAAATTCATCATCATCCTGGGATTCGTTGATTCTTACGCCCCAAAGCATGATTGACGGGTGATTACGGTACTGTAACACCATATCTCTTGTGTTTATCTTTGCCTGGTATTTCCAATTTTCATCACCAATATGCTGCCAGCCCGGTATTTCCGTAAATACCAAAAGTCCAAGCTCGTCACATCTTTCGATAAAATAATGTGACTGCGGATAATGCGAGGTTCTTACGGCATTAACGCCAAGTTCATATTTAAGAAGTTCCGCATCATAACGCTGGATGCTTCTTGGCATGGCGTAACCGACGTACGGATAAGCCTGATGTCTGTTAAGGCCGGAGATTTTGACCTTTTTATCGTTAAGGTAAAATCCGTCCGTTTTAAAGCGCATATCTCTAAAACCAAATACCACTGAGTATTCATCAACCGCAACATCATCAATGTAAAGCGTTGTTACACAGTTGTATCTGTACGGGGTTTCAAGGTCCCATTCTCTGACACCCATAATATCACTGTCAATTGAAAGTACACCGTATTCAGAATCTTCAAGCTTTTCAAAGCTTATTAACTCATCATTTTCCTTTACTTCCTCAATAACATCGGCAACAAAGCCGTTTGCAACGCCTTCGTAATTTTTATCAATTTCATCTTCAAAAAGTGCATTCAAATTGAGGATTTTACGCTGTCTTGTAAAATTAGTGCTGAGTTTTGGATCTGCCTTGTAAAGCTCATTATCCGGAATGTCACAATCGACATGTTTGTAATTATGCAATTTAAGCGGAGTAAGTTCCTGCGTAATCCTTACGTTTTCCCTGTTTGAGCCCTTTGGAAAACAAACGGTAACATCAGACTTGTAAGTATAAATGCCCTTACCTGTTCTGACAGGATGAACATATACATCTTTTATGTATGCAGTCGAAACAATATCTAAATAAACATCCCTGTAAATGCCGTTATATGTCATGTAATCAATGACTTTTCCAAACGGAGGAACATTTACTGTTTCATCACTTGTAACTTTAATTTTAATTTTATTTGTTGAGCCGAATTTAAGCTTACTTGTAATATCAACCGAAAACGCCGTATAACCGCACATATGCTTTTTAACGGATACATTGTTTACAAACACCTCCGTAATATGTGCAGCTCCTTCAATTGTGAGTATATATTTCTTATCTGCGGCATCCGCCGTAATATCGCAGGTATATATACCCTCCTTTTGATATTCGCTTTCGTCAAAGTAATTATATGGTGTTTCCGTCATTGTATGAGGTAATCTGACTTTGGCTCCACCATTAAATGAAAATTCATCATTAAGATAAACACGTTCTCTCATATTTTGCCTTTCACGCGCCATAACCGCTTTACATTTTATATATGTCTATTGTACTATAAAACGCCAAATTTTTCTATGTATTTCGCGTTTTTTGTGTTTGTCATTTTATTACTTAAAATTCCCTATAAAACAAACACTCTTCAGAATACGGTCTTATTATCTGTTTAAATTATCGTATATTTTAAAATATACATGTTCTCAAATTGTTAATTAATAATTTGTCACTTTATTAATACTTAATTTTATTCACAAAATCTTCGCTTTATAAATTTCTTTGTTTATATTAATATTAAGCAAAAAGAAAACTACGGAGGACATTTTATGAAAGAAAACATAAAACGTGCCTTGTGGATTATTGCAGGTATTATATTCAGTATATTTGGAATTATCGGTTTAATGTTACCGGTAATACCGCAGGTCCCATTCTTACTTGCAGCAGGCTTTTGTTTTACAAAGGTTTCGAGAAGATTTCACAGGTGGATTACCAACAATTCGCTTTACATAAAATACTTAGAACCGGAAATCATTAAATTTAAAGCAAACCTACGTTTTAAGAAAGAAGTTCAAAAGGCAAAATTAAAAGAAAAGCTGAAAAAGAGAGAAGAAAAAAGAAGAAAAAGAAGTTAGAAATATCTAACTTGTAAAAACCACGGATATTTGCTATAATACCCGTGGCTTTTTAAACCTAATTTTAGCAAAACGAAAGGGAATCACCATGGAACCAATTGAATTCAGATATGACACACAGCTTCTTTTAGACAAATACGGAATTGATGATGATGAAACAGATGATCTTGTTGATGAAATAAGAGACCACATCTTAGATACTTTTAAAGGCGATTGCCTCGTTGTTGCCGGCGATACAGGCAGCGATGAATTTGGAGACAAGGGAATTGTAAAACTCCACTTCCACACAAACGAGCCTTGGCTTGTGCTTGAGTATGTAAGATCACTCGGCGAGATATATGACATTGTCGTTGAAGACATGGACAGACAGTCAAGAGGACTTAAAGGCTAAGTTATATAACAAATTTTCAACACAAAAAACCACTCCGATCGGAGTGGTTTTTTGTTTGGTGTTTGGTTGGTTTTACATTATTAAAAAGGGGGAGTTATGAAAAAAAGTATCGAAAGCATTTCAATATTTACGTTATATTGAATTGTTTTTCCTTTCGATGGTTATAATATACTCTAAATATATGTTCAAATCGTGCCTTTAATGTAAAGAAATTGTGAATGATTTTGAAAAAAATGTTACAAAAAGACAAAAATCTAATCCGGCAAATTGTACTGTTTATTGTCCAAACGCTTCTCAAAATCAATAACCGGGAGCGGTCTGTCGAAATAATACCCTTGGGCATAATGACATCCCATACCCTTTAACATCAAAATCTGATTTGAAGTTTCAAGACCTTCAACAACACATTTAACACCCATTTCCTGGAACAAAGCCACAATATGCCTTAAAATAACAAAGTTAATATCATCATCAAATTTTCCGGAAGGAAGAAAACTCTTATCAAGTTTTACCGAATTCCAAGGAATCTCTTTAACAAGATTAACCGAAGAAAATCCCGCACCAAAGTCATCTACTGAAGCAACAATCCCCTTCTCGTTAAGCCCTCTTACCAAATCCTTTAATACATCAAAGTTAACTTCTGTTGCGGTTTCTGTAACCTCAATCTCAATATATTCATGAGGAACATTGTATCTATCAATTATTGCAACAATCTTATCAAGCAAATCAAT
>CAJOOB010000017.1 GCA_905236025.1 uncultured Lachnospiraceae bacterium
ATTGGCAATAAGTTCATCATAATCATATTCGCCAAAGGTTTCAACATAAATACGGCCATTTTCTTTACTTACATTAAATTTGCCTTCACCACGTTTAATTGCAGCATTAATACGGCTTACAAGCGCATCTTCAAATAAGTATCTGTTCTTTCCCTTTGTTCCGATTTCGGAATATTTAATCAAAAATTCTTTATATTGCATCTTATTACCTCTGTTTTATTACCCTAAACTTTGCAATCACGTCTTTTAACGCTTCATACGCAAAATCAAGCTCTTCCTTTGTTGTTTTATCACACATACTGAATCTCACCGTACTCTCAAGCCTGTCGGCCGCCAACCCCATCGCTTTAAGGGTTGCACTTACGTTTTGCTTGTTTGAAGAACACGCTGAACCTGAAGAAACGTAAACACCTTTATCTTCTAAAGCATGCAATAAAACCTCACTTCTAAATCCCGGACAGGAAACACTTATTATGTGCATAGCACTGTCTTTTCCTTTTTTGGAGTTTACATAAACACCATCAATAGAAGTAACCTTGTCAATAAAGTAATCCTTTAATGAATAAAGCTTTTCACTCACAGAATCTATACTTTCATATGAATCGAAAGCTGCAAGCGCAAGGCCCGCAATTCCCGGTACGTTTTCGGTTCCGGAACGCATTCCGCCCTGTTGACCTCCGCCGTAAATAAGAGGCGTAATCTTAACTTTTTCATTAATATATAAAAATCCGGTACCCTTTGGACCGTGGAATTTATGTCCGCTTGCACTCATTAAATCAATTCCAAGCTTCTTTGGATAAATCTTGATTTTACCGTATGCCTGGATTGCATCGACATGGAAAATAATATCATTATTACATTCCTTAATAACAGATGAAATTCCCGCAATATCCATCATTGAGCCAATCTCATTATTTACATACATTACGGAAACCAAAACGGTATCTTCCCTGAGTGCTTCCTTAACGGCTTCTTTAGATACAACACCGTTCGAATCACAATTAACGTAAGTAATCTCAAATCCTTCAGATGCCAAATATTTCATCACACTTTGCACAGAGGCATGCTCGATGGCCGTTGTAACAATATGCCTGCCACGTCTCTTCTTAGCATTGCATGCGCCAATAATTGCAGTGTTATTTGACTCCGTACCGCCTGATGTAAATAAGATTTCCTTAGGTTTAACCTTAAGCGTTTTTGAAATCGTTTCAGCGGCGTCTTTTACATATCTTTCAGCATCAATCCCTTTATGATGCAAAGACGAAGGGTTGCCGTAATCTTTAGACATTATTTCTGTCATTAATTCAATTACATTTTTATTTACCACCGTTGTGGCAGCATTATCCAAATAAACTTCCATATTACTCTTCCGTAAGATACATAAGTATCGATAAAATTGCAAGGCCTGCTGTTTCGGTTCTTAAAATACGCTTTCCGAGAGAAATCCTTTTAGCGTCGTAATCAAGACTTAAATCAACTTCTGATTCGGAAAAACCGCCCTCCGGTCCGATAAAGACACATATATTTGCGGTTTTAGCCGCCTTATCAAGCACTTCCTTGGTTTCCTTCATATCCTTATAGTTTTCATAAGGAATAAGTACCGTTCCGTCAACACCGGTCAATTCTTTTGCATATGTAAGGGCTTCCTTATAAGATAAAACATCATGAACCTTTGGAATTATACCACGTTTTGACTGTTTTGCAGCACTTTCCGAAATTGCCTGCCAGCGTTTAATCTTACTTTCTTTCTTTTTATCATCAAGTTTTACTACGCACCTTGAAGTGCTGACGGGCACAATCTCATAAACACCAAGTTCAACTGCCTTTTGAATGATAAGTTCCATCTTGTCAGCCTTAGGAAGTCCCTGAAAAAGATAAAATTTGCTTGCAGGTTCGGTTCTTTCTTCACTTTCGCAAACAATATTAAGAACAGCCTTCTCATCCTCATACGACAAAAGGCTGCAAATATAATCCCTGCCCGTACCGTCGCTAATGCGAAGCTCTTCTCCCTGTTTAATACGAAGAACATTCTTAATATGGTTTACATCCAAGCCACAAATCGTGACCTTACCATCTTTTATTGCATTTTGATCGACAAAAAAATGATGCATACTAACCTCTCTTACTCGCATTAATGCTCCCTTAAATAAAGGGAGCATTATTAAGAACTTATATATTATATGTTTTTCTTTGCAACTATGCAAGACCAATCTTTTTGCCTTGTAATCTCCAAAATCTCAAAGCCTTCGGTGTTTCTGATTGTCTCTGAAACTTCATCTTCCTTGGTATTAATAATACCTGAAGTAATAAACACACCACCCGGTCTTAAAACATCCAAAGCAATAGGAGTAAGTGGAATAATAACATCCGCTAAAATGTTTGCAACAACAATGTCACATGACTCATTTCCAATCTTAGCCTGTAAAGATTTATCATTTATAATATTACCGGTAAAGACCTCATAAAAGTTCTTATCAACCTTGTTTACGGCCATGTTCTCTTCGGTAGCTTTAGTTGCATATTCATCAATATCAACACATTTACAGCTTCCTGCGTTAAGCTTAGAAGAAACAATGGATAAAATACCGCTTCCGCAGCCGGCATCAAGAATTCTTTCGCCGCCCTTTACATATTTCTTAAGCTGTCTTATGCAAAGCTGGGTTGTTTCGTGCATACCCGTTCCAAAAGCAATACCCGGGTCAATATCAATAGTGATTTTACCGTCATATTCAGGCTTATATTCCTCCCAGGTCGGTTTAATAACAATATCGTCCACAGAAAAGGCCTTAAAAAACTGCTTCCAGTTGTTAATCCAGTCCACATCTTCCGTAACAGAGCGAGTAATTGAACCGGAGCCGATATCAACACTGTCCGCCAATTCCTTGAGTCCTTCCTTTACATTCTTAATAACCTCTTCATCACCTTCTTCAGTGTAAAAGGTTAAATAAGCCGTTCCGTCATCATTTGGTAAATCAGGCAAAATATCAACAAACATCTGCTCTTTATCATGCTCCGTAAGAGGAACGTTGTCAGAAATTTCAACACCGTTAACCCCGTTATCCATAAGCATAACACTGATTAAATCAACAGCAGCGGTTGTGGTCTTTAAAACATACTTATCCCATTTCATAAATTAGAAGATTCCCTTCTTTTTCTTCTTGCCTTTATTCGAACCATCATCCGAATCAGACGTGTTTAACGAGTTGCCTGCAATCATATCAAAAGCAATAAGCGCTTCCTTCTGTTCCTTGGTAAGTCTGTCAGGAACCTGAACAACAAGGGTGACAATCTGGTCTCCTCTTACAGATGGATTGTTAAGATACGGAACACCTTTATTCTTAAGTCTGATCCTTGTATCCGTCTGAGTACCGCTTTTAATTGGGAATAAAACATCTCCGTCAATTGTGGAAATCCTAATATCACCGCCCAAAGCAGCCTGTGCAAACGAGATTGGTGCCGTTGAATATAAGGTAACACCGTCTCTTTGAAGGAACGGATGTTCAGAAACTCGAACCTGAACAAGCAAATCGCCTCTTGGACCGCCGTTCTTACCCGGTTCACCCTTTCCTCTTAAGCGAACACTCTGTCCGTTACTGATACCTGCAGGAATTGATACCTTAATTTTCTTTAAAGCGCTCTTGTAGCCATTTCCGTTACAATCAGGACACTTCTCTTTTATAATCTTACCTGTACCGTTACAATCAGGACAGGTCTGTACACTTCTCATAAGCATACCAAACATTGACTGTTTTGTTACTTCAACCTGGCCTCTGCCGCCGCACTTGGAACATGTAACAGGAGATGTGCCCTGCTTTGCACCTGTTCCGTTACACGTCGGGCAAGGATCTTTCATTGTAAGTTCAATTTCTTTTTCGCAGCCAAAAACAGCATCTTCAAAGGTAAGTCTTACGGCAACCTGGACATCGGCGCCCTTACTTGGACCATTGTAAGATCTACTTCTTGATCTTCCCGTACCAAATAAATCGCCGAAAATATCGCCAAAAATGTCACCCATATCGAAGCTGTTAAAGTCAAATCCGGAAGCTCCGGCTCCGCCTTCAAAAGCAGCATGGCCATACTGATCATACTGACGTCTCTTTTCCGGATCTGACAAAACTCCATACGCTTCGGATGCTTCTTTAAATTTTGCTTCGGCTTCTTTATCACCCGGATTAATATCCGGATGGTATTTCTTTGCAAGAGCTCTGTATGCTTTTTTTAATGCAGCGTCATCGGCGTTTTTATCCACACCTAAGACTTCATAATAATCTCTTTTTTGTTCAGCCATAATCTTCTACTTCCTATACCGCATTATGCTCCCCCGCATTACAACGGGGGAGCGCAATTTAATCAATCTTTAGTCTTATACTTCCTTGTAATCTCCGTCAACAACGTCGCCTTCATATGCGCCGCTCTCAGTAGTACCTGCACCAGCTGTACCGGCACCCGCATCTGCGCCTGTTGCACCGCCGTTGTTAGCCTGGTATGCGGCCTGAGCCTGCTCATACATCTTACCAAAAAGTGACTGAGCGCTTGTCATGAGTTTTTCTTTGGCAGCCTTAATCTGATCAATCTGATCATCAGTCATGCTTTCAGGAGTTGTTGAATTAACAAGTTCTTCTAACGCCTTAAGGTCAGCTTCAACTGTTGCCTTTTCATTAGCATCAACCTTATCACCCGCTTCATCAAGAGCCTTCTTTGTCTGGAATACAAGTGAGTCAGCGTCATTTCTTGCTTCAACGCCTTCCTTACGTTTCTTATCCTGAGCCTCAAATTCAGCAGCTTCCTTAACAGCCTTTTCAATATCTTCATCTGACATGTTTGTACCGGCTGTAATTGTAATGTGCTGTTCCTTGCCTGTACCAAGGTCCTTAGCGGAAACATTTACAATACCGTTTGCATCAATATCAAATGTAACTTCAATCTTAGGTACACCACGCATAGCAGGAGCAATACCGTCAAGTCTGAATCTGCCAAGCGACTTATTATCAGCAGCGAACTGTCTTTCACCCTGTAATACGTTAATATCAACAGCGCTCTGATTATCTTCAGCCGTTGAGAAAATCTGGCTCTTCTTTGTAGGAATTGTAGTATTTCTTTCAATAAGCTTTGTTGCAACGCCACCCATTGTTTCAATCGAAAGCGAAAGAGGTGTTACATCAAGAAGAAGGATATCACCGGCACCGCTTTCTCCTGCAAGCTTACCACCCTGGATAGAAGCGCCGATAGCTACACATTCATCAGGGTTAAGTGACTTATTCGGTTCCTTGCCTGTAAGCTGTTTAACCTTATCCTGTACAGCTGGAATACGTGTAGAACCACCAACCAAAAGAACCTTAGAAATATCATTAACACTGAGTCCTGCATCTCTTAAAGCGTTCTGTACAGGAAGTGCAGTTCTTTCAACGAGGTCATGTGTAAGTTCATCAAACTTAGCACGTGTAAGCTGCATATCCAAATGTTTTGGGCCTTCAGCAGTTGCAGTAATGAAAGGAAGGTTGATAGCTGTTGTCTGAGCTGAAGAAAGTTCCTTCTTAGCCTTTTCTGCTGCTTCCTTAAGTCTCTGAAGAGCCATCTTGTCTGTTGAAAGGTCAACGCCTTCCTGGTTCTTAAATTCAGAGATCAACCAATTTGTAATCTTTTCATCAAAGTCATCACCACCAAGCTTTGTATCGCCGTTAGTAGCCAAAACTTCAATAACGCCGTCACCGATTTCAATAATGGAAACATCAAATGTACCACCACCTAAATCGTATACCATAATCTTCTGTTCCTGTTCGTTATCAAGGCCGTATGCCAAAGCAGCAGCTGTTGGCTCATTGATAATTCTCTTAACATCAAGACCCGCAATCTTACCTGCATCCTTTGTAGCCTGTCTCTGTGCATCATTAAAGTAAGCAGGAACCGTGATAACAGCCTCTGTTACCTTATCACCAAGGTAGCTTTCTGCATCGGCTTTAAGCTTCTGAAGAACCATTGCTGAAATTTCCTGTGGTGTGTAATTCTTATCATCAATCTTAACTTTATAATCAGAACCCATATGTCTCTTGATTGAAGCGATTGTCTTTTCTGCATTTGTAACAGCCTGACGCTTTGCAGGATCACCTACAAGTCTTTCGCCGTTCTTAGTAAAAGCAACAACTGAAGGAGTTGTTCTTACACCTTCGGTATTCTGAATTACTACAGGCTTGCCGCCTTCCATAACAGCCACACATGAATTTGTTGTTCCTAAATCAATTCCTATAATTTTTCCCATTGCATTTTTCCTCCATATAATTAATTGTGTTTAAATCTTATTAATTTGCCACCTTAACCATACTGTGTCTTAGTACGGTATCATGTAACATATATCCTTTTTGCAATTCTTCCGCAACTACGTTTTCACCTAAGTTTTCATCATCCACATGCATTACCGCATTATGAAATTCGGGATCAAACTCCTTGCCTAAGGCTTCAATCGGTGTAATGCCTGCATCTTCCAAAGCTTTTACGAATTGCTTATAAACTTTATCCATGCCAACGGCAAAAGCCGAATCAGCATCATCGCCCACAGTCAAAAGACCTCTTTCAAAACTGTCAACCACAGGTAAAATCTTTTCTGCCACGGACTTAACGCCCATATCAAACATTGCAGCCTTTTCTTTTTCAGAACGCTTTCTGAAATTATCAAATTCCGCAAATGTACGCTTGTATTTATCTGTAAGAGCATCTATAAGTTCGTCTCTGGGATCTTTTTCATCATCAACTGTATCTTCATCCGTTTCAGAATCAACATCCTCTGTCTGTTTTTCTTCCACAGATTCTTCAGTTACTTCCTCTGCTGTATCAACTTCTTCCTTATTTTCCATTTCTTCTACAGTTTCGGTTGCATCCGTTTTCTTATTCTTAGCCACTGCTTATCGCCACCTTTCTTATTTCTTACGATAGATAGAATCAAGTTGTTCTTTAACAGTACTCAAAGCATCTATAACTTTATTGTAATCCATTCGTTTTGGACCAATAATACCAATTGTTCCGGTAAGACCTTCTTCAAGTTCGTACGTCGCCGTAACAACGCTGCAATCCTTCATTGTCTGAACCTGGTTTTCCTTTCCGATATAAACCTGAATCGGATTTTCATCTTCCGGTTTACCCTTAACAAACGCACTTAATTCTTCTTTTTCCTCAAGGGTACTGATAAGATTTCTTGCGTTTTCCGAATCAGAAAGTTCAGGGTACTTAAAAATATTTGTTGCGCCGCTTGTGTAAATTGGCAATTCATCCTCAGCTTCGATTACAGAAACCATTTCCTCAAGAATCTCTTTTACCAGATCCGCATTTTCTCCAACCTGAGCAGTAAGTTTATTAATTAAAGAAACGTTAATCTCTTCAAGAGTAAGTCCTGTAAAAGTACTGTTAAGAAGAATATTTAACTTAAGAACATCTTCATCAGATACAGGTTCCTTAACCTCAATCATTCTATTCTTAATAACATTACCGGAAATCACAAGCACGCAAAGCATCTGATTATCAGAAACTTTAGTAAGCTGCAAAAATTTGAGTTTATTCTTATTTAAAGAAGGACCGGAAATCATGGTTGCATAATTTGTATTGGTAGCAAGCACTTTCGCCATGTTCTGAAGGAGTACGTCAATCTTGTCAATTTTCTTGTCAAGATACTCTTCAACATCCTCTAACTTCTTTTCCTTAGCATTTAACTCATCTTCTTTTTTCACGAGTTCCTTAGACCTTGTGCTGATCATATTATCAACGTAAAGTCTGTAACCCTTATCAGAAGGAATACGTCCCGCAGACGTATGAGGTTGAAGTATATACCCCATCTCTTCAAGGTCAGCCATTTCATTTCGTATGGTTGCCGAACTGAGATTTAAGTCAGCGTACTTCGATATTGTTCTTGAACCAACAGGTTCACCGGTTTCAAGATAATTCTTAATAATAGCTTCAAGAATCTTTATCTTTCTATCATCGAGTTCCATCATTCGCCTCCGTTCTTTATTTCTTCTTTGTTAGCACTCAAACTTTTAGAGTGCTAACATCTTTAATTAATTTATCACCTATACCTTATTATGTCAAGAACTTTTTAGCTTAAAAATACAAAGAAAAATAGCGACAATCATGACGATTGCCGCTATAAAACTTTTCTTTATTTTATTATTTGTTACTCTGTATTATTCGGTAACTTTTCTTTTCTTCATTGCAACAGCTGCGCCTGCAGCACCAAGTGCAATAACAGCAAAAGGAATTACCATTGAAGCGTCACCCGATTCAGGATTTGAAGCTTCAGTAACTTCAACAACTTCTTCCGTCGTATTTGCAACTTCAGGATCGGCTGCATCTGTAACATCAATCACTTCTTCAGTTTCTGTTGTATCGTCGAACGTTGCAGACGGATCTTCTACTGTAGTTGTTTTTGCTTCAACCGTTGCAACAGAAACTGTATATGTTCCAACCTGAGCAATAAAGTGAGCAGAAAGTACTGAATCAAACTCGGTATCTGCATATACAAACGTTGTAACAACCACGTCATCGGTTACATTTTTAAAAGTTACGCTAAAAGCATCGTCTTCTTTTGAAAATGTAATTGAATATGTATTTCCTTTTGTCAAAGCATAACCAAGTGTAGTTGCATTACCGGTTATATAAGTACCCGGAGTACCTGCAGAAAGCCACGAATTAATATCAGATCCAACAGTAAGATAATAACCGTTTGAATCAAAGATTTCAGCGTTAAACGCTCCGTATCCGTAATCATCAAGTTCATCTGCAACTATTGTAAACACCAAATCATCTTCGCCGTCCCATGTTACATTTGATGTAACACCTGTAAATGTCCACCACGCAGTACTTGAAACCGTTTCTTTGGAATTAAGTGTTGTTGTACCACTAAAAGCTGAAAGCGTACTTGCAACAACCATAGCAGCCGCCATCAAAACCGTAACCAATTTCTTCTTCATTAATATTTTCCTCCATCTTCATAAACTCAGTCAAACTAAACTCTTATTTCTAACCACAATAAACTAAACTCTATCCTCTAACACAAAGGATACTGATAAATTATTATAGCGGCAATCGACACCGATTGCCGCTATAAATAAAACCTTTATTATTTTATTTTGCTAACCTCACAAGCGAACACTAATCCGCTTATCCAATTCTCCAAAAATTCTACTTTTTATATATTATTCTGTAACAGTTTTCTTCTTTGTTGCTATTACAGCGCCAACAGCTACCATTGCGATTAATGCCATTGGGATAACAACTGAAGCATCACCTGATTCAGGATTAACTGCTTCTGTAATGATGATTGTCTCTGTTTCGCCATTTTCATTTGTAACAACCTCAATTGCTGTTGTTGTTTCATCAGCTGTTGTAACAGATGCCTTAATATTTGTAATTGAGCAAAGCTCACCACCGAATGTAATGTAGTTATCCTTGCTTGAATCTACATTAACAACTGCTGTACTCTGAAGGCCCGTGCTTGTTGTTGAAACAATTGTCATTGTGCTGCCCGATACCTTAACATTAACAGTCCATGTAATACCTGCCTTAAGATCAGATACAAAATAATCCCAAATTCCGTCCGGCTCAACAACTTCATAACTTGTAACTGTTGAAAGTGCATCATTTGCAAATCTGGCTGTTCCATCAGCTGCCCACCAGTAAATATCAACACGATTAACAAGATATTCTGCATAACCTGCTGTATCACTTAAACCTGATCCACCGGCAAAAGCTTCATCTGCTGAATAAAGAACCCAAATTGGTCCGTTCCAGTTAGCTGTAGCTGTTTCATATGTTACTGAATTCATTGTGAAAGTAACATCTGCACCATCTTCAAGTAAATAAGCTGTTGAATGTTCTACCCACCAGCCTGAAGCTTCAACCGAACCAAGGCTGGTTGTTGTTGTTCCGGCAAAAGCACATAAAGCGCTTGATACTGTCATTACAGCTGCCATAAGTACTGTTAAGAGTTTCTTTTTCATTGTAGTAAATTACCTCCATCTTTTTCTACATTCTACTATCGGGTCTAAACAATTATAAAGTTTTGTTTAGAATTGCTTTTCAAGGCTTTGCCCAGTTTTGAAAGCATTTTTATCTCGCCTTACACGTCATATGATAAACTAAATTTTATAAACCGTCAAAGAGTTTATTAATAATTGGTTAATATTTAAAAAGGAGGGGGTAAAATTTGTAAATATCGATAAACACTGAGTTAAATGCCCCAAGCGCTACCACTCTTATCACCCCTTTTTACCTATTAGGGGGTAGTGGACACCCCGCTTGAAGAGGGACGTTTTTTCAAAAAACATGTCAAGCCCACAACTTATCTGAATTACAATAGGGTAAACACCCATATTTTTAGGGGGAAATCATTTCTACCCTTTTCTTCTCAAAATTCATACAAACCCTGATATTTTCTTACGTACAGAGGTTTTACACATAGTTATCCAATTTCAATCTTCAGATTTTACAAATGTGTTAAGATTATTAAAAAAGAATTATAAACGCAAAAACATCCCGCTCTTTTAACAAAATTTGTTAAAAGAGCGGGATAAGACGCTATACGCATTATTCTTTATACATATCAGCCAAGCTTTTACTTAACCGTTTAAGACATAAGTCAAAAGATATGTAAAATCCGATTAGCAAACACCCTGAGCAAGCATTGCATTAACAACCTTTTCAAATCCGGCAATGTTAGCACCTACAACGTAGTCACCTTCATGTCCGTAACGCTTTGCAGCATCATCAAGGTTGTGGAAGATATTTTCCATAATGCCCTTAAGCTTTCCGTCAACTTCTTCAAATGTCCAGCTGAGTCTTTCGCTGTTCTGTGACATTTCAAGAGCTGATGTAGCAACACCGCCTGCATTTGATGCCTTACCAGGAGCGAATAAGATTCCGTTCTTCTGTAAGTATTCTGTGGCATCCGGAGTTGTCGGCATATTAGCACCTTCTGCAACTGCGAAACATCCGTTAGCAACAAGTGCCTTTGCATCATCAAGGTTAAGTTCGTTCTGTGTAGCACACGGAAGAGCTACATCACATTTAATGTTCCATACGCCATGATCGTTTGAGTCTTTCTTTTCATGATATTCAGCCGACTTTCTGGCTGCAGCATATTCTGAAAGACGCGCTCTCTTAACTTCCTTAACTTCCTTAAGAAGAGCTACATCAATACCTTCAGGATCATAAATCCAGCCTGTTGAATCAGAACATGTAACAGGCTTTGCACCTAACTGCTGAGCCTTCTGAATTGCGTAAATCGCAACGTTACCTGCACCTGATACAGCAACCGTCTTGCCCTTTAAGTCTTTACCGTTTGTCTTAAGCATTTCAGCAACAAAGTAAAGAAGGCCGTAACCTGTAGCTTCTGTTCTTGCAAGAGATCCGCCGTATGAAAGGCCCTTACCTGTAAGCACGCCCTCGTATACACCCTTGATTCTCTTGTACTGACCGAACATATAACCGATTTCTCTTGCGCCTGTTCCGATATCACCGGCAGGAACATCAGTATCTGCTCCGATATATTTGTAAAGTTCTGTCATGAAGCTCTGGCAGAATGCCATAACTTCTCTGTCTGACTTGCCCTTAGGATCAAAGTCTGAACCACCCTTACCACCACCGATTGGAAGGCCTGTAAGAGAGTTTTTGAAAATCTGCTCAAAACCAAGGAACTTAATAATACCAAGGTTTACTGAAGGATGAAGTCTTAAACCACCCTTGTAAGGTCCGATTGCAGAATTAAACTGAACACGGTAACCTGTGTTAACCTGTACCTGTCCCTTGTCATCTACCCAAGGTACTCTAAACTTAATCTGTCTTTCAGGATTAACAATTCTCTCAAGAATTGCTTCTCTTCTGTAAAGTTCTTCATTCTGCTCAACTACCGGTCTGAGCGATTCAAGAACTTCCTTTACTGCCTGATGAAATTCAGGTTCTGCAGGATTCTTTTCAACTACCTGCGCGATAACTTCGTCTACGTATGACATTTATATGTCCTCCTTCACACTAAAAAAATAGACTTGTATCTTTCCACTCACGCAGACAATTATATATTATGTCTTATATGATTTCAATAAAAAAATTTTTATGTTGACACCGAAAATTTTATATGTTAAATAAATTTATGCAGAGCAATCTGTGGGTTTATCCGTTCGTAAAGGTTTGCGACTTTGCGCGGATTTTGGGAGATTAATTAATTAAACAGGAGGTCTTTTTGAATGAAGTACTCATCATTCACCGCGCTCATCGAAGAGCGCGTCCAGGAAAGATACGGAAAAGAAAAAACCGTATTCAGAAACACTATTATCAAAAATAACGATGTCGAGCTTGACGCTTTAGAGATAAGCTCTCCGTCGGAAAAAGCAACCCCAACAATTTATCTTAATGATTTTTATGAAGATTATAAGCAGGGAAAAAGCCTGGATTCTATCGTTGAAACCATATGTAACATCTATGATAATCGTATCCCTTTAAACGATAATTGCACAAACATTTTCTCCGACTTTGAAAATGTAAAGAAGAACCTGGCTTTTAAACTTGTAAACTTTGAAAAGAACGAAAAATTCTTAAAAGACGTGCCATATATAAAGTTTTTGGACTTTGCAATCATTTTTTACTGCCTTATTTCGGATAAAGACTGTAACGCAATGGCTGTAATACACAACCATCATGCAAAAGCATTCGGTGTTGACGAAAAGGATTTATACAAAATCGCATTCGAGAATACTCCAAAAATTTTGCCATACATCCTTTCACCGATGGAAGAAATATTAAAAAAGCTTCTAATCATAAATTCCGGTCCCGAAGAAGATCCTGATTTTACTTTTGATAAGCTTTTTGGCACAAAAAAGTCAGGTATGTATGTTCTTTCAAACACAAAAAACTTTAACGGTTCCGCAGTAATGTTATATAAGGACGTGCTAAAAGACATTGCAACAGCCCTTGGAAATGTTGATTTATACATTATTCCAAGCTCGGTTCATGAATTAATCATCTTACCTGACCTTGGAACCATGGATAAGAAAACTCTTACATCAATGGTCAGAGAAGTTAACGCTTCTGAAGTTGCGGAAAGCGAAATTTTAAGTGATCATGCGTATTTCTACAACCGTGAGGAAGGAAAATTATACGCATAGCAAAAATCGGTGTATCACAAATGCGTGATACACCGGCCTTTTTAATACATCATCCATATATCAAAAATGTGCCCAACGGGACTCGAACCCGTACCGCAGCCGTCGGAGGGCAGTATTCTATCCAATTATACTATGGGCACAAAAAAGGGCGAATAAAGCATTCGCCCCACTAAATAAACTATTTTACTTTCTTTCTGTATTCACCGGTTTCCGTACCGATTTCAATAACATCTCCGATTTCAACAAAAAGAGGAACGAGCACCTGAGCACCTGTTTCAACAATTGCAGGCTTAGTAGCACCTGTAGCTGTATCACCCTTGAATCCCGGTTCCGTCTCCGTTACTGCAAGTTCAACAATGAGAGGTGGCTCAATCGCAAATACATCTCCGTTATGTGAACAAATCTTGCAAGGAACGTTTTCCTTTACAAACTTAAGAGCGTCGCCAACATTATCCTTTGAAATTGCTGTCTGCTCATATGTTTCTGTATCCATAAAATAATATAAGTCGCCATCGTTATAAAGATATTCCATATCTTTTCTTTCGATACGTGCCTGAGGGAACTTTTCAGTAGGTCTGAAAGTTTTTTCAACTACACCGCCGTTCTTAATATTCTTTAATTTTGTTCTGACGAATGCAGCACCTTTACCCGGTTTAACATGCTGAAATTCGAGAATCTGGTAAACATTGCCTTCAATTTCCACTGTAAGACCGTTTCTAAAATCGCCTGCTGATATCATTTAAATTTTCCTCCAAATATAAATTTCGACTGTAAATTGGTTATTTTGCGAATTTGCATAAGCGCAAACACGCCTTGTATATTTTATATTATTGATATACATTTTTCAACTGTTTTTTTAAAATTGAAAAACACATATATACAAGTAAAAGCATATATCAAACGAATTATGAAATAACCTTATCAAAAATGTTAATCACAATTTCTTTCGGTCCAAGGCCGTCCGTATCAACCTTAAGCGAATACGTATCTTCGTACATCGGTCTTCTTTGCGAAATCATGTCAGAAATGTCAGATACATTCATTTTACCTTTAAGTAAAGGTCTTGAGTCATCATCCTTAACTCTTTCCAAAACAGTTTCGGGAGAGGCATTTAACCAGATATTGCAGCTTTTTTCCTTAAGCGCTCTTCTGTTTGATTCTCTTTTTATAATACCGCCACCGCACGAAATGATTGAAACCGTCGCAGAATCCAAAAGTTCCTTTAATGTTTCTTCTTCAACATCTCTGAAATAATCCTCGCCCTTTGTTGCAAAAATCTCATTAATGCTCATTCTTTCGCTTTGAACAATATATTCATCCGTATCAATCAAAGGATAAGGCAAAATTTCTGCAAGAGCCGCAGAAACCGTACTCTTTCCGCTTCCCATAAATCCGATAAGGCTAAACTTTAAGCCCAGTATTTTATTTAACATATTCTTACAATCAAAAATTCCAATCTGTCCCGGTGCGGACGCTTCAGAAACAGTAACGAACGTGAGGTATGAACCGCACAAAAAGCCAAACACCCTTGAACATCTGCCCATTTCACCCATGGACATGGTAATTAATTTCTTCGATGTTACCCTTCTTGTCTTTGCGGTAAATCTGAGCAGATCATATACATCTTCCTTATTCTTTGGCATAACGGCAATCTTAATAATGTCAGCCTGACTGTCACTAATAAGTGCAGAAATATACGCAAGATCCTTAATCGCAGGAGTATGCTCAAAATTATGATAAGACCCGATAACCGAAACAGATTTTCTGTGTGCAAAAGCCGCAATCTCATCTATAACAGTCGCACCTCTGTTTACTTCCACATCCACATAATCACATCTTAAATTACATAGTCTTATAAGGAGTTCTCTGTACGAATCATATGAATACTCACCCAAACCGCCCTCAGGAACGGTTCTGTAAGTAAGAATAATTTCCTTCGATTCAAATTTATTTGAAAGAATAGTAACAACATCCTCTAATTCGTCATTAATATTCTCCAAATAATCCACTCTTATTTCAATAACATTGCAAGTTTCGTATCCGCCTGCTTTTTCGTCCAAAGCTTTTGCTTCGGCAATATTTTTAACCATTACCGGGACACATAACTTAGGTAATTCATGTACAATTTTTCTGTTCATAACAATCTTCCGTAATTTTTATATAAAAAGCATGATTGCGATGGCCGCAATACCCAAAACCACAACAACGCCCACCACTACATAAAATATAACATTATTACGTTTTTCTTTTCTTTCGTTTTCTTCAATTCTGTTTTCTTCCCGAACTACATCATATACTTCTTCTTCGTAAGAAGATTTCATTGGTCTCTCACTCGAATCAAGCGATTCTTCATCCATCAGTTCGCCAAGCGTTTTTCTCCTTGGACGCTCAACTAAATCAGGTTCTTCGTCACTTCTTCCTTTACCGTAATTTTTATGATAATCTCTGTAGTCCTGTATCTGTTTTCCGGCTGCAAGAATACTTTCAACCTCTCTCCTTGCCGCTTCGTCTTCAATACGCTCCATTTCTTTTCTTCTCGCATTAAGAGCTTCTAATTCTTTTTCTTTCTTTTTTCTCTTTCTTCTGTCAGCAATTCTCTTAAATCCAACCGACATACCAACGGTAAGAAGTAAAATTGAAGCAACAATTATGATTCCGTCATAATTTGCTTCTTCCTCTTCCTCTTCCATATCGTAACCGCCATCATACTGATTCGGTACATCATCAGAACGCGTAAACCACGAAACCAGAATAACAAGGCCTATAATCACAGCAAAAAAGGCAAGAAGAGTAATAATATCCTGCTTATCTTTTTTGCTAATCCTACTCTTTTTTTTCTTTTTCTTTCCACCGGTCGCATCAGCCTGAAGTTGCGCAAGAAGTTCCTTATTTCTTGCAATCTCTTCATTAGCAGCAAGAACCTGTTGTCTTCTCGCTTCTCTTTTAGCTTCCAAATCAGCCTTTGCCTTTGCAAGAGCCTCCTGCTGAGCTTTCTTTGCAGCGGCCTGCGCCATTTCTCTTCTTTGTTGATTTCCGCTCATATTACACCGACCATCCTTAATTATAATTATTAACGACTACGCATTAAAACAAGCTTTTTTAACTTCATCCACCGGCATTTCCCTGCCTGTCCAAAGTTCAAAAGAACGAGCCCCTTGATACAAAAGCATATACATACCGTTAAGTGTATTACAACCCGCATCCTTAGCAAGCTTTAAAAACTTCGTTTCCCTTGGATTATAAATTACATCATATACAAGCTGGTCCTTTTCAAAATATGATGAATCAGAAAGGATACACGCATCTGTATTTGGCGCCATCCCAACGGAAGTTCCGTTTGCAACAACAGCACTTTCCTTAATATCGTTTCTTAATTTGTTATCATCATCGTAGGTATTTAAGGAAACCTTACACTCAGTTCTTTCGTTTAAGTCATTTACAACCTTGATTGCACGGTCATAAAACTTATCTTTGATTCCGTATATTGCTATCTCGCTGACACCGTCAATAGCCGCCTGTGTGGCCATGGCGGTAGCAACACCTCCTGTACCAAAAAGTGTCATCTTCTTACCCAAAATATCATATCCTTCGCTTTCAACCGAGCGCATAAAACCAATACCGTCAGTTGTTGTACCGGTTAAAACACCATTATCATTAATAACAGTATTTACCGCACCCGAAATCTGTGACGCAAGCGAAAGCTCGTCGCAAAACTGCGGCATGAGATTTTTGTTTGGCATGGTAAGATTAAAGCCTCTCGCGTTAAGAGTAACCATTGAATCTACAGTTTTCTTAAGTGTGCTTTCATCGGCCTCAAAGCAAAGATACACATAATCAAGCCCTAAAATTCTAAACGAAAGATTATGCATCATAGGTGAAACACTGTGTTTGACAGGGCTTCCCAAAAGTCCCAAAAGCCCGGTATGTCCCGAAATATATTCTGAATTAACAAATTCCATTGTTGCCTCCAATTAAAAGCTATTTATTCTTATTTTTAGTATACATCTTATAAAACCTTAATACCACCCATTCAAGCCTTCTTTTTAAGACAATCTGAATTTCTTCCTTAGGGTTAATCGGCTTTGTTAAAACGGAGTAAATTCCACTCCTGTTAGCCCCATATACATCCGTAAAAAGCTGATCGCCAACGAATAACGTACTGTTTTCATCCGTATTCATTAACTGCATTGCTTCTTTATACTTCTTTACCGAAGGCTTATTAGCCTTGCAGATATATTTAGAACTTACCAAATCCGCAAAAGGTTTCACTCTCGGTTCTTTATTGTTTGAAATGAGGCAGGTATCAAGACCTATATCATGAATCTTTTTAAAGAGTCCAATCGCCTCGTCTGTAGCAGGAGCGCCGTGCGGAACGAGAGTATTGTCAATATCAAACAAAACGCCCCTTATACCATTATCATAAAACATTTTATAATCAATATCATATGCTGAATCCGTCATTTCAGACGGATAGAAACTTTTAAACATATATATCTCCGATATTATAAAGGTAGCGTCACAAACGCTACCCCGTTTTTATTTATTAACTTCAAGAAGTTTTGCGATTTCAGCAACAAATGTGCCAACATCTCTAAACTCTCTGTAAACCGAAGCAAATCTTACATAAGCAACAGAATCAAAGTCCTTAAGCTTATCCATAACCATTTCTCCAATTTCAGAAGTCTTAATTTCTTTTTCTTCTCTGTTAAAGATTGCTGCTTCAATTTCATCAACCAAAGATGAAATCTGCTCAACAGAAACCGGACGCTTATGACAGGATCTCAAAATACCCGACTGTATCTTGTCTCTGTCGTACGGAACTCTGGTATTATCTTTCTTAATTACATATAAAGGAATGGATTCAACCTTTTCATATGTTGTAAATCTCCTTGAACACTTATCGCATTGTCTTCTTCTTCTGACAGAAGTATTATCATCTGCAGGTCTTGAATCAATAACCCTTGTGTCTTCCTCTCCGCAATAAGGACATTTCATAAACTACCTCCACAAAATACAAATACCAAACACCGAATAAAGCCGTTACACTTACATGTAACGGCATATATAATTCTTATTCGTCTCTTCTCTTAAAAGTCGGAATTGTGTACGACTTACGTTCAAACTTCTGTGTGTTTGGAGGAGCCGCAGTAAATTCAACCTTCTTTGTTGGTGCGGCACCGTTTGCAGTATTAAACGTATTTCCTACACCGCCCTGGATAAGTGGCGTAAGAGTACTTGTTGCAGAAGATGTATCAATCTGCTTAAGAGGCACACGCTCAAGCGGCTTTGCACGCTTTAACGAAAGTCTGTCTCCGCTTATACCGGTTGCAAATAATGTAACCGTACATACGTCCTCTTCGCCCGAACCTTCATCAACACCGAAAATAATATTAGGCTCGCCACCAACAGCTTCCTTAAGATATTCACAGGCATTTGTTACATCAATCAAAGTAACATCACCGGTAAAGTTAATAAGGATATGTGAAGCACCCTCAATGGATGTTTCAAGAAGCGGGCTGTTAATTGCAAGGCTTGTAGCTTCCTTAGCTTTTTCCTCACCATGTGCAACAGCCATACCGATATGCGCAACACCGTGGTTACTCATAACAGTCTTAACATCCGCAAAATCTACATTAATAAGAGCAGTCACGCTGATAATATCAACGATTGACTGAACTGCCTGCTGTAAAACTTCATCAGCCTTCTTAAATACCTCTTTAAATCCGGCTTTTCCAATAATACTTGCAAGTCTGTCATTTGGTACAACAACAATTGTATCAACATTTTCCTTAAGGTTTGCAATACCTTCCTCAGCTTGCTTAGATCTTAAGCTACCTTCAAAACTGAAAGGCTTCGTAACGATACCAACGGTAAGAATACCCATTTCCTTGGCAACGCCGGCAATTACAGGTGCTGCGCCCGTACCGGTACCGCCACCCATACCACAGGTAACAAATACCATATCATAGCCTTCAACCATATGGCGGATTTCATCCAAAGTCTCTTCAGCAGCCGCTTTACCTACCTCAGGATTTGCTCCCGCACCAAGACCACGAGTTAATTTCTCGCCAATCTGAATGGTTTCAGGTGCTTTACATACGTCAAGCGCCTGTTTATCAGTATTTACAGCAACAAGATTTGCTCCCTTAATACCTTCATCTATCATTCTGTTAACGGCATTATTACCTGCACCGCCAACACCAACTACAAGGATTTTCGCCCCATCAGTACTCACTTTTTTTCGACTTACTTCATCCACAATGATGTCCTCCTAAACCAACTCATACTTTAATAATAATATATTACATCAGGTAAAAAATCAACCCTAATTTAAGACTTAAGAAGCGGTGAAAACGTAACTCCCGTCAGCGCTTAACTCACGCATATTAAGAGTTCCCGGAGTGTCTTCAAGCACCTCAATTATGTTCTTTAAATCGGATAATTTTTGATTTATGTCATCCCCGTCTCCAAGTAAAACCACAACCTGCCCAATCTCCAGGGAGAACTCCATGTTTTCAGCCACCATAACGGCGGAAACATCAAATTCGAAATTCAAAATAAGCTGACACATATTAAAAATCGTTTCACACATATCCTCGTCAAGAGCTTCAATCGATCCGGTCCCCACCCCGTCAGAGGTGCTTACCACCATTGAAAGTTTTGAATTTAATGAAATCCCGGACGTATACATTCCTTCAATCTTAATAGTATCTTCAATCACGTAATCAAAACATTCAACTGCGTATCCTTCTCTGTCAAAATACCAGTAACCATCTTCATTTTCCACATACCCAATAATGGATTTTTCATAGACCTGAACGGATATGGAGGTAAATGAATCAAACGTAATCTCATAATCTTCAACAAAAGGAATATCTTCTTTGCCCATCAGTTTATATCTCGCATAAAGCTTAAAAACAGACCTTTCGTCATTATCGGTAAATAGATAAGAAATAATCCCCTCTTCTGTCTGATTTTTCAGCCCGTAAACATTAATAACATTAACGTTGCAAAACTTATACGCAAGGCAAAGTACCAAAAAAAACAAAGCAATCGCAATAATAATGATGTTAATGGCCACCTTATGATTTTTATTTCTTTTCTTCATCCTTCTCCACTTCTGCATTAATACTTCTTGATACACTAAGCACAATGCCCATTTCAATAAGAAGCGTAACAACCGAGGAACCGCCGTAACTTATAAAAGGCAGGGAAATTCCCGTGGCAGGAATGGTGTTGGTAACAACCGCAATATTAAGCATAACCTGCACACCAATCTGAGCCATAACACCAATTACCAAAAAAGAGCCAAACATATCCTCGGCATTATCGGCAATCACCATCATACGCCAAAGCAAAAAGGCATATATGAAAATAACCGCAAATGCGCCGACAATACCAAGCTCTTCGCAAATAATAGAAAAAATCATATCATTATGCGACTCGGGTACAAATGATTTTTGGATACTCTGACCCAACCCCTTTCCAAAAAGACCTCCTGAAGCAATTGCATAAATGCCCTGGATAATCTGATACTGACCGCTTGAAATATCAGACAATGAAGAAATCCACGTTTGAATTCTCTTAAGCCAGTAATTTCCGGTTACCAGAATGACAAGTAACAGTGCAGCAAAGCCCGAAGCAATGATTGCCACAAATTGAAGATACTTTGGGCTTGCAACAAACACCATAATTCCCGCGATTATAAGTACAATAAGTGCAGAACTCATGTTACTTGTAACAACCGCAACCAAAGCAACAAGTGGCAAAACAACGCCCATAATAACCACAATGTATCTGAGTTTATTCGCCTGCTTGTATGTCTTTGACACTAATGCCGCAACAACGACAATAACGCCAATCTTAACAAGTTCAACAGGCTGAATGGTAAATCCTCCAAGTCTAAGCCAACGGGTTGCACCGTGCGAACCCTTGCCAAGCGGAGAATAAATAAGCAAAACCACGACTGCAGAGGCAATATAGGCAACCTCAGCCAATCTTTTATAAATCTTATAATCCACAAAAGAAACCACAATCATTGCAACAAGGCCAATAATTGTTGATTTAATCTGAGATTTCAAGTAATAAGTGCTGTCTCCGTAATTCAAAGAAGCAGTTGCGGAACTGGCACTGTAAAGCATAATTAACCCAAAACACAGCAAAAATATGATTACGAAAAACAAACTGAAGTCGTAATATTTGTGCCTTTTTTCCTGTTTCATGACTCACCTTGCAAAATAAAATTACCATATCAGTATAATACAAGCAAAAAAATTATCAACAATAATTACTCTGACTCTGTAGGATAAATGTTTAAATACGGTAAAACCTCTTCCATAATAGCTTTAAAAAGTCTTGATGCAACGAAAGAACCCGTTTCTTTCTCTTCG
>CAJOOB010000018.1 GCA_905236025.1 uncultured Lachnospiraceae bacterium
CACAGGGCGGACCAATCGCAATTGTTGAAGAAGGCGATATGATCAGAATTGACATTAACAACAATAAGATTGACCTTTTAGTTTCTGACGATGTTATTAAAGAGCGTCTTTCTAAGTGGAAACCAAGAGAACCAAAGGTTACAACAGGTTATCTTGCAAGGTACGCAAACCTTGTTACATCCGCAGATAAGGGTGCCATATTAAAGAAAAGCTTTAATGACTAATATTTATTAAATATAAGATGCGCAGCAATTGGCTGCGCATCTTTTTTTTAGACCCGTATTTACTTGACAAAGCGGGGGTTAATGTTTATTATAATGACGTTGGAAACAACAAAAATAAATACCAAGATAACACCGTATAAATGACTGTTGGTACAGTTAGTTATCCGGAAAAGAGGAAAGTGCGGTGAAAACCCGTCGCTACAGCCATAACCGTTAAAGTCGGAATGCTCGTTATTTAGGTTTAAGGAGAAGCCTTTGGGTAAGGGAAGGTGTAACCGGGTTAATCTGCAAAAAAAATGCAGGTTATGTTTGGTGCACTTTGTTATTTGACAAAGTGTATTTTTTTAAAAAAAACGGAGGACAAAAAATGAAGAAATTTATCACTGCTCTTATGAGCGCGGCCATGGTCTTGGCCACAACAACACTTGCGTTTGCAGACACTGCACACGTTACAATTTCAAACGGACAGGGCGACATTGTGGTTGCATACGAAGATGTTGACTTAACTGAAGCAGATACTGACGGAGACGGCGTTTACACAATTAACGAAGTACTTGCGAAAGCTCATGCATTATATTCTGCAAACGGTTCAGATGATTATGCAACTGCAGAAGGCGATTACGGCTTATATATTTCACTCCTTTGGGGGATTGATGCAGGCGGCGCTTACGGATACGCAGTTAATAACGTATTGGCATCGGGCCTTACGGATACTGTTGTTGACGGTGATTATGTATATGCATATGTTTACAGCGATACAACATCATATTCCGATGTTTTTGCTTATTTTGAAGAAGCAAGCGCAACAGTTAAAGAAACAGAGCAGATAACAGTTACATTATATGCGGTTGTATATGACGAAAACTGGACACCTGTTGCACAGCCGCTTGAAAATGCAACAATCATAATTAACGGTACTGCATCAGAGTATGTTACGGATGCAAACGGTCAGGTTACACTCGCATTTGATGAAGAAGGAACATACGAAATTTCAGCAACATCAGATGAAATGACACTTGTACCTGCACTTGAACTGGTTACGGTTGAAGCTAATCAGGTTATTGCTTCGGATTCCGAAGAATCAAAAACACCTGCTGTATTAACTGCTACAAAGATCGTTGCACTTGTAGTTGCAATTGTTGCGGTTGTTTTACTTGTATTGGTAGTTGTTCTTGTATTAAAAAAGAAAAAGAATAAATAGTAAATCATAAATAAAGGATGTGCTATGTGTGTGTTAAACAAAAAATACAACTCCATAAAGCAGACTTTATTGGTGTTGCTTGTCATAATCCTTACAATGACGGGCAATACGCTTTCTTATGCAATGACCGCAAGCGATGTTTCTGACATTGCTTGTGGCATTGTTGCATATGAGGGTGATGATTGCACCGATGTTTCCTATATATTCGACATGCTTACAGATGGGCGAAATTATGATTATTCAAATTATGTTTCGAACATGTCAGGCTATATCGAAGAAAATATGAATTCTGCAAGTAAAGTGACGCTTTTAAAATACGCGCTTTACCTTTCTTTTGCGGATTCCTCAAATTCCCTTATAAAAGATGTGTATGATACGTGCGTGGGCGAACTTGGGATAATGAGTTATGTTTACGGACTTTTGGTTGCAACCGCAAACTACCCGGATGATGCAAAAGATATTATAACGACCATACTTTCCTTAAAGCATGAAGATGGCGGTTTCTCAATAAACGGTAATTATGCTGATGTTGACGTTACAGCAATGACTTTGCAGGCGCTTGCGCCTTTTTATCTTGCCATACAGGAAGGCAGCACACTTTCAAATTATTTAAGTGATGATTTGTGCGAAGAAATTGTTGAAACGGTTGATGTGGCGCTTACTTTACTTTCAAGCAAGCAGTTAGATAACGGAGGTTTTTCAAGTTACGGCACGGAAAATCCCGAAAGCGCATCTCAGGTTGTAATTGCCTTATCCGCGTTAAAAATAGATGCTTTAACCGATGAAAGATTTATTAAAAATGGAAATACCGTCTTTGATGCAATAAATGAATATCGACTTACCGATGGCAGCTTTTGTCACACACTTTCAGGTGAGAGTAATGAGCTTGCAACGATCCAGGTTTTTACAGCATGTGTTTCGTACAATCAAAGGGATAAGGGAAGTATCTATGATGTTAATAATTACGAAGGAAACGAGTATTATTCTGTTTTAGAAACGACCAAAACAGATATTACAAAAACCTCTGAAACAGATATATCAGAAACAGAAACTACTGCAACAGAAATATCAGAAAACGTATCTGATGATAAATCAAGTTTTTCTGACATTATAAAGCCTTTGTTATATGTATTTATAATATTTCTTGCGCTGGTTCTTATGATTATTCTTACAATTAGGAAAAAGCGTCATCCGTTAAGTTATTTATCCGTTATATTAATTGCGGCTACATTATGCGTAGCAGTTTATAATATTAAGATTTTCACAAAGAGTGAGTATTATTCTAAACCTTCTGAAAAATCCGATATTTGCGGATATGTAACAATCTCTGTTATGTGTGAAACGGTGGATGATCCTGATAATTCATATATTCCGGATGATGGAATAATTATTGATAATGAGTTTGTGGCCATAGAAAACGGTGATACGGTATATGATATTTTAGTGGAAGTATGTAAAAATCACGAGATTTTACTTGATATCAAGGGAATTAGCACCGGCAACACCTCGTCTGCTTATATTGCGGCTATTGGCGGTATATACGAGATGGAATACGGGGAATTAAGCGGCTGGATGTATTTTGTAAACGGCGAATCCGGAAATGTAAGCTGCGGAAGCTATATTCTTTCGGACGGCGATGAAATTACCTGGCAATATACCACCAATATGGGCGAGGATTTGCAGTAAGGATGGCAAATGGAGAGAGTTAATCCAAGAGTAAACTTCATATTTTTTGTTTTGGTCTCCGGGATTACCATGTTTTCTCTAAATCCCGTGATTCTTTGTATGTCGCTTGTTTTTTCTTTTTTGATTTGTGCTACTGTCGGAATGCAGCTGGATGAAAAAAAGATGAGATTTTGGCCGTTTGTGCCGGGGATTATTGTTATTTTGGTTAATCCCGTGTTTTCGCATAACGGAAGTACCGTGCTTTTATTTATCGGGGATAATCCGCTTACGCTTGAATCCGTGATTTACGGTGTTGTATCGGCGACAATGCTTGTTTCCGTGCTTTATTTTTTTATTTGTCTTTCTTATTCCATGTCGGATGATAAATTCATGTATGTGTGCGGTTTTTTATCACCAAAGCTTTCTTTAATGCTTAGCATGGTTTTTAGGCTTATTCCTTTGATGGGCAGGAAAATGAAGGAAGCAGATGAGGCGGCAAGATGTATGGGAATGTATAAATCAGAGAATATTTTTTCTGACATTAAGGTTAAGCTTCACGTTTTTTCGGTAATTACAACCTGGTCTCTAGAACACGGCATTACGACTGCGGACAGTATGGATGCAAGAGGGTACGGCAGGCGCAGACAGAGCTTTTATTCTGTATTTAAGTTTACGTTAAGAGATAAGATTTATCTGCTTTTGATACTTGTTCTTGGTATTTATGTGATTTTTGGAATTGCAATTCACAAATTAAATGTAAGCTATTATCCGGATATTATTATAACTAAGCCGGATGTTTATACATTAAGTTTATATGTTTCATTTTTAGTGTTGCTTATTTCAGGGGTATTGTTAAATAAAAAGGGGCGATAAGTTTTACAGGTGATAAATATGAGTTTAATTGAATTTAAAAATGTAAATTTTATATATAACGGAGAGGATACAGAGTCTCTTAGCGACATTAATTTAAAGATAAACGAGGGGGATTTTGTCGTTGTAAGCGGGAAGACGGGTTCAGGAAAATCAACGCTTTTAAGGCTTATGGTTGAAAGTGTGCCAAATTACGGGACGGTTAATAATGAGATTTTGTTTGATGAGTCCATAAAAGCTGAAAAAGGAAAACTTCCTAAGGTTATGTATCTTATGCAACAGATTGAACATCAGATAATTACCGATAAAGTCTGGCATGAGCTTGCTTTTTGCCTTGAACAGGCCGGGCTTTCGCAAAACGAAATGAGAAACAGAGTGGCGGAAGTGTCAAATTTCTTTGGTATTGAGCATCTGTATAAAAAGAGTACGGATAAATTAAGCGGCGGTGAAAAGCAGCTTTTGGTTCTTGCATCACTGATTGCGGCAAATCCAAAGGTACTTGTTTTAGATGAGCCGGTTTCTAAATTGGACCCGATTACTGCCGAGCATTTTACTGAGAATTTAAGACGTTTGCACGATGAACTTGGAATTACCGTTGTTGTTGCGGAACATCGTCTTGAATCCCTTATTATGCCTGCTGATAAGTTAGTAATAATGGATAATGGGAAAATCTTACTTGAGGGTAAGAAAGAAAATGTATGTAAAGAAATGGCATTAAATAAAGAAAAGTATGATATTCAGGCTTTCCCCTCGGTGTATAAAAAAGCCGTGTCTTTGGGGTTTAAAGATAAACTTCCGCTTAGTGTAAAAGAGGCTAAGGATATAAACCTTGATAAGATACTTCTTGATTCATTAAATAAAAAGCAGGATGAACTTTTAAATAAGGATAAAGATAAGGAAAAACCGGATTATATCCTTTCTTTAAGGGAAGTTTGTGCATCGTATGATAAGAAGGCTCCTGTTATTTCAAACCTTTCTTTTAAGCTTGCGCAGGGAAAAAGACTGTTTATTCTTGGCGGGAACGGCAGTGGCAAATCAACGCTTCTTAAAGTGATTGCCGGGGTCAAAAAGCCTGATAGCGGCAAAATAAAGGCAAGCGTTCCGGTATATATGTTAATTCAGGATGTTGAAATGTGCTTTTTAAAAAACACGGTTAAAGAAGAACTTTTAAGTGTTTATAAGTCTTTGGACGATGTGATGATTCCTCTTGATTTTTCTGATAATTACTTAAAGAGACATCCGTATGATTTAAGCGGAGGCGAAAAGCAGTTACTGGCACTTGCAAAGGTTTTATCCTGTGCAAAAAAAGATGAGAATTTCCTTCTTTTACTTGATGAGCCCACAAAAGGTCTTGATGAAACTCAAAGAGAGAATGTTGAAGCGGTGCTTTCACTGGTAAAGGCAGCAGGTAACAGTATAATAACCGTGACGCATGATTTGGAATATGCATCAAAATACGCAGATTACGCGGCTTTTTTGTTTGATAAGGATCTGGTTGGCTTATCAAAGGCTTCAGAGTTTTTTAAAAACAATAAAATATATACTACGCAACTTGCAAGGCTTACAAACGGAGAAATACTTTAGTGAATTACAAGCTTTTGGCACTGGTTTTATTAGTGCTTTTATTAACTTTATATGCGCTTACAATTACAAGCAAACGTATAAGAACCGGCAGAATGGTTGTTATTGTAATAATGACCGCTCTTAGTGTGGTTGGGCGTTTTATACCTTTTTTTAAACCCATTGCCGCACTTTCCATAATTACCGGCATGTATGTGAATGCGGGAAGCGGAATGATGGTTGGTATGCTCTCTGTACTTATTTCTAACTTTTATTTCGGACAGGGTCCCTGGACGCCGTTTCAGATGCTTGCCTTTGGACTTATCGGATTTTTATCCGGAGTGCTTTCAAAGTACTTAATTAATAATAAGACTTTTCTAATCATATATTCTCTTTTTTGCGGAGTGATTTATTCTCTGATACTTGATGTCTGGACGGTTTTGTGGCTCGGAGGAGGAAACTTGCTTGAAAAGTACCTCGCAACTGCGGTTACCGCAATTCCGTTTACACTGGTGTATGCAATTTCAAATGTGATTTATATTCTCATTCTAAATAAACCGTTTGGTGAAAAATTACTGAGAATGAAGGTTAAATATGGAATATAAACGTTTTTGTTGAATCAAAAAATAAATTAGAGTAAAATATAAGAAGTTATTATTGTAAAAGCAGTGGGATTTAAATATTATGAATGAAAAGCGAAAAAGAATATTTCAAATAATCCAGATTGGACAAAGAGGCGATTTTGCAAGCCGTTTCTTTGATTACTTTATTTTGACGGTAATCTTACTTAATATTACTGCGCTTTTTTTGGAGACTTTTAATCTTCCGGTTGCTGCAATGATTATTGTAAGAGTGGTGGAGTGGGTTACCGTGCTTATATTCCTTGTTGAATATATTTTAAGGATTTGGACCGCGGATTTGCTTTATCCGAAAGTATCCAAACGAAAAGCGGGGTTAAAATTTCTTGTTTCTTATACCGGAATTGTTGAATTATTTACCATTTTACCGTTTTTCTTCTTAAGCGGATTTGCGGTATTTCGAATGCTGAGGGTAGTAAGAATTCTTCATTTATTCAGAATCAACAACTCGTATGATTCGTTTAACGTAATTACCGGTGTTTTATATGAAAAGAAAAACCAGATAATATCGTCATTATTCATTATTACAATTCTTGTTTTAAGCGCTTCTTTATGTATGTACAGCGCGGAACACGAGGCACAGCCTGATGTTTTCGAAAATGCTTTTTCAGGCATATGGTGGAGTGTATCCACGGTATTTACGGTGGGGTATGGTGATATTTACCCGGTTACGTTACTGGGAAGGTTTATGGGAGCCATTATTACCGTGCTTGGCGTGGGCGCTGTGGCCATCCCAACGGGTATTATTTCCGCAGGATTTGTTGAACATTATCAAAAGGCGCAGATTGGCAACAGAAATATTAAACCTTTTATATATAACATAACCAAAGAATCGGTTTATTACGAAAAAACCATAAAGAGTCTTGAAGAAAAGAATATGGATGTCTTGGGCGTTATAAGAGAAGGGAAATATATAATGCCTGAGGATGAGATTGTTTTAAAAGAAAATGATACTCTTATTTATATTGAAATCTGATTAAAATAAGAAGCCTTCGTACTTTTGTACGAAGGCTTTATTTTACGGAATATCCGTTAGTTCAGTTATTGTATTTGCGAAAACCTTTCGGATACTAAATCCTGTAATTCGCTTCTGTCCTTCCCTATCGCAAAGGCTAATTCATTAAAAAGGCTGTCTTCCGCAATCTTAAAATACTTTTCGTTAGTAGCTGTATTTTTCTTGCCCTGTGCAAGTCTTTTCTGCTTTCTTGAGTAGAGTCCTTTAATCATTTTGATTAATTCCACACAGTCACCTTTTTTAATGGATTCTTTGTACTTTTCTTCCCTTGCTTTGTCGTTTTCAATCCACTCAAACTCAATGGCAGGCATGGAATCAATAAGATCATAAGCTTCTTCTTTAGTAATTACTTTACGCATACAAACTTTAGTATTATCGGTTGGGCAATAAATAGTACTGCTTCTTTCTTTTATTGGTCTTAAGATGTAATACTCTTTATCTTTGTCAATTCCGCTCATATCTAAAGTAGTTATTCCGTCTACCTGACATATTCCACTGGTCCCGTAAATAATATATTCGCCTATAGCAAACATCTTTACCTCCTTAATCTGTTGCCACCAGTTTGCTTCTTATTATACCACAACTTTTTGAATTTTGTATTGGACAATTTTAATGGATTTATAATAAAAATACAGGAAACATGGGCTAAATCGCCCAAAGAACCTCTGAATTCAAAGATGTAAAATTTGTGTTAAATCTACCGAGGCTTAAAAATCGGTGTTAATATTTGCTAACGATTGTTGTTGACAATTAACAAATGTTAGTATAAACTAACAGTGTCTGTAAAGAAAAGTTAAAAGGAGTGATATATATGCCGTTAACATTTGCTACAGCGGGAAAACCTTTTAAGGTTGTTAAAATAACAGGTTCAGGTGATACACGTCTTTTCCTTGAGAAACTTGGATGTGTCGTTGACACTGAAATCACTGTTGTTAATGAGGTAGATGGGAATCTTATTGTAAACATCAAAGGCTCAAGAGTAGCTATCGGCAAAGAGCTTGCTAGCAAGATCCATATTGCATAATTAATAAATACGATAAATAAATTCTTGCAAAATAAGTTAGTTTTTACTAGCTTGTTTGTTGTGCCCAAAACAGTTGCTATGCATTTGCAGAGTTGGATTTATGATGGGAATTCTGTGAATGTTAGTATATACAGCTAACATAACTTTTGTTATTTAGCCAGTCACACAAACCAAAAAGGAGTTAGTACTATGACTTTAAATGAAGTTAATGTAGGCAGCACTGTCAAAGTTACTAAGCTTACCGGTGAAGGACCTGTCAAGAGAAGAATCATGGACATGGGTATCACTAAGGGCGTAGAAATTTATGTCAGAAAAGTTGCACCTCTTGGTGACCCGGTTGAGGTTAATGTAAGAGGCTACGAGCTTTCAGTCAGAAAAGCTGATGCTAAGATGATTGAGGTTGAATAATCAATCACGCGTGGCTATGTCCGGAATAATGGAATAGCAAAATTTACAGAAAGAAGGAGCTATTAAATGGCAATTACAATCGCACTTGCAGGTAATCCTAATAGTGGTAAAACAACATTATTTAATGCCCTTACCGGTGCCAATCAGTATGTTGGTAACTGGCCTGGTGTTACAGTTGAGAAAAAAGAAGGTAAACTTAAGGGACATAAGGATATTACCATTGAAGATTTACCTGGTATTTATTCATTATCACCATATACACTTGAAGAAGTTGTTTCAAGAAAATACCTTATCGAAGAGCAGCCAAATGCTATCATTAATATTGTAGATGGTACTAACCTTGAAAGAAACTTATACCTTTCAACACAGGTTCTTGAACTTGGAATCCCTGTTATTATGGCAGTTAACATGGCGGATGTTACTGCTAAAAACGGAGACGTTATCAACCTTGAAAAGCTTTCTGAAAAGCTTGGTGTTACGGTTGTTGGTATTTCCGCTCTTAAGGGAACGGGCGTGGATGAACTTGTTGAAAAGGCTGTAAAGCTTGCAAACGAAAATAATAATTTTACGGTTAAGCATGCTTTCTCAGAAAAGGTTGAAAATGTCATTTCTGCCGTTTCAGCCAAGCTTCCTGCCGAAATTTCGGATGCACAGAAGAGATTCTTTGCAATTAAGCTTATTGAAAGAGATAATAAGATTGGTGAACAGCTTTCAAGCATTCCTGATGTATCCGCAGAAATTGCTGAATTAGAAAAAGAATTTGATGATGATACGGAAAGTATTATCACAAACGAAAGATACAATTACATCACATCAATAATCGGTGATTGTTATACAAAGAAGAATAAGTCAAAGCTTTCGGCTTCCGATAAAATCGATAAGATCGTTACAAACAGAATCCTTGCTTTACCGATCTTTGCGGCTATCATGATTCTTGTGTACTGGATTTCGATTACAACAGTTGGTACTTTTGCTACTGACTGGGCTAACGACGGTTTATTCGGTGACGGTTTCCATTTATTTGCAATAGGCGACAATTCATACGCTGATGCGGTAGATGAATATTACGCAGAAAATGTATTTACGGATGAAGTTACGGCATTAGTCGATGCAGCTGTTGAGGCAGGTATGACAGGTGCCGAAGATATGCAGGCAGCCATTGAAGATGGCGACTCCGGTGCTTTTGATGAAGCATACGGCTTCTATTCAGCTAAGTATGACGAAGATGAATACGCTGAATATGATATCAGAGATATTGTTGATGCTGCAGTTGAAGCTGATGATTTCCCTGATCCTGCTGATTACGGTGTATGGGTTCCGGGCGTTCCTGTACTTGTAGAAAGCTTGCTTGATGCTATTCATTGTAATGATTTCGTTAAGAGCCTCATTCTTGACGGTATTGTGGGCGGTGTTGGTGCAGTTTTAGGTTTTGTTCCTCAGATGATTATTCTCTTCATATTCCTTGCATTCCTTGAAGAATGCGGTTATATGGCAAGAGTTGCTTTCATTATGGATAGAATCTTCAGAAGATTCGGTCTTTCCGGTAAGTCATTTATTCCAATCCTTATCGGTACAGGTTGTGGTGTTCCGGGTGTAATGGCATCACGTACGATTGAATCAGACAGAGATCGTAAAATGACAATTATGACGACTACATTTATCCCTTGCGGCGCTAAGCTTCCTATTATTGCGCTTATTGCTGCATCAGTATTTTCGAATGCGTGGTGGGTTGGTCCAAGTGCATATTTCCTTGGTATTGTGGCTATCATTCTCTCGGGTATTATGCTTAAGAAGACAAAGGTTTTCGCGGGCGATCCTGCTCCTTTCGTAATGGAACTTCCTGCATACCATATGCCTACAATCGGTTCAGTTTTAAGAAGCATGTGGGAGCGTTCATGGTCATTCATTAAGAAGGCCGGTACAATCATTCTTCTTTCTTCAATTGTTATCTGGCTTGGTTCTACATTTGGCTGGACGGATGGCAAGTTTGGATGGAATCCTGATATTGAACTTGCAGACAGCGTACTTGGCGCTATTGGTAATGCCGTTAAGGTTATCTTTGTACCTCTCGGATTTGGTAGTGGTACAGCGGGTATTCAGGCTACAATTGCAACCGTTATGGGTCTTGTTGCCAAGGAAGAAGTTGTTGGTGTATTCGGTGTCCTTGACTTTGAAGGTTTAGGAAAAATTGCCGGTTATTCATTTCTTGCATTCAATCTTCTGTGTGCTCCTTGCTTTGCTGCCATGGGCGCAATCAAGAGAGAAATGAACAACGTTAAGTGGTTCTGGATTGCTGTCGGATATCAGTGTGTATTTGCCTATATCGTGGCTCTTATTATCTACGGTCTCGGCGGATTGTTTACAGCAGGCTTTAGCGGAGCTGAATATATTATTTCTGTTTTGGCTATACTTTTTGTTGCACTTATTGTATACTTACTTGTGCGTCCTAACAAATATTCGGACAACAAGCTTGAGGCAAATGTAAGGTTGAAATAATGGTTAAAACAACAGTTAAAATTGACGGTATGAGATGTGGTATGTGCGAAGCACATATGAATGATACTGTCAGAAAAAAATTTACGGTAAAAAGTGTCAAGTCATCTTTTAAGAATGCTGAATCAGTAATAATAAGCGAAGAGCCAATCGACGAAGAGATGCTTAAAGCTGCAATTGCTGAAACAGGTTATGAATATAAGAACATGACATCATGCGAAGCTAAAAAAGGTCTTTTTGGCTGGAAGTAGTTAAACGTAAAATAAAGCCGTCCGGTTGTCAGATATAGCATCCGGGCGGTTTTTCTTGACTTTTTATATATAGTGCTATAAAATGCATGTGTTAGTTTTAGACTTAAATTTTGATATGTATTTATACGTATCACTAAGGATGGATAATAAATGGGAAAGAAGAAAATTGATGAAACAGAAGTAAGCACGAAAAAGAAAAGCCCGCTTGTAGCATTTCTTACAAACAGAAAGCTCGGCTTTTTGATTGCCATTATTGAAGTGGTTATCAGTGCGTATTTTATATATGTTGTTGCAAACCTTGGAATTTTACCGCCAAAGTATATGGCGATTCTTGTAATTGCACTTGTATTTTTTGCGTTTGTTGTGGCTATCACCCAATATTCAAAGGTTACGGCTCATTTTTTCAGGATTATAAGCCTTTTGCTTTCAGGTGCTATGATTGCGTCTTCGGTTATTTATATCGGGCCTTTTAAAGAGCTTTTAAACAGTATTTCAGGCGCTGATACGATTGAAATAACCATGTCCGTGTACGTGCTTAAAGATGATGAGGCCGAGTCTTTGTCAGATTTAAAAGATTACGCATTTTCATATCTTAATGTTGATATCAACAAATCAACAAAAGCGATTGAGAATATCAATAAACAACTGGATACGGAAATTGATACAACTGAATATGAGACCCTTCCTGATATGGTTGCGGCTTTGTTTGACGGTGATACGGATGCAATAATTTTAAACAGTGCATATGTATCCATTCTTGAAGACGGACAGTTTGATGATGATGAAACATATACAGAGGAGATGCGTTCAAATTTTGTGAATTTTTCGTCTCTTACAAAAGAAGTGGCTTCAATTACGATTACCGAAAGTGTTACAGGTAATGATACTGAGTATCGTTCGGTTTATTCGGATGATGAATTCCTTGGATCGGAGAGTATTTCTGATATTACAAAGAAACCGTTTATCTTATACATTAGCGGTATTGATAAGTATGGTTCGATAAATGTTGTAAGCAGAAGTGATGTAAATATTTTAGCCGTTGTAAATCCGAAGACAAAGACAATATTACTTATCAACACACCGAGAGATTCGTACGTATACCTTAAGGATTCGGGTACAACAAAGGATAAGCTTACACATGCCGGAATTTACGGTATTGACGATTCTGTATGGGCAATGGAAAACCTTTACGGTATTTATATCAATTATTATTTGAGACTTAACTTTACCGGTTTCCAGAACATTATTGATGCTCTTGGCGGAATTACCGTTAATAATGATGTTGAATTTACGACATATACCGGTGGTATATATTTCCCTGTGGGAAATATAACCATGGACGGATATACTGCTTTAAAGTATTGTAGAGAGCGTAAGAGTTTAGCAGGCGGAGACAGAGCAAGAGGAAAGCATCAGATGATGGTAATTACCGCGACTTTAAATAAGCTTGCCTCTTCAGCCTTACTTAAGAATTATTCTTCGGTACTTGAAAGCTTAAGCGGAGCATTCCAGACAAGTATTTCGTCAAGCGAGATTTCAGCTCTTGTTAATATGCAGCTTGATGATATGTCATCATGGAATATCCAGTCATACTCGGTTGACGGTACGGGAATATCTGCGGAAACATACAGTATACCCGGTAAGTCATTATATGTACTTGAACTTGACCAGACAACAATAGATCAGGCAAGAGAATATATTAAGATGGTATTAAACGGTGAAACGTTAACTATTGATTAATTTCACATTTAATGCTTGACAGTTTAGTGTTTTGTATGCTATTTTAATTCATAAGTTATAGCATTCCATTGAATGCACCCCCTAAAGGCAATGACCCGGAGGAGTAATATTCGCAGGTTCGGCATAGAGAAAGAACGGTTGGTGTAAGTTCTTGTGAAGACGGATATGAAGTAGTCGGCGAGCTGCAAGCCCAAAGCCATAAGGTTATTAAGTGAGACGTAAATCCTGCGTTATAAGGATAGAATATTATTTTAGTATTCACAGAGTAAAACTGTTAGGTGGTACCGCGTTAATTCGCCCTGACTTGCAATATTGCAGGTTAGGGCTTTAATTTTTATCAGTTAACAAATCAATCAGAAAGAAAGGTGTTCTTAATGAAGGAAAGTAAACAAATTAAAGGCTCAGAACTCTTTGTTAAGGCGTTAATCGAAGAAGGAGTAGATACTCTTTTCGGTTATCCGGGCGGACAGGCAATCGACTTATTCGATGCTTTATATGAATGTAAGGAAGTAAATGTCGTGCTTCCAAGACATGAGCAGGCACTTGTCCATGCTGCGGACGGTTACGCACGTTCAACGGGTAAAGTTGGCGTTTGTCTTGTAACAAGCGGCCCTGGAGCTACAAATATAGTCACAGGTATTGCAACTGCCAATTATGATTCGGTTCCTCTTGTATGTTTTACAGGTCAGGTTCCCACATCTCTTATCGGTAACGATGCTTTTCAGGAAGTTGATACAATGGGTATTTGCAGAAGCGTATGTAAATATGCGGTTACCGTAAGAAAGAGAGAAGACCTTGGCAGAATCATCAAGGAAGCATTTTACATTGCCCGTTCCGGAAAGCCGGGTCCTGTTGTTGTTGATTTACCAAAGGATGTTCAGATTGGAATGGGTAGCGCAGATTACCCTACAGAAGTAAACATCAGAGGATATAAGCCAAACGAAGGCGTACATGTCGGTCAGTTAAAGAAGGCAATTACACTTCTTAAAAATGCTAAGAAACCTGTATTTTTACTTGGCGGCGGCGTTAATATCGCGCGTGCAAATGATGCAATGACAGAGCTTGCAAACAGAGTTGGAGCTCCTGTTGTTACAACAATTATGGGTAAGGGCGATATTCCTGTTGATAATAAAAATTATATCGGTAATGTAGGTATTCACGGTATCTATGCCGCTAACCGCGCAATTGCCGAAAGTGATTTGCTTTTCTCAATCGGTACAAGATTTAATGACCGTATCACGGGTAAAACATCGGAATTTGCAAAGAATGCAACAATAGTTCATGTTGATGTTGACCCTGCGGCCATTTCAAAGAACGTAAGAGTAGATGTTCCAATCGTTGCGGATGCAATGGTTGCAATTAATAAGCTTAATGAGTTTACAAAGGATATGTCCTTTGACAATACTGACTGGCTTAAGACTGTTACAGATTGGAAGAAGTCTCATCCTGTAACAATGGAAAAGAGATACGGCGATAGGGCTTTAACTCCTCAGGATATTATTGAAACAATCAATAAACATTATAAGAATGGTGTTGTTTTATCAACAGACGTTGGACAAAACCAGCTTTGGGCAACACAGTATTTTGATGTTACATCGGGCAGATGCCTTCTTACATCGGGTGGTCTTGGTACAATGGGATACGGTTTTCCTGCAATTATCGGTGCTAAAATCGGTAACCCTGATACTCCTTGTGTATGTATTTCAGGTGATGGCGGCGCTCAGATGAATATTCAGGAACTTGCAACTGCTGTTACTCTTGAAATCCCTGTAGTTTTTTGTATCTTAAACAACAGTTATCTTGGCAATGTTCGTCAGTGGCAGGAAATGTTCTTTAAGAAGCGTTATTCACATACTTACCTTGGTTATCCGAGAAGTGAATCAAAGCATGGTAAAGAAACGGCTTCAAAGGATTGTCCGGATTACAGCCCTGACTTTGTAAAGCTTGCTGAAAGTTACGGAGCTTACGGTATCAGAGTTAAGGATTCGTCTGAAGTATTGGCGGCATTTAAGGAGGCTGACAAGCATAAGGATGCACCAACCGTTATTGAATTTTTGATTGATTCAGACGTCAACGTATACCCAATGATTCCTGCGGGTAAGTCAATCGAAGAAGTAATCATGGATTAAGGAAAGGAGATTAATTATGGATAATAATACAACTAAGAAAAGATGGATATCACTTTTTGTAGAAAACCAGATTGGTTGTCTTGCCAGAATTTCCGGTCTCTTTTCTTCAAAATCATACAATATTGACTCGATCACTGTAGGAGCCACAGATGATCCGACGGTTTCCCGTATGACAATCGGTGTAACAAGTGACGATATGACATATGAACAGATAAAGAAGCAGTTAAACAGAAGCGTTGAGGTTATTAAGGTTTTGGATTACACAACCATCCCGATTCACATGAAAGAACTTATGTTTATTAAGGTTAACGTTCCTGCTGAAAAGGATAAGACTGAAGTCTTCAGAATTGCAAAGGTGTTTGGCTTAAAGATTACTGATTACGATAAGTCATCAATCCTTCTTGAATCTGTTGATACAGAAAATCATAATGATGATATTATCCGTCTGTTAAGTGAAAGCTTCCCTAACAGACTTGAAGTGGTAAGAGGCGGTAGTGTGGCAATTGAGTCAATTTCCATTACCGACAGATAATTTGTAAAAACACATACTCCTTATGGTGTGTATGTTTCTTAATCCCCAAAGAAAATCCCGTCGTGTGGCGGGATTTTTTTATAATTTTAAAAAAAAATGATATAAGTCCTTTTTGCTATGGTAGAATGTATTCATCAATTTTAAACGAGGTAAAATTATGCCACCAATGGGACCACCGGGACCGCCGCCAAGAGGCGGACACTTCCTTTCCGAAGATGAAAAGAACAACAGACCTAAAGTTACAAAAGAGCTCTTAGTAAGGATTTTTTCATACCTTAAACCATACATAAAGCAGTTTTTGCTTGTGGTTTTTTGTATCATTATTTCCTCCGTGCTTGGGCTTTTGCCTTCGGTGTTGACCGGTAAAATCATTGATGACGGTCTTATCGGGCAAAATCTTTACGCCTTAATCACTCTTATAATTATTTCGCTTCTTGTAACGCTTTTATCCAACCTTATAGGCGTTCTTGAAACATATCTGAACGTGTGGATTGCCCAACACGTTACTTTTGATATGCGAAACAAGATGTTTAAACATTTGCAGTCAATGTCGCAGCGCTTTTTTACATCAAACAATCAGGGTGATATCATAACCAGAATGACGTCTGATATTGACGGTGTCCAAATGATAATAACAAATACGCTTACAAGTATTTTATCTAATGTAATTACGCTTATTGCGGCGATGGTTATGATGTTTTCCAAAAATCCGATTCTTGCTTTGGTCGGTATGGCTCTTGTGCCTTTATTTGTGTTGCCTACAAGGGCAGCGGGAAAAACCAGATGGATGATTACTAAAAAGGCCCAGGAAGCGGGAGATGAGATTAACGGAATCTTAAACGAAACACTTTCTGTAAGCGGTCAGATGCTTGTAAAGCTCTTTAATAAGGAAAACTACGAGTATTCCCGTTATGAAAAAGCAAATAAAAGAATGATTAAGCTTAACATTAAGGAGCGCATGGCCGGACGTTGGTTCTTTGTATTTCTTTCGACTTTTTCAAGCGTCGGCCCTATGCTTATTTACCTTGTTGGCGGTGTTCTTATAATGAATTATGATTCTTCCTTAACCGTCGGCGATATTACGGTTATGGTTGCTTTGCTTGGAAGAATGTACGGCCCGGTTAATCAGCTTTTAAATATTCAGGTGGATTGGATTCGTTCAATGGCCTTGTTTACAAGAATTTTTGAATATTTTGATATGCCGGTTGAGATTCAGAATACAAAAGATCCTGTGGTTCCTTCCTCGAATACGGGATGCGTTGAATTTAGGGATGTAAGCTTTTCGTATAATGATGAAAGAGAAATTTTGCATAATGTAAATTTCAAGCTTGAAAGCGGTAAAAGTGTGGCAATCGTTGGTCCTTCAGGTTCAGGTAAGAGTACCACGATTAACCTTATTCCAAGAATTTATGATGTTACAAAAGGCGAGGTTTTCTTTGACGGTGTTGATGTAAGGAAGCTTGACCTTGAATTTTTAAGGAGAAATGTCGGTATTGTAAGCCAGGATACATATCTCTTTAACGGAAGCATAAGAGAAAATCTTTTGTATGCAAAAGAAAATGCGACGGAAGAAGACATGATTGAAGCTTGCAAGAAGGCAAATATTTATGAGTTTATTGAGAACACCGAAAACGGGCTTGATACGCTTGTCGGTAACAGAGGACTTAAATTATCGGGTGGTGAGAAGCAGAGAATTTCAATTGCGAGAGTGCTTCTTAAAAATCCTGCCTTACTTATATTTGACGAAGCAACATCCTCTCTTGATTCAATTTCCGAAAGCAAGATTCAGGATGCGATTGAACCGATTATTAAAACCAGAACAAGTATTTTAATTGCGCACAGACTCTCGACAATTCTTGCCGCAGACGAGATTCTTGTGTTAAAAGACGGTGTTATCACGGAACGAGGAAAGCATGAAAATCTCGTGAAAATGGGCGGAGTGTATACGGAACTGTATGAGACGCAGTTTAAAGCTGGACTTATTCAAAATTAAAAATAAATTCCTTGACAATATATTTTTTTAATGCTAATTTTTATTTAGCGCAATCGTTTGCATTGGTATGTAAATATCACATGTAAATGGAGGAATTATGTTTAATTCAACATTTCTTAAGAAGGTTTCATGCCTTCTTATGGTGTCGTGCTTGGTGGCACAGACACTGATCGGATGTGGAAGTAAGGATTCTGAAACCACAACTAAGTACTGCGTAGCCAAGCAGATTTATACGGCTACACAGCTCTCACAGCAGGTAGAATCAGATATTTATGTGGAAGCTATTGAAGGGCTTTCTGACGATTTTATCAAAGGTGTGGATATCTCAAGTATTATTGCACAGGAAAACAGCGGTGTAAAATACTACAATATTGACGGCGAAGAAGAGGATATTTTTAAAATCCTTGCAGATGCCGGCGTCAATTATATAAGAGTTCGTGTTTGGAACGATCCGTATGATTCAGACGGAAACGGATACGGCGGTGGTAATTGCGACGCGCAGACAGCGGCTACAATCGGCAAGAGAGCCGCAGAGTACGGTATGAAGCTCTTAGTGGACTTTCATTATTCGGATTTTTGGGCAGATCCCGCTAAGCAGTTCGCACCAAAAGCGTGGGCAGACAAGACGGCCGATGAAAAGGCGGAATTACTTTACGAGTATACAAAATCCGCACTTGAAACAATCCTGGATGCCGGAGCCAATGTAGGGATGGTTCAGCTTGGTAACGAGATTAATAACGGCATGAGTGGGGAAACGGTTTGGAAAGAAATTTCCAAGTTGCTTGCAAAGGGAATTGACGCAGTAAACGAGGTTGAAACTGATTACGGTATGGATATACTCACCGCTATTCACCTTACAAATGTTGATAATCTTGATAAAATCAAGACCATTACCGAAAGGCTCGGTAATAACGGTGTTGATTATGATGTATGTGCATTTTCATATTATTCCTACTGGCACGGTGATTATGAAAATCTTACCGCTGCAATGGAGTATGTACATAACACATATGGCAAGAAAGTCATGGTTGCAGAGTTTTCGTGGGCTTATACGGGCGAAGATGGCGATGGCCAGGGAAACAGTATAAGTACGGGTGACGAGGCGGAAGGCACAACTTTCTCGGTTCAGGAACAGGCAAATATCATTCATGATGTCAGTGAGCTGGTAAGTAATATCGGGGAAGACGGACTCGGAGTATTTTATTGGGAGCCTGCATGGATACCTGTAAATTACATTGACTGGAGTCTTGACAATGCTGAAGAATTGTATGAAGCAAATAAAACTGCGTGGGAAACATACGGTTCAGGCTGGGCTTCAAGCTATTCTTCGGATTACGATCCAAATGATGCGGGTGTTTATTACGGAGGAAGCTCCTGGGATAATCAGGCATTGTTTGATTTTAACGGAAAAGCTCTTGCTTCGCTTTATACTTTTGCATATTTAAATTATGGATCAACTACTGATTTGGCCGTGGAATTTATTGAAACTCCGGAAGTGGAAGTTAATATAGGATCCGCACTTGAATTACCGGATACTGTATATGTTCATTACAACAACAGAGATGAAAACAAAGAATTGGCGGTTACATGGAATGAAGATGAAGTATCTGTGATTGACACAAATGTTGAAGGCGAATATACCGTTAAAGGTACGCTCGATGACGGTACGGTTGTAAGCTGTAATATTACCATAAGCCTGTTTAACTGGATTGAAAATCCAAGTTTTGAAGATACGGATTATTCAATGTATACAATAACAAGCGACAATTCAGCTTCTTATCCTGATTATCAGACAAAGGGATCTGATGCATATACCGGAAGTGTTGCAGTGCACTTTTGGGATACAAGTGATATGAATTTTAGTATCGAACAGACCGTAACAGGTTTGGAAAACGGCACATATGAGTTTACTGTCATGGCCCAGGGTGGGGACATTGGAGAGGATGATACATTTTATATTTATGCCAAAGTGGGAGATGAGATTTATACTCAGGAATTTACATTGGCCGGATATGCAAACTGGCAGACACCGGTACTTGTAAGTATTCCTGTTACCGACGGTGAAGTTACCGTTGGTGTTTCAGTTTCCGCAACGGCTAAGGCATGGGGAACCTTTGACGATTTTTATTTGTATAAGGTAGACTAACTACCGGGAAGCAGAGGGAAAATGGGTTCTAATATTACCATAGACGATGTAGCAAAAGCATTGGGAATTTCAAAAACAACGGTATCAAGAGCCATATCCGGAAGAGGAAGAGTAAGCGAAAAGACAAAAAAACGCGTACTAGAGTATATAAAAGAAGTTGATTATGTTCCAAACGCAATGGCTAAAGGTCTTGCACAAAGACGTAACTTTAATATATGCGTCACTTTACCGGGAGATTACAATGCAATGGAATTATCGTTTTTCCACAGCATACTGGTTGGAATAAGCGATTATCTTGCAGATAAAGAATATGATATCTTAATTGCCAAGGTTACGGAAAATGATATTTCCGGCCTTAAGAGGATTGTAAACAATAAAAAGGTAGATGGTGTAATACTCACAAGAACGGTGATTGACGGTGAGGCGATAAAGTTTTTAAAAACGATTGATATGCCTTATCTGGCAATAGGCTCGTGTCCTTATGATGACGTTGTTCAGATTGATTCAATGAATTATGAGGGTGCGCTTGAACTTACAAGTATTTTGCTTTCAAAGAATTTTAAGAAGATTTCTTTGGTATGCGGTAACATGCTTCATTATGTTACAAGCGACAGACTTAACGGATTTAAGGATGCTTTCAAGCAGGCAAATATGAAGTTTGATTCAAGCTTACTTTATGCGGATGTTGTAAGTGAAAGCGGAATCGATAAAGCTGTGGAGGATGCGTTAAGAAACGGTACGGACTGTATTGTATGTATGGATGATTACATATGTACCAGAGTTTTAAGGAAACTTAAAACAGAAAAGAAAAAGGTGCCAAGAGACGTCAAGGTTGCGTCATTTTACGGCAGCCCGATTCTTGAATTCAACGTTCCCGCAATAACATGCCTTGAATATCCGGAAGATGAGATTGGAATGCTTGCGGCAAGAACAATGCTGGAGATGCTTGAAGGCGAGGAAGAAGTGCCGTTAAAACAGCGTGTGGGTTATAATGTTGTTTTAAAAGAATCAACCAAAATTGTATAAAAGAAGAGAATATTTACAAATTCTTCATAAAGAAACAGCGTTGCGCAAGCAGGGCTGTTTCTTTTTTAGCGAATTTAAAAGTTTTTAGTGAACGTCGCGCAAAAAGTTGCGCTAAAATAATTAAAAAATTGTAAACTTATAAAGGTGAAAATATAATGGTTTTGTGCAAAGTGCACAAAAATGCAAGGGTAATATAGTGAAAAAATAGTGTTGACGAACAAAAAATAAAGGGTTATACTGTTGATACAACTATAAACAACCGATTGCGCAAATTTATATTTCAATCAGTTAACAAAAGAAGGAGGATTTTTGTTTTATGAAAAAGAGATTATTAGCTCTTACTATGGTTGTGGCCATGGCGGCCAGCTTAGTTGCAGGTTGTGGAAACAGTTCTAAAAAAGAAGAAGACACAACAGGCTCAACAGAATTACCTGAAGTTTCACTCACAATGTGGGGTTCTGAAAATGATCAGGAAATTCTTAGAGAGATGGCAGATGCTTTCATCGAAAAATATGCAGATCAGGCAACTATCACAATTACACTTGATGTTGAATCAGAATCTACATGTAAGGATACAATCCTTACTGATGTTGAGGCAGCAGCAGATGTATTCGCATTTGCAGACGATCAGTTAAACGAACTTGTTCAGGCAGGTGCTTTACAGGAAGTAACTCTTAACGCAGACACAGTTATCTCAGATAACGGCGGTGAGGACTCAGGTTCAGTTCAGGCTGCAAGCTATGACGGAAAACTTTACGCTTACCCAATGACGGCTGATAACGGTTATTTCATGTATTATGACAGCTCTGTATTCACAGAGGAAGATGTTAAGACATTAGACGGAATGATCGCAGCAGCTAAGGCAGCAGGCAAGACAATTGCTATGGACCTTGCAAACGGCTGGTACTTATATTCATTCTTCCAGGGTGCAGGTCTTGAACTTACACTTAATGATGACGGTGTTACAAACACATGTACATGGAATGCAACAGATACAGATCCTACAGGTGTAGAAGTAGCTCAGGCTATCTTAGATGCAGTGGCTGATGGTGTATTCGTAAGCCTTGGTGATACAGATATCGTTTCAGGTATCCAGGCAGGTACAGTTTGTGCAGCAGTTTCAGGTACATGGAACTCAACAACAATTTCTGAAGCTTGGGGCGACAACTACGCAGCTACAAAGCTTCCTACATACACAGTTGACGGTGAGCAGGTTCAGATGTCAAGCTATGCAGGATATAAGCTTGTTGGTGTTAACGCTTACTCAGATAATGTTGGTTATGCAATGCTTCTTGCTCAGTGGATCACAAACTATGATAATCAGGTTTACAGATTTGAGCAGAAGGGTTACGGTCCATCAAACGTTGAAGCAGCTTCATCAGATGCAGTTGCAGCTAACCCTGCAATCGCAGCTCTTTCATTACAGTCTGCATACGCTACAGTACAGCGTGTAGGCGGCAACTTCTGGGATCCTGCAGCAACTCTTGGTCAGATTCTTGCAAACGGCAATCCGGACGGAACAGATTTACAGGAACTTCTTGATACAGCAGTTTCAGGTATTGAAGCAGCGGTAGAGTAATTTAAATAATCTGTTTAAAAATGGCCCATATGTATCTTTTGGGTACATATGGGCATTATTTTATGAAAATCCTTTAAGTTAGGTTGTTTTATAAGTTACATTTATTACTTAATCAATTACCGGGTAAAAGGCAAAAAACTATGAAAATTATTAATTTTTTTATTGAGATAATAAAAGGCATAATATTTGGATTCAGAGATATGATTTTCGGTGTTGGTAAACTTTTTGCCGCCATCGGCCGTTTTATATTCGAATTTGGAAAAGCATTCAAAAACGGCGATTGGAAAGTTAAGTTATCGGTCCTTTTTATGGGCTTTGGGCACTTTACCAGACACGAAATTATTAAGGGCATTTTAATTCAGATTTATCAAATAGTTATGCTTTATCTGATATCATTTGTCGGATTTCCGTATTTAGCAAAATTTAATACGCTTGGTACGGTAGAAAGAGAAGTAACCTTTGATCTTGCAACAATGAAAAATATTGAAAACGATTATGATAATTCGTTTTTGATTTTGCTTTTCAGTATCATAACAATTCTTGCAATCCTTGCTCTTGTATTTACTTGGATGAAGAATGTTATCCGTTGCAAAGAACTCATGGACATGGAGAAAGAAGGAAAGCATATTAACAGTTTCCGTGAAGATCTTCGTTCTCTTCTTAATGAGAAATTCCATGTTACACTTCTTAGCTTACCGATTATTGGTATTATTACATTTAATGTTGTTCCGCTTTGTGTGCTCATTGCCGTTGCTTTTACTAATTACGACAAGAGACACCTTACGCCGACACATCTTTTTACATGGGTAGGATTTGATAACTTTAAGAGAATATTTACATCCTCAATCACATCAACCTTTGGTTATTCTTTCAGAAAGATTCTTGTATGGACACTTGTCTGGGCCGTTGTTGCAACATTTACAACATACTTTGGCGGTATTTTCCTTGCAATGTTCATCAATAATAAGGATACAAAGCTTAAAAAGCTCTGGAGAACGGTTTTTGTTGTATCAATGGCTGTTCCGCAGTTTGTATCACTTCTTCTTGTAAAGAATATGTTTAAAAATCAGGGTATTGTTAATACTTTGTGTGCAAAAGTGGGGATAACCGAGTTACTTTATAAAATTCATTTAATACCGACGGAAAATTACATTCCGTTTTTGACAAATGCAAACTGGGCGAAATTCACAATCATTATGATTAACATATGGGTTGGTATTCCGTACCTTATGATGATTGCCACCGGTATTTTGATGAATATACCTTCTGATATTCAGGAGAGTGCTAGAATTGACGGAGCTACAAAGTTCCAGGCATTCAGAAAAATCACAATGCCATACATTTTAAATGTTACGGCACCGTATCTTGTAACGAGTTTCGTTGGAAATATTAATAACTTTAACGTTATTTTCCTTCTTACTGACGATGTATACGTTACAACGGATCAGAAACTTGCAAACTCAAGCGCAAGAGAAGTTGACCTTCTTATTACGTGGCTGTATCGATTGACTCAGGATGAATCGAACTACAAAATGGCTTCTGTAATCGGTATTTTGGTATTTATCATATGTACCTTCTTTACATTGATAGCCTTTAAACGAGTTACATCAACTGAGAGAGAGGAGACTTTCCAATAATGAGTGAAGAGATTAAAGAAGTAAAAGTCGAAAGACGTTATGACGAAAAATCCATCAGAAGACATTATTCGGTGTCAAGGAAAATCTGGAAAGTCTTCAAAATCTTATTAAGACACTTGTTCCTAGCAGCTCTTGGATTATTTTGGTTAATTCCAATCATCTGGATGGTACTTACGGCGTTTTCAACAACTCCGGGCGTAAATTTTTATACATTCTTCCCGGACGGATACACGCTTGATAATTTTAAGGAACTTTTGTTTAGCTCAAGTTCATCATATAACTTCCCTAAACAGTTCCTTAATACTCTTATAATTGCATCAATTGTATGTGTTATTTCAACATCATTTGTACTTATGGTTGCATATGCAATGAGTTGTATGAGATTTAAGGCAAGAAAGCCGCTTATGAATTTTGCGGTAACGCTTAATCTTTTTCCTGGCTTCCTTTCAATGATTGCCGTTTATTTCATACTTAAATCAATCGGACTTACTAAGAGCCACCTTGGCTTGGTGCTTGTATATTCTGCAAGTTCCGGTCTTGGCTACCTTGTTGTTAAAGGTTTCTTTGATACCATTTCAAAGTCTTTAAGAGAGGCAGCAAAGATTGAGGGTGCAAGTGAACTTCAGATATTTACAAGAGTGGTTATGCCGCTTGCAAAACCTATTATAGTTTATACGATAATAAGCTCTTTCCTGGGACCTTGGATGGACTTCATTTACGCAAAGATTATCCTTCTTGGCGCCAGCTCATCCGAAAGAACTGTGGCAATAGGCTTGTATGCAATGCTTGACCGTGCTCTTATTAACCAGAACTTTGCCAAGTTCTGTGCCGGCGGTTTACTTGTTTCAATTCCAATTTCTATATTATATGTAATAATGCAGAAGTTCTATGTTGAAGGAATTACAGCCGGAGGTGTTAAGGGTTAAACCTTAATTAATTTAAGAAAAAATATTATGTACTTAAGAGAAAATTTTCTTAAGTACATATATTTTGCCAAAAACAGAATTTTTTGGTTTTTTGCTGCACAAGGCCGGCAAGCGAATGGATGCTTGCATACAAATTCATTTGCCGGTCGTAAGAACATGGAGCACTAAGTGCGGAATGTTCG
>CAJOOB010000019.1 GCA_905236025.1 uncultured Lachnospiraceae bacterium
ACGGCGGACGAATTGTAAAACAGCTTAAGAAGATTGGCTCCTCCGCTGATTGGGACCGTGAACGTTTCACAATGGATGAAGGTTGCAATCGGGCAGTAAAAGAGGTTTTTGTAAATTTATATAACAAAGGTCTTATTTACCGTGGTGAAAGAATCATCAACTGGTGTCCTAAATGTCTTACTTCAATTTCTGATGCTGAGGTTGAATATGAGGATCAGGCCGGACATTTCTGGCATTTAAGATATAAACTGGCCGATGGCAGTGGTTACATTAACCTTGCAACAACAAGACCTGAAACATTGCTGGGTGATACGGCGGTTGCAGTAAATCCTAATGATGAAAGATATAAGGATTTGGTTGGCAAGACCGTTATTTTACCTATTGTGCACAGAGAAATCCCAATCGTTGCGGATGATTACGTTGAAATGGATTTTGGTACCGGCGTTGTTAAGATTACACCGGCACATGACCCTAACGATTTTGAGGTTGGTTTAAGACACAACCTTCCTGTTATAAATGTAATGACTGATGATGCCAGGATTACAGAGGATTATCCAAAGTATGCGGGCATGGACAGGTATGAGGCAAGAAAGGTTATTGTAGAAGACCTTGAAGCTGAAGGTTCACTTGTAAAGATTGAAGATTACAGCCATAACGTAGGAACATGCTACAGATGCGGTACAACCGTTGAACCACGTGTTTCAAAACAGTGGTTTGTTAAGATGAAGCCGCTTGCAGGTCCTGCAATTGATGCGGTTAAGAACGGTGAAACAAAGTTTATACCGGATTATTTTGATAAGACATATTTCCACTGGCTTGAGAATATCAGAGACTGGTGTATTTCAAGACAGCTTTGGTGGGGCCACAGAATACCTGCATTCTATTGCGATGAATGCGGTGAAATGGTGGTAACAAAAGAAGATAAATGCGTTTGCCCAAAGTGCGGTAAGGAAATGAGACAGGATCCTGACACGCTGGATACATGGTTCTCATCGGCTTTATGGCCGTTTTCAACTCTCGGCTGGCCAAACAAGACTGAAGAAATGGATTATTTCTATCCAACAAACGTTTTGGTTACCGGATATGACATTATTCCTTTCTGGGTTATGAGGATGATGTTTTCAGGCATTGAGCATACAGGCAGGGTTCCGTTTGATTCAGTACTCATTCACGGCCTTGTAAGAGACTCTCTTGGAAGAAAGATGAGTAAGTCTTTGGGTAACGGTATTGACCCGCTTGAAGTTATTGATAAATACGGCGCGGATGCTTTGAGATTTACTCTTATTACGGGTAATGCTCCGGGCAATGATATGCGTTATTACCAGGAAAGAGTTGAAGCAAGCCGTAATTTTGCAAACAAGGTATGGAACGCTTCAAGATTCATTATGATGAATCTTCCTGATAAGGAGGAAGCTTTTTATAAAGATATTGAAAATACAACAATCAGCGATTTGACTGATGCAGATAAGTGGATTATTTCAAAGTGCAACAGGCTTGCCAAAGAAGTTACGGAAAATCTTGACCGTTACGAACTTGGTATTGCTGCAGATAAGTTATATTCATTTATCTGGGAAGAATTCTGTGACTGGTATATTGAGATGGTTAAGCCTCGTCTTTACTCAGATACGGACACAACAAAGGCTGCGGCTCTTTATACTTTAAAGACGGTTTTGATAAATGCGCTTAAGCTTTTACATCCGTATATGCCGTTTGTTACGGAAGAAATATTTGTAAATCTTCAGGATGAAGAAGAATCAATTATGGTCTCTGAGTGGCCAAAATACAACGAAGAACTTTCTTTCGAAAAAGAAGAACGCGCCGTTTCGACAATTAAGGATGCGGTTCGTGCAATAAGAAACATAAGAACACAGATGAACGTTGCTCCATCAAGAAAATCCAAGGTGTTTGTTGTTACCACGGATGCTTCGGTTTCTGAAATCTTTGAAAACGGAAAGGTTTTCTTTGCGACTTTGTCATATGCAAGCGAAGTCATTATTCAACAGGATAATACAGGAATAGATGAGGATGCTGTTTCTGTACTTATAAACGGTGCTTCAATCTTTATGCCTTTTGCTGAACTTGTAGATGTGCAGAAGGAAGTTGAAAGACTCAAAAAAGAAGAGGAGAGACTTGTAAAAGAAGTTTCAAGAGGAGAGGGAATGCTTAATAACCCTAGCTTTGTTTCTAAAGCACCGGAAGCAAAGATTGCAGCTGAAAGAGAAAAGCTTGAGGGCTATAAGGAATTACTTAATGCAACGAGGGAAAGACTTGCTAAATTGGTATAAAAGGGTTTAATAATACCATCTCTCTGCCGATATGTAATACAGGAATATGCGCAAATGTAAATAAAAGTACAATCTTTACGCATGGAGGGTAGTATGGAAAACGGCATGAATTTCGTAAGAGTAAGTTTACCTGTGGATAATATGTCCGCAACGGTAACAATATTACCAACAGCTGAACCGGGATCTGTTACAGACCAGGATGTTCTTTCTGTGCTTAGAAACCAGAAAATCACATACGGAATTGATGAAGACCTTATTAAGGCGCTTGTTAACGATCACTCAAAATATGGTCTTCCTTTTGTTGTCGCAAAGGGCGTAATGCCGATTGAAGGTGCAAACGGTTATTACGATTTTAAATTTGATATTTCGAATGAGGCAAGAAAACCTGCCGTTTTAAAGGATGGCTCGACGGATTATTATAATATCAGAGTTTTTCAAAATGTTAAGCAGGATGATATTTTATGTGAATATATACCAAAAATCGTCGGCGAAAACGGAATGACGGTCTTGGGGACACCGGTTAAGGCAGCTGTAACAAGAGACCTTCCGGCGCTTCGCGGTTCCGGATTTTATGCGGAATATGTAAGAGAATTTACCGGTAAGGACGTGGATTTGGAGACTTTTAATCCAAAGGACGGCGGAAAAAAGGCTGCGCCAAAGGCTGATGATGCTTCGCAGGACCTTGAAGAAGGTAAAGTTCTTCCGGGCAGAGTTAAGATGGGTATAAGAACTTTGTATAAAGCGGCTATCGACGGTAAACCGGAATTTAAATTCGGTAATCTTAACGTCCTTGCGGTTTGCGAAATCCAGGGTGATGTTGACTTATCCGTCGGTAATGTTAATTATCACGGTGATATACAGATTAACGGTAATGTAACGTCGGGTTTTGTTGTAAATGCGACAGGTAACGTTGTTGTTAACGGTATGGTTGAAGGCGCAATTATTAAGGCGGGAAAGACCATTCAGGTTAAGGACGGTGTTGTTGGCAACAATAAGGCTTCTTTGGAGGCGGGCGAAGACGTTATTGCAAGTTTTGCCGAGAATGCGTTCATCACCGCCGGACGTGACGTTACTGCAAACAGCCTTATTAACTGTCAGGTTGAGGCCGGAAAGAGTGTTATTGTTCAGGGTAAGATTGGTACCATTATTGGAGGTACAATCGTTGCAAATACGCTTATTCAGGCTGACAATATCGGGTCTTTGGGCGGTATAAAGACTCATTTAAGGGTTGGCTGTGATGCCACGGTTTTAAACGAACTTAACTCGCTTACAAAGGACTTGGAAAAGGCAGAGCGGGAGCTTAGCAAGATTGAACTGGCTATCAGCATGATGGAAGAAAAGAAGATAGATAATGTTTCTCTTAAGATGCAGCTTTTGCACACAAAGATTGACAAGGCGGCATATATTTATAAATACAGAGAAATTACGGATAGAATCAAGAAGAATATTATAAGCGGCCAGGATGCAAAGGTTATTGCTGTTAAGGCGATTTATCCGGGCGCAATTATTACAATTAATGTTCAATCAGTATATATTGATTCTGAATATGGTGATATAATTTTCTTTAATAAAGATCATAAAATATTATCAAAGAAGCTGGATGTAGATGTACACGTATAATGAAGCATGTAAATATATTTTAGAGATACCGAAGTTTTCTAAGAAGACTTCGGTAGACTCTCTTAAAGTTCTGTTAAAAGAAATCACAAAGGGAAAAGAAATACCACAAATTATCCATGTTGCGGGTACAAATGGGAAAGGTTCCGTCTGTACTTATATTTCGTATGTTTTATGCGAGGCCGGATATGAGGTGGGCGAATTTGTGTCTCCGCATTTAAGGGAAATGACGGAAAGAATAAGGATTAACAATAAAGACGTTTCAAAGGAATGCTTTACTGATGCTTTTAATTACTGTATTAAGGTTATTGATGAAATCGTTGACCTGGGCAGTAAAGAGCATATAAAACGCTTTGGAACAGAGGTTATTCATCCGTCGTTTTTTGAAATAATATTCCTGATGGCCATGTATATCTTTGCAAATGCGGGCGTTTCCTTTATTATACTTGAAACCGGTCTTGGCGGTAGACTTGATGCAACAAACTGTGTGGATAAAAAAACTGTAAGTGTAATTACATCAATAAGCCTGGATCATATGGAGATACTTGGAGATACAATTGAGTTAATTGCAAGGGAAAAGGCGGGAATCATTAAGGAAGACACGGATGTTGTTTATTACGTCGAGAACCCGGTGGTTTCTTTTGTGATGGAAGAAGAGGCAAAGAAAAAGAACGCAAAAACGCATAAAGTGACGGATTCCATGATTAAGTCATTAGGGGAAGGGAAATATTTATTTACGTTTGTTGGTGGTGAAAGTAAAGAGATTTTCTTAAAAACAAAGGCCTCGTATCAGCCAAAGAATGCACTTGCGGCCTTACAAACCCTTAAAGTTTTAAAAGATAAGGGGGTTGTAGATATAAATGATGAAAATATAATAAACGGAATGTCAAAGATGAAGTGGCAGGGCAGAATGGATGAAGCGTATAAAAACTTCTTTGTTGACGGTGCACACAATGACGACGGAATAAAAGAATTTGTTAAAAGTGTAAATTCTTTTAAGGCTGCGGAAAGAAAGATTCTTATTTTTGGAGCCGTTAAAGAAAAAGAGTATGAGAAGATGATTGCCGATATCTGTACAAATACGGATTTTAGCGATATTTATATAACGCCGGTTGACAGCCCCAGAGGATTGACAAAAGAGGTATTATTTGATACATTTTCAAAGTACGCACATAACAGCAGAATTATTGTTTGCAATGATTCATATGAAGCCGTGAAAAGGGTGCTTAACGAAAAAAATGAGAACGATGTAGTTTTTTGTGCAGGATCCCTGTATTTGGCGGGAAGCATTTATGAAAGTTTAGATAAATACGCTAAAACAGAAGGCAAATAGGGAGGCAACCATGATTGATTTTGATAAAGAAATAAAGAAATTTCATCCAAGCCCGGAAATTGAAGAGGCGGAAGACATTATTTACAATAATAACGTCACCGATATGACGGACGTTATGATGGAAATGATGAAGAATAACAATAATTCCGGAATGGATGATCCAATCAGCATAAAGAGATTTACAACAAGATAGATAGCGGTAGAGAATATGAGATGTTACAGATGTGGGAGTGTCCTTTCGGATGCTGATTTTTGCACCGGCTGCGGAGTCGATGTAACGATATACAAAAAAATAGTCAAAATATCCAATACTTACTACAATATAGGTCTTGAAAAGGCGAAAGCCAGGGATTTATCGGGCGCAGCGGATATATTAAGAAGAAGTGTCAGAATATATAAGCAAAATGTTATGGCACGTAATCTTTTGGGTCTTGTTTATTACGAGATGGGCGAATATGTTCAGGCCTTCGTTGAATGGGGCATCAGCAAGAATATCAAGCCTGAAAAGAATATAGTTGATAAGTATATCAGTGATATCCAGAGTAATCCTGTAAGGCTTGACGAAATGATGAATAACGCCAAAAAGTACAATACGGCGCTCATGTATGCACAGGCCGGCAGTGATGATTTGGCTATTATCCAGCTTAAGGGACTTGTCGGTAAGACACCGAATTATGTTAAGGCAGCACAGTTACTTGGTCTGCTTTACTTAAAAGAAGGTCAGTATGACAAGGCAGAGAAGATTCTTACAAAAATTCTTACTGTGGACGTAAACAATACACTTACATATAAGTATCTTGCGGAAATTGAGGAATATTACGCAAAGAACAATTCGAAGAAACATACCGGACTTGTGGGTGCGTTTAAGAAAAAGAAGGACGGAGACCGCAAAGAGTTAAGCGGAAACGACGTAATCATTCCTCAGACGTATAAAGAAGGTAACCCGATCAGCACCGGAATTGTAAATATCCTTGTGGGTATTATCATTGGTGCAATACTTGTATTTTTCTTAGTTACTCCTGCAAGAGAAAAGGCGGTAAAGAACGAATATATTGATACAATCAACGAATATTCCGCAAAAATTGCCGCAAACAATATAACCATCTCAACCTTGCAGACGCAGGTTGAAGAGCTTGAAGCGGAAGTGGAATCGCTTACAGCAACAATTGATGCAGGCGGAGCAAATGCCGTTACTGAATATGATGAGCTTCTTGCTGCTGCAAACGCATACATTGGCGGCTCTGATGTGCTTGATGTGGCTGAACTTTTAGTGGCCGTTGATACAACGGCCGTTACCTCCGAAGGCTTCCTTGCATGTTACGAGACCCTTTCAAATCTTGTGTTTACCGAGGCTGCGGCAACGTGTTACAGCATGGGTATTGAATATAAGAATAACGGCGATTATGAATCCGCAATTGAATACCTTTACAAGGCATATACTTATAATTCTTCGGATGTGAACATTATTTTCTACCTTGCGCAGTCCTATAAAGGGGCCAATGGATGGTCTAATGATGAAAATTCCAAGAAGTATTACCAGATGGTTGTTGATAATTTCCCAGATTCCGAGCTTGCGGAAAGAGCGGTATCAGAAGGTGAACTTGGATAAATCCGGGAAAGCGTAGAAAAAGTAAAGGATGAATATTTTACGAAGGCGCATATATAAAGCGCTCTGAGAAAGCGTAGAAAAAGTAATGACTGAATATCTTTCGAAAGCGCATTATTTAAGCGCTTTGAGAAAGATATTCAGTCATTACGTTATAAACACTACAACCGGATTAATGCTTTTCGTTATATTTCTGTATGCATTCCTGCGTAACCTGTATATCAGATTTTATTGTCACCATCTTGGCGCCAAACTTCTGGGTTGTCTCGCCACCTTTACCGGTAACGAGAATGATTGTCTTTTTGCCGGTTGCAACGGACTCGTCCAATGCCTTGTGGATGGCGGTTTCTCTGTCTTCAATTACGTCGCAGGCGGTGCCTTGCATTGTTACGTATGGCTCGGTTTCTGAAGCAATCTTTTCAAAAGTTTCGTATGTCGGGTTATCGCAAACAATGTAAACTTTGTCAGAATACTTGCCTGCAAGGGTGCCCACATCTTTTCTTCTTAAATATGCTCGGTTTCCCGCAAGTCCAATCACCGTTCTTATCATGTAATCAGGATAATCTTCTTTTACCATATCAAAGAGTGCCTGAACAGAAAGTTTATTGTGTGCAAAATCAACGAGCATTATTATCTGTTTGTCATTGGTTTCGTATTTTTCCATTCGTCCGCTTGCCTTTGCGCGGTAAAGGCCGGAGATTATGTATTCTTTTGGAATGTTTTCAAGGTAAGCTGCAGCAATTGCGGCCAGTGCATTTTCAACGTTCATTGTGCCCGGCATTGTGAGTGTTACATCATATTCGTTTCCAAAGTATCTTACCGTGAATGAATTTTCGTCTTTTTCTATATTTTTTCTTAAGTTAAAGCCGTATACGTCACAGTCCGGAGTAAAGCCGTATGTAATTATCTTTTCACACTTTCCTGCGGCTTCATACACTTCGTCAAATCTGTCTGTTGCCTTATTTATTATCGCGTATTTTGCGGTATCAAATATCTTTAATTTTGACTTAAAGTAATCTTCAAAATCAGGGTGTTCGCCCTCGCTTATGTGATCGTCCGAGATATTTGTGAATATAGCCGTGTTGTACTTTACATATCCGGATCTCTCATACTTAAGCCCCTGGCTTGAGATTTCGAGTACGGCATATTCAAGACCGTTATCTGCCATTTTCCTTAAGTATTTTTGAAGTTCAACAGGCTCCGGTGTTGTAATATGTGTTTCTTCTGTTGTTTCTCCGTCATACGAAAAAATGGAGGACATATATCCCGGCAATGAATTTTTTGTTGCCTGTAAATAATCCTGCAGGATGGCCGTGATGTAACAGTTTGTGGTTGTTTTTCCTTTTGTACCGGTAAGACCTATTATCTTAAGTTCGTTGAAAGGGTAGTTTGCATAAAGGCATGAAACTGCAGCCATGCTCTTTCTAATGTCATTTACAATGATTTCTGTTACGTCTTTATTTAAATCCTGTATGATTTTATGATCTGCAAGATATGCGACAGCGCCGTTATTAATGGCTTCTGTAAGATATTCGTCTTTAAAGTGTGCACCTTTACATATAAAGAGAGTTCCTTTTTTTACTTCCTTTGAATTATAAGTAACGTCCGTAACTTCTGTGTCCGTAACGTTTGCGGTGCTATTTATGAGGCCTTTTTTTGTAAGGTCATCCACGTAGGATTTTATTGTATATGTTTGCATTACTGCCTCCTGAAACCGTTTTATTAATTATACCACAGCTTTATGTTATTCCATATATTTTTTGAATCTTTTGTCCGCTTCGTGAAGGTTTTTTAAGAGCCTTAAATTTCTTTCAAAGGAAGTTTCAAATTCATTAAAAAGAGGGTTGATAGCTCTTCTTGCCTCATAAGCAAGTTCAATGGTTCTTTTATCCGCATTATCCGAATATTCCATTGCCACATTTTTTGGAACCACGCTGAACATTGCCCCAACGCTTACTTCTTTTCTTGGAAGCTTTCTATCAAAGATATATTCCTCAATGTAATATTCCATAATATTGATACCGCCAAGGTATAAGTAATGGTGGCCGCGGCCTATCCTTGTATTTAACTCAAGGAAGTAGAAATTCCCGTCTTTTTTGTTGTATTTTACATCAAAAACAGAACCGCCAAAGTAGTTTATCTTTTTCAAAAATATCCTTGCTGCTGTTTCAAGTTCTTTTATTCTTTCTGAGATGATAATGTCAGCATTCCCAATACCCGTTGGAGTATGTTCTTCAAGCAACACGTGTCCTGTTGCGCAAATCAGAGTTTCTCCGTCTTTTGCGGTATACGCGGTTACAACGTAAGAAGCGGTATCCCCACCCTCAATGTAATCCTGAATAATAAGCTTTTTATCATATCCCGAATCATAGATTTTTTTTATTGTATTTATAAGTTCATTTTTTGAATTAACTTTATAAGCTTTCTTCTGACCTTTAAAAGGGTGACTTAAGTGTTCGATTCCGTCATCCGGCTTTACGATGGCCGGAAAAGTGCAGCTATCGAGCTCATCCGTATTTGAATTTACATCACATACAAGTGAGTTTGGCACCAAGAGACCATACTCTTTTGCAAGTTCGTAAAAATGCTCTTTACTTTGTAATTTCTCCATTAAATCCGGATTGATGTACGGGATAATGACGTTTGAGCGGAACAATTCCGAATTTCTTGAAAGAATCGAAACGTAGCCATCGCAATTACCAAAGACAATAACTATCTTTGACGGATATTTTGACGCAATTTCGTTGATATGCTCAATACAAACCTTGTCAGAATCAAGGTTTGAGACCTGGGTGTAATCTATTATTGTGCTTTTGTAACACGGTCCGTTATTATATTTTCCCAAAACATGAGTTTTTACGCCATATCTGTCAAAAAGTTCCTTCGCACTGCAGTAGCTGTTAATGTCGGAACCCAGAATAACGGGCACAAAAACCAGTTCCTTGAATTTTGATTTCATTTATCTGCTCCAATTAATTACTGTTTCACCATTATATAACTTAACTGAAAATATGTCACTTAAAATTTGTCTTATGTACTTTTTTTCATATATACGCTATACTTAAATATCATAAGCACGGAGAAAAATATGGAAAACACAGAAATTGAAATTAAATATCTGATTAAAGAAATTCCTTTTGATTTAAGCATTTTTAAGTATCACGAGATTGAACAGGCGTATTTATGCGATTCCCCGACAATTCGCATTAGAAAATCCGACAACGATTATTACATGACGTACAAAACAAAGGGAAAAGATGATAATCTTGCAAGAACGGAGTACAACCTCCCAATCACGAAAGAGTCGTATTTACATCTCTTGGATAAGGCCGATGGCTGTGTTCTTACAAAACGCCGCTATTTAATTCCGGACGGCAAATACACCATTGAGCTTGATGTGTTTAGCGGAAAATACAAGGGTTTGATCCTTGCGGAAGTGGAATTTGACACGGTTAAAGAAGCGAAAGCTTATAAGGCAAAAGACTGGTTTTATAAAGACGTTACAAAAAGCGGAGAATATTCAAATTCAAAGCTTGCTTTGCATGAAGAACTTTTTAAAGACATTATAGAAAAAATACAATAAAAATCACAGAATAAAGTTAAAAAATACAGATTGAAGCATGCGACGTAAAAATCAGTGCGGATGTAGATTGGAGGAAAAATGGTATATTTATTTTTAGCAGACGGATTTGAGGAATTAGAGGCACTTACACAGGTTGATTTATTAAGAAGAGCAGGGATTGTTATTAAAACGGTTTCCGTTACTTCATCAAAAACTGTTACGGGGGCTCATAAAATTGCCACAAATGCCGATATATTATTTAGTGAGAGCGATTATTCAGATGCGGAACTTTTGTTTTTACCGGGGGGGATGCCGGGAACAACAAATCTTTCTAACCACGAGGGGCTTTGTAATCTCTTACTTAAAAAATATGAATCAAACGTGCGCATAGCTGCAATTTGTGCGGCACCAAGCATTCTAGGAAAACTTGGGATTCTGGACAATAAAACAGCAACATGCTATCCGGGATTTGAAGTAAAACTCGGCAGTGCAAACTACGTAAACAAAAAGGTGGTTACGGACGGTATTGTAACAACTTCCTGCGGAGTTGGCGGAGCGATTGAATGTGCGCTTGAACTCATAAGATTATTAAAGGATGGGCAAACAGCAAAGAATATTTCGGAAGGAATATTGTACTGATGCTTTGGAAAAAAGAATGAGAAGAAATATTTTGCTTAATTTAAATAAAGGCTTTATGGCGGCGATGTGTTTATCATTTCCACTCCTTTTATTTGGATGTTCGAAAACAGATACCGCCTCGCTTATAAATAAAAGAGTTGTGTCGGAAGGATACGGAAACATCAATTTATCTGCAAGTGAACCGGTTGTAAACTTAAACGACATTACTTCATATGTTGGTGAAAGTATTGATTTCTTGTCGGAAATATCAATATCCTGTCCTGATGATAAGGTATATTCCCTCTATGTGGATGCAACAAGTGTGGATATTTGGACACCCGGAACGTATGGAGCAACATATGAACTTACGGTGGATGATATTCTTTATACATATGATGTAAATGTCTATATCATTGAATATGTGACTCAGGTTGAAGATTCTGCCTCAGATACCGTCGGTTTGGATAATGACGAAGCAGAAGATGAAACGGTGAGTGCAGATTCTGATTCCGGTTCAGACTCGTCAAATTCAGAAACCTCGAATTCCGGAACTTCGAATTTGGGCTCAGCTACAACGACAACTGTTTCAGGTTCATCGGGTTCAGGTTCGGGTTCAGTTGCAACCACAACAACTGCTTCAGGTTCGTCAAACTCAGGTTCGTCAGGTTCAACTGCAACAGTAACCCAAACGACGCAGTCATCAAATTCATCACAGAGCAGCCAGACCACCACAACAAAGGCTCAGGCAACAACAACGACAAGAGTTACAAGAGCTTATGTTGCAAGTTCAACCACTCAGGCAACCACTGAAACTCAGACACTTAATTATGCAAAGGTAGAACTGCTTGGCGGCGGGACAATTCAGATAAAGCAGACGACAGCAAGATATATTGTTTCAACAAGAACGGATATTACGTATCAGACCTCGGGCTCCGTAACATACGAGATTTCAAAACTTATCGTGACATACAGCACCGGAGCCGAACAGACACTTGAAACATATAAGAGAGTTGTTTCTTCATAAAATCACAAAATATTGCGTTCCAAATGCCGTATTTTAACAATATAACGGCATTTGGAAATTTTTTTTAAAAAAATTCGTAAAAAACACAATATTTCGTGGTAAAAATTTATAAAATGTGCTATAATTTGTATTGTGTTTGGGTGGTGGTCTATGACTGCCGAATATTCGGCGTTGTAGATCACCTTGGATTAATGAAAGCGTGTAGGAGCGGGGAATGGAAGGCAGTTTATTTCACAAAAGTCGTGTTATTACAAAAAGACTCGAAGAACTTAACCTTAAGCGTTGTCTTACAACGTCCGTTTGCACACTTTTTCTTATATTGGCACTTAGCATTATGGCTTTTGCGACCGGCTACAAAGAATTAATTACCGGTGCACGCTTAAAGTACATATTGTTTCTGGTGCTTTTTTCTTTTGTTTATATTTTTACCCAGTTTTTTGCAACAAAATATAATAAAAAGAAGCTTATTAAACCGCTGTATTTGTCATATTACTTTATGTACGCATTTTGCCTTGCCGCACTTTCGCATGTTTATTACATAATGAGTAAAGAAATATCTTTTTATACTTTCTTTTTGCTTTTTGTGGCTTTGGTTCCGGTACTTTCAAGAAAAGAGCAGTTACTTACACTTTTATTTATAACGGCATCTGATTTTGCATACCTTTATGTTCATAACATTACAGGGATTGCAAGGATTCATATTGTTTTGTTAACCGTTGTAATGGCTGTTGTTGAGACGTTTGTAAACGTAAGTGCAATTAAAGCGGCACGTTCGGATACGGCGCTTAAGAGTGAAAGACACAAAGCACAGCTTGATCCGCTTACAGGTTTGTTAAACAGAAGAGGACTTGAAAGTGTTGTTGAATCGGCATGGACAATTTGTTCAAGAAACAGAATTGCAACATCCGTAATAATGCTTGATATTGACTTTTTTAAAGCGTATAACGATACATTCGGACATCCTGCCGGAGACAGATGTATAAAGGAAATTGCAAAGGTTATTAATACCACTGCAAAGAGAAATACAGATTACAATTCACGTATCGGCGGGGAAGAGTTTTTGATATTCACTCAGGGTATGCGAAATGAAGATTTGTTAATGCTTGCAAAGAGAATTCAAAGGAATATCGAAGAACTTGCAATGCCTCATGCATGTCACGATGTTTCGGATTATGTAACGGTAAGTATTGGTATTTCAAGATTTGTTCCCGATACTCACAGAACATTTAAAGAACTTTACCAAAAGGCTGATCACGAACTTTATAACGCAAAACAAAACGGTCGTAACTGCATTTCGATTAACGGCTCAATTTTCTCAAGGCCGACTACGCAAAAGACTTTTGAAAGTTATTCGTCAGCGTATGGTAATGCCAGAAACAGTTCGTATTATATAAAAGTCGCAAAATAGACTTTTTTTCAACCTCCACTTCATAATTCTACTTGGGGAAACGGACAGAAATGTCCGTTTTCCCTTTTAATTTAAGCGTTTGATCATAGTTGGCATTTATAAAAAATCAAATTAAGTATTATATATGATTTATAAATGTGGTATAATAATAAAAAAATTCGTGTAACAAGTGAATAGTATTTATTACGCTTTTGTATTATCAGGAGGTATAGTATGTATAACGAAGGCCTTGTTTTTACAAATGAGAATTGTGTCGGGTGTAATAAATGTATAGGGGTTTGCAGTTGCATTGGTGCATGTGTTTCTTTAGAGGCGCTTGATGGAGAAAGCCCAAGAGTTGATGTGGATGGAGAAAAATGTATATCTTGCGGAGCGTGTTTTGATGTGTGCGAACATAATGCAAGAGAATACAGAGATGATACTTTGCGTTTTTTTGAAGACTTAAATGCGGGAGAGTCAATTTCAGTATTGATTGCTCCTGCATTTAAGGCCAATTATCCTGCGGAGTATGAGAGTGTGCTGGGCGGACTTAAGGAACTTGGCGTAAAACATTTTATAAGCGTATCTTTCGGGGCGGATATTACAACGTGGGGATATATACAGTATATACAAAGATATAACTATTTCGGAGGTATATCGCAACCATGTCCTGCAGTTGTCGGCTACATTGAAAGATATATGCCTGAACTTATTCCTAACCTTTTTCCGGTTCAAAGTCCAATGATGTGTTCGGCAATCTATGCAAGGAAAGAAATGGGAATTACGGATAAACTTGCATTTATAAGTCCCTGTATCGCAAAAAAGAACGAAATAGACGATCCTAATAATAAAGGATACATTACATATAACGTAACATTCAATCATCTGATGAAATATGTTAAGGAAAATAACATAAAGGGGCAACCGTGCAGTGACGAAATTGAATACGGGCTTGGCTCGGTATATCCGACACCGGGCGGTTTAAAGGAAAATGTATACTGGTTGCTTGGAGAGAGTGTTTTTATTCGCCAGATGGAAGGCGAAAAGCGTATGTACAAATTCCTTATGGAAAATAAGGAACGAATTGAAAACTCTAAAACGCCATATCTTTTTATTGATGCGCTTAATTGTGAGAACGGATGTATTTGCGGAACCGGTACCGATTCTGAGATATCAAAAACGGATGATTCTTTGTATGCTTTGCAAAATATCAGAGAAGGAGTTAAGAAAGAAGGAAGGAAAGGGGCATGGTCAAAAAAACTTGCTCCGAAGCAAAGACTGGCCGCTCTTAACAGACAGTTTAAAAATCTTGATCTTAATGATTATATAAGGCATTATACTGACCGCTCGAGGGAATGTAAGATTAAAGTACCGACAAATGCTCAGCTTGAAGCCGTATTTGCGGATATGGGGAAAATTTCAAAAGAGTCAAGGAGTATTGACTGTTCCTGCTGCGGATATGATTCCTGCAGACAAATGGCAACAGCTATCTTTAATGGTTTTAATCATAAAGATAATTGCGTACATTACCTTAAAGGTCTTGTTGAAGAGGAAAGGGAAAGTGCTCAGGCAATGGTGGTGGAAGAAAGAGAACAGCTTGAACGTCAGAGGGAGGCCTTGTATGCCACAATAAAAGTTGTAAATGAGAATTTTGATTCTTTAACCAAGGCTATTGATGAGATGGTTAAGGGCAATGAAAGCAATGCGGATGAAAGCCGGGGAATATCCGGTGATGTCAGGGAAGTTGAAGATTTTTGTGTCAGCATGAATGAGTCCATGGGAGGAATTCTTGCAGCTCTTAAAGAACTTCAGGATAACAATGATAAAGTTGTTGGCATTGCTTCTCAAACAAACCTCCTTGCTCTTAATGCATCAATAGAAGCTGCAAGAGCGGGTGAAGCCGGAAGAGGTTTTGCGGTTGTTGCGGATGAGATAAATACGCTTGCGTATGATTCAAAAGCTACCGCGGACGAATCAGCGCGAAATAATGTTTCAATAAAGGATGCGGTTGATATTATGGTTGACAACACAAAGAAGCTTCTTGAAATTGTTGATATGGTTAATTCAAGAACTGAGAATCTTGCGGCATCAACGGGAGCAATATCGGCATCTGCAGCCGATGTGCGTGAAACTGTGGGTAAAGTAAGCCGGGAGTTGGAGAATCTGGTTGCGCAGATGAAATAATGTGTTTTAATAAAATTTTCTGACGAAAGAAGAGATGCGATATTGTTGATTATCGCATCTCTATTAATGTAGTGCGGATAACAGGATTTGAACCTGCACGGTCTCCCACCAGATCCTAAGTCTGGCGCGTCTGCCAATTTCGCCATATCCGCTTTTAAAATCAAGCCCGTTTATTCTAGCATACAAAAACACAAAAAGTCAACGGGATAACATAAAAGACCTGGTTACAAGTGGCTATGGGATATGATATAATTTTTAATCATATTATAAAAAGGAGCGTCAGGATGCAGGCAGAAAAAATCAAAGAATATTATGAAAAAATAGCGGCTAACCTTTCTAAAGTTATAATTGGAAGAGATGATACAATAAAGCTTCTCATTACAGCCTTATTTGCAGAAGGCAATGTTTTACTTGAGGATGTTCCGGGCAGTGGTAAAACAACGCTTGCAAAGGCGCTTGCCGTATCTGTTGACGGTGAATTTGCAAGAATTCAAATGACTCCTGATTTATTACCTGCAGATATAACGGGTATTAATTACTACAATCCAAAAACCATGGAATTTAACTTTGTTAAAGGTCCTGCCTTTTCAAACATTCTTTTGGCGGATGAAATTAACCGTGCAACTCCAAAAACTCAGTCAGGTCTTCTTGAGTGTATGGAAGAAAAACAAATCACGATTGAGGGGAATACCTGCAAATTAAACAGACCGTTTATGGTTATTGCAACTCAAAATCCGATTGACAATCAGGGCGTGTTCCCGCTTCCTGAGGCTCAGATGGACAGATTTTTAATGAAACTTACCATGGACAGAGTAAGCCACGAGGCCGGAATGCAGATTCTTAAGCTCTATGCGGCCGGTGAAACATATCCGTCTTTAAAGGCCTGCGTGTCAAAGGAAGAAATAATTGATATTCAGGACTCTGTTAACAATATCAAGGTTCATGATGATATTTTAAATTATGCTTTAAATCTCACGGAAGCAACGGCATTACATGAAAAGATTCTGCTTGGCGCAAGTACAAGAGGTGCTTTGGGCCTTGTTAAAGCTGCAAAGGCGTATGCTGCAACAAACGGAAGGGATTATTGTCTGCCGGATGATATTAAGGCAGTGTTTAAACCTGTAATCGCACACAGGCTCATTTTAAAGAGTACGGAACGTATAAAAGGCGGCCTGGCAGAAACCGTTATTGATGAAATCCTTGCAAATACCGTGGTTCCCACAGAAGAATTATAAATATGAATATTGCAACATTTATTGAAACCTTTATATACATTATGCTTGGAGTAACGGCGCTTGTTGCCTTTACCGGCATTTTTGTGATTTCATTTATGTATATAAGGTCTGCGATTTTTAAAAACCTTGAATATAAAAGATATTTCTCCGAACCCGGTGCAACTTCCGGAGAAGAAATATTTCTGATAGAAGAACTTACCAATCATACGCCTTTTCCAATGTTTGGGATGGATATTGAGTCGTATGTAACCTCTAAAATCAAACTTACGGGCTGCGAAAGCGAAGATTCGGTAAATCAGCATTTTGTAAGTTCATTTTTTGTAATGCCTTTTACGAAGGTTAAAAGAAAACATAAGGCGCAGTGCTTAAAGCGCGGAGTATATGATTTAGAGACAGCCAAGGTTGCATACGCAGGCCAGGATGTGTATCTGGACAGCCGCACAAGGCTTTATGTTTATCCCAAAGATCTTCCGTACGAAATTAAAAGTGCAGTAAATAAGAGGCTTCAGTACGGAGTTTCCAGTACATTAAATGTTTTGGAGGATGTGTTTGAGATCTCCGGCATTAAACCTTATGTAAGCGGGGTTTCCGCAAATATGATTAACCATAAGGCGACCGCCAGAATGGGCGAACTTATGGTGAATTCGCATGATCACATGATGGGCAGGAAGGTTTATATTTACATTAATTTCCATAAGGACACAAAGTCTCATCAGACGCTTGAAAGATTTGAGGAAATGATGGAACTTGCGCTTTCATATGCTTCCTTTATTTCTCTTGACTGCGCGGAAGCGGGCTTTATGTACGCGGTAAGGGCAAATGCCAAAAATAAAGACGGCGCACACTTTTTAAAGTCAGACCTTGGAACGGGATCTGTGTACCATATGGAGCTTCAAAAGGAACTTGCACTTCTTCGTTATGAGTGTGACCATTCCTTTTACACCATGTTAGAAGAGGATATTGAAGAAGGAATAAGCGGTTCTTACTGCATTATCCTTACAACGTATATGGATGATGCAATTGCCGAAAAAATTGAGGTTTTGGAAAAACTTGGAAATGTTATGGACACGGTTGTTTTAAAATAACAAACGTATGATTTTTAAAAGCTATGGATGATAAGAAAACTAAAATTAAAAGAATATTTGCATACATCCTTGTTGCGGTGCTTGTAGCCATGGGCACCATATTTTTTGTGATTATGGTTAAGCAAAAGGGGATGCATGCGCAAAGAGGGCCGGGATTTTTGTCCGTTTCTTTTTATGCGGCTGCTTATATTTTGTGGCAAAATCTTAATGGTAAGCCACTTTCTAAGGCTTTAACCGGTGTTTTAAAGTTTGTACAAAAGGCCGCGGTTGCAATTTTTATGTCTGTTTCAAAGACGCTTACAAACCTTTTTGGCTTCCGTTCAAACAAAGAAAAGTTTGGACTTAAGTACATTAAGGATTACAGTGATGAAACCGTTAAAATTGGGCGAAATGCTAAGGTTAAGAAAAGGAAAGTCAGGTTTTCCAAGTGGTCAGAACTTGATGATGCGGGAAAAGTGCGTTATATATATAAAAAGCGTGTTTATAAAAAAATCAAATCGGGATATGATTTGGATTTAAGCCTTACTCCGCTTGAGGTTTATGGGGATATGATAAAAAAGAAAACGGAAAATGCAGAAAATAAAGAGATTTATGAGATGTATAATCTTGCAAGATATAACGAAAATGCAAAAATCCCCGCAGAGTTTATTCAAAAAAATGCAAAGGCAAGGTAATATTTATAAAAGGCAGTAATTTGTACGTTTACATAAGGATAAAATTAGGGATTTACAAAAAATAAAGCGTATGATAAAATATGTGATTGCAATGCAACCCTTAAGGAGGAAAAACAATGAGTTTAACAGTCGAAAAGCTTGAAAATAAGAAAGCAAAGCTCACAATCGAAGTAAGTGCAGAAGAATTTGATGCGGCACTTGATAAAGCGTTCCAGAAAAATAAAGGCAGAATAAGCGTACCGGGCTTCAGAAAAGGTAAAGTACCTCGTCAGCTTATTGAAAAGACTTACGGTCCTTCAATTTTTTACGAAGATGCTGCAGACGAACTTATTCAGACATCTTATGCAAAAGAACTTGATAATTGTGACGAAGAAATAGTTTCACAGCCTAAGATTGAAGTTGTTCAGATAGAAAAAGGTAAACCATTTATATATACAGCAGAAGTTGCTCTTAAGCCTGATGTAACTCTTGGTAAGTACAAGGGTCTTAAGGTTGAACATGCTTCTGAAGAAGTTACTGAAGAAGACATTAACACAGAACTTGAAAGAATTCAGCAGCAGAACGGCCGTCAGATTGAAGTGACTGACAGAGCGGTTAAGCAGGATGATACAGTTCTTATTGATTATGAAGGTTCAATTGACGGAGTTCCTTTCGAAGGCGGCAAGGGTTCTGATTATTCATTAAAGATTGGTTCACACACATTCATTGATACATTCGAAGACCAGCTTATTGGCAAGAATATTGGTGATGATGTTGATGTTAATGTTACATTCCCTGCAGATTATCATGCAGAAGAATTAAAGGGTAAGCCTGCATTATTCAAGGTTAAGGTTAAGGAAATCAAGGCAACGGAGCTTCCTGAAATTGATGATGAATTCGCATCAGACGTATCTGAATTTGATACACTTGAAGAATACAAAAAAGACTTAAAGGAAAAGATTGCAGAAAGAAAGAAAGCTGCAGTTAAGAGAGAAATTGAAGATAAGGCTATTGAACAGATAATTGCTGATTCTAAGATGGATATTCCTGAAGAAATGATTGACGAACAGTGCAGAATCATGACAGATGATTTCGCAAGACGTCTTCAGGCTCAGGGTCTTGATATCAATTCTTACCTTAAGTACACAGGTGCAACTGTTGACAAACTTAAGGAAGAAATGAGACCACAGGCTCTTACAAGAATCCAGTCAAGACTTGTTCTTGAGGCTGTTGTTAAGGCAGAAAACATTGAAGCTACGGAAGATGACTTCAATAAGTCAGTAGACGAAATGGTAGCTGCTTACCAGATGGAAAAAGAAAAGCTTGTTGAACTTATTGATGAAAAAGAAAAGAAGAGAATGATGAAAGATCTTGCAGTTGAAAAGGCTGTAGAATTTATCGTTGCTAATGTTAAATAAGTTTAAATAAAATTTCAAACGGGCATTGTCTTTTTGACAAATGCCCGTTTTCTTATATTTTTCTAAAATTAGTGGTGTATTTGATGGTATCTGTGGTATAATAGTACAGATTGAAAATAAGGTGTGGAGCATAAAAATTGGTGCTCCGGAATGGAGATTGCATGAGTTTTATACCATATGTCATTGAGCAAAACAGCAGAGGCGAACGCTCATACGACATTTATTCAAGATTATTAAAAGAAAGAATTGTATTTTTGGGAGACGAGGTTACTGATGTTTCTGCTAACTTAATCGTTGCGCAGTTACTTTATCTTGAATCTGAGGATCCTAAAAAGGATATAAACTTTTATATTAACAGCCCGGGCGGTTCTGTTACCGCAGGTATGGCTATTTATGACACAATGAATTACATTAAATGCGACGTTTCAACGATTTGTGTGGGCCTTGCCGCAAGTATGGGCGCGTTCCTTTTGTCAAGCGGAACAAAGGGTAAGAGATTTGCTCTTCCAAATTCAGAAATCATGATTCACCAGCCATCGGGCGGTGCTAAAGGTCAGGCAACTGAAATTGAAATTGTTGCAAATCAGATTCTTAAGACAAAGAAAAAACTTAATGAAATTCTTGCCGCCAATACGGGTAAAGATATTTCAATAATTGAAAAAGACACAGACAGAGATAATTATCTCTCAGCTGAAGAAGCATTGGAATACGGCCTCATTGATGAGATTATGGCCGCTAAAAAATAATTAAGATCGGAGATACCATGGCTAAAACCGGTAATGATGGCAAAAATGAACATTTAAGATGTTCTTTTTGCGGAAAAACTGAAAATCAG
>CAJOOB010000020.1 GCA_905236025.1 uncultured Lachnospiraceae bacterium
ATTTTATGAACGTTGTATTTATTACTGATGAAAATTACGCAATGCCAATGAGCGTTGCAATCACATCTTTAATTAAAAATCAAAAAGAGAATGAAGCGATAAATGTGTATGTTATTGCGGATTCTTTGTCCGGTGATTCTTTGGAAAAACTGCAACGGTTCAGTAAAATAAAAAACGTGACGCTTACTGTTCTAAAGCCTGAAAATGCGGAACTTTCAACGTATGCCCAAAATACAAAAATAGAAAATTTTCATGTATCAAAAACAGCCCTTTTTAAATTCTTTTTGCCGGATCTTTTAAAGGATTTGGATAAGGTTTTGTATCTTGACGGTGATATTTTAATTAATGGTGATTTATCAGAGTTATTTAATACGGATATCAGTGATTATTACATTGCTGCCGCAGACGATATGGGTGATTTAAAACTTGCCGATGGCCGCTCCTATATGGCACAAAACATTGGTCTTTATACCACGCATTATTTTAACAGTGGTGTGATGTTGCTTAACCTTGAAAAGATGAGAAAAGATAATGCAAGGGATGCGCTTATACAGTATAAACTTCACGGAAATAATGTTTTTATGGATCAGGATGCGCTTAATGTTGTACTTGGTAAAAAAAGAAAAATTATTGATACAAAATACAATTTTTGCTTTTCTCTTTTTTATCAGCTGGGCTTTGATAAAATAAACGAAAAATTTTATAATAACAAATATGATTCCGAGGAAGAGTGTATAAAAAATCAGGTGATAATACATTTATTAGAGAAATTTAACAAAATTATGATGATTACAAGGAAATTTCCACGTACAGATTCCCGTATGAAAAAATAGGGAAGGGATCAAAAGTAATACTTTACGGGGCTGGCAAAGTAGGAAAAGATTTATACGAAACGAATTCGTATACAAAATATTGCGACATTGTATTATGGGCAGATAAAAGCTATGAATCAATCGGAGGAAATGTGCATTCTCCGGAGGAGATAAAAGGAGTGGAATACGACGTTGTTCTTGTTGCAATTTCAAACAGAAAAATCTTTGAGGAAATAAAAGAAACCCTTATATCAATGGGAATAAGGGCGGATTTAATAAAAAATGTATTTACCAAATAATATGCGGATCGTGACTAAAACGCAGATTGGAGGAATATGAGAGTAATACAAACGATTATTGAGTTAAGCTCCGGAACCGGTGTCGGAAACGCCATTATGTCTGTCAAGAAAATCCTTGATAGAAGTAACATTGAAAATTACATATATACGCCAAAACTTAACGGAATTAAAGAAAACGGCCAAATAATCGAAGTATCCGACCTTGAAAACATTCCCGTAAATGAAGATGATGTACTTATATATCATTTTACGATCGGTGAAGTGCTTAATAACAAAATACTAAGTATTAATGCAAAGAAAATACTTGTGTATCAAAACGTGACCCCTCCCGAGTTTTTTGCGGAATGGGATTACAATTTATATACAGCATGCATTCAGGGCAGATACGAGGCAAGTATAACGGCATGCGGATATAACAGAGCAATCTGCATGTCAAAATACAACAAAAACGAACTTGTATCATTTGGCTTTGAAGAAAGTAAAATTGATGTTATTCCAATCATTTCCCTTACACAATTTAAAACAGAACCAAATAAAAAAATAATTGAGACATATAAAGCCGATGGCTACGTAAACATTTTATTTACAGGCAGAATAGCCCCAAACAAGAAAATTGAGGATATTGTGGAATCCTTTGCATACTACAATAAAAATGTAAATCCTAAGTCGAGACTCATTTTAGTCGGCGGATTAGCAATAAAGAATTACGTAAATGCAATAAGAAAATATATTGCGGAGAATGATATTCAAAATGTTGTTTTTACAGGACAAGTACCTGATGATGAATGGGAAGCATATTACAAAATTGCGGATGTGTTTCTGTGCTTAAGCGAGCATGAAGGCTTTTGTATACCGCTTTTAGAAGCAATGCAACGTGACGTTTGTGTTGTTGCGTATGATTGCACGGCTATCCCCGATACCATGGGCGGGGCGGGTGTTTTACTTAAAGATAAGTCACCTGCAAGCGTTGCGGCGGCAATCGACAGGATAGTTAAGGATAAGACTTACAAAGAAGAGGTTCTGAAAGGACAAAGAAAGAGAGTTTCGGAATTTAATATTGACAGTTATGCTGATAAAGTGTGTGAGTCAATATATAAAGCGGCAGAAGATAAGGCGGTTTGTATAAAAGAAAAAAATACATTTCTTGATACGGAAGATGATGACAATAAAAAAGTTTTAAAACCGTTATTAAATGAAAAATACGTGATATACGGGCTTGGAAAAGTTGGTAAAGGCGTTGTGAAAAAAATGGATGAAATCAAGGACGAAAACCTTGTTGCCATTTGTGATAACAATTATCCGGACAGCAAATATAAGGGGTATGAAGTTTGTAAACACGAAGAATGTATAAGTAAGTATAAAGATGTAAAGTATGTAATAACCGTGCAGGCTCATTTTTTGGATATAATGCGCAATCTGATGGATTCCGGAGTGGACTTTGACAGCCTTTATTTTTACGACGAAGCAAGAGGAGAAATACTTGGAAGGAGCATTTAATGCTCCTTCTTTTGCTTGTATAATTGTATACGATGATACAAAAAACGTGAAAAAATTGTCTAAAA
>CAJOOB010000021.1 GCA_905236025.1 uncultured Lachnospiraceae bacterium
ACGTTGCACAGAATGAGGGGCTTTGAAGCCTTTAAAATCAAGGATTTCTTGACGTTTTGTCTTTTGTGCATCTTTCGGGGTAATACTTGCCCGAAAGAAGGGCTTCGCCCATCTAAATGCCGTGGCGGCTCGTGCTACGCACCGCCGCCCGGCATTAAAATGTTTCGGATGTGCCTTTTCCAGTCGTCAACGTCATTGATGACCGGGTACTTGATTTCCATGAGCGGAAACCCATCTGCAAGCAACAAGCCCTCGCCCACACCGAATATACGTTCTGGTATGTCCTCGCCGGGAAAGATCATGCCTTTTTGCTCTTTCGAGAGACGCCCAAGGGCGGCTAAAACCATAAAGTTATCCCTGGCGCCGTTGGCGAAAAGAGAGGCATCGGCTCGTTGTACCAGAATCCATACGCAAAACCCTATCCCTCGCCCTAGCATCAGGGTTTCGGAAATAATTGAAAGCCCCTCGTTGGCCTGTTTGGTCTTGTTCATCTTGTCTTTGCCTTGTGTGTAGCTCAGAAAAGCCGGGTATTCGTCAAATATCAGGATATACCGTTTTGACGTATCTCTGTTTTTCCTCGCTTCCGTAAACCGTTCATAAAAATCTGTAACGCCCTCATAACATTGTTCCCCGGCGTAATAATGCTCATAACCGGACAGGAACGAGAAGTCTTCCGAGTTTTTAAAGTCGCAGAAGTAAACCACGATATCGGGATGTGACTGCAACAATTTACCCAACAGGAACGCCAGCGCAGTCGATTTTCCTGTGCCGCTACTACCTGTCATGAGGAGATGCGGATGTGTCCGAATGTCCAGCCGGAGGGGGATTTTCACCCCCGACAGCCGGAGCATCTTTGTCAAATATCCGTAAACCATAGGCTACATTTTTTGAGGATTTTCTTTCCAATCCTCGTATATGTTGACATTATTGTTGCCGTTATGGTTTAATCCTTCGTAAATCAACCTTGTTTGAGCCATAATTTTTGAATTTTCCCTTGCACCATCATCATTTTTTGCCAAGGCTAAAACAATATCGCCGTTATAAAACGTAAGGGCGTGATAATCCTGTGGCAATGCAGTATATGGATTGTATTTGTGCCAATAATTATTTAAAATTTCGTTGCACAATCCGCAACAGCATTTCCAAAGATCGTATTCCTCGAGTGGTTTGTTCAAATCTTGACACTTGAATAAATACAACACACGGTTACCACAATCCTGACTACCGTAAAAGTAAAAAGTATTAAACAACTCATGATATCTTGCAAAAATATTAGTCACGATATCGGCGTTGATTTTACCGTTTTCATCTTGACCAATATACGCATAATATACCGACTGGGTGTTTTTAAAATGACATTCATTCCAAACCTTCTTTAAATAATTAAACAACACCTGATTATGGTCTTCATCGTGATGGATTTGTGCATATTTGACCAAATCTGGAGTGATGGTCACTATCAAGGCAACAAACCCTATAATTATAGAAATAAAAGATAGAAAATACATCCTGTTATTCTCCTTTCCACCGCCGGGATTGCCCCGGCGGTAATCCATCATTATCATTATTTGTTTGAAACGATTTCCACCGAATCGGCAGAAACGGAAAATTCGATCTCGCCGTAACCTGCCTGATAAGGCTTTGCAACGGCGTTAGTGAGCCTCACGTAAACATGCCCCCCGGCATTTGCGGCATCCTCGATCATTTCCTCGGTCACGACTGGCGTTGCCGTTGGCGTGAAAACATCGAAACGGTTGACGGAACGCATCTCGACCACGGTGTAACGAACGCCGCTCGGCTTGTCGGTACGCTCGCCGTTTACATATGCGTAAGTGACCCTGAAATCAACAACGGCGAACTGGTCGACAGCCAATAATTGCTTCAATGGTATTTGTACTTTTTTCGTCTTAAGCGTTAATCTTTCGACCATAAAATTTCTCCTTTCAAGAGTATTTCAGATTGATAGTTACGAGTGTACACTTGACCAGAAACGGCGTCTTCAATCAATAATGATTATTAGGAAATATCGGCTAGCTTCGATATAATGACGCCTTTTCTGTTCCTCAGGATGGTTCGAGTATATATGATTACGACAACCGGCTCTATAACCGATAAATTTTCTGGCATATGCCGCCTGTTCCCGGTTCGTAATCTCGGTCTCTATCCTTCGAGGTGCCTCGATTATAATGCGGATTTTTTCGATCGGCTATAACAGTAAATTTTCTGGCATATGCCGCCTGTTCCCGGTTTGTAATCTTGGCCTTTATCCATCGAGGTGATTTGATTATAATACGGGGGCAATGGGAATTTCCTGTTCAAGAAAAAAAGGAAGAATGCTTCGACAAATAACGACTTGTATAATAAGAAAAGACAAGGTAAAAGCCTTGTCCTTAAAAAAGAAAATAATAATCTTTAGCTAAATTGTCTATAGTTTTCCAGCAAGAAGCATAGAAAACTATTGGTGTTGCAATCCAAAAACTCGAACTCTGGTGATACTTCAATCTCTTCTGCTTCAAACTCGTTTGAAGAGATGCCGGTTATGTTCGTAATCATCTTCAACAAATCAATATCTTGAGCTTTTTTGAAATTTTCATCCATTTTAACATTATCATTTTCAAGCAAATTTATGTTCATTGCGTTTTTAAAATAATCGACAATGCTATTGATCGTGAATGATTGTTCGATTATTTTCTCTAATTTTTCCTTATTTTTATTGTTCTCTATTGAATAAAACACCCCTTTCCCTTTTGAAAGAATATCAAAAGAAATACGGAATTGACAACATAGCAAAAACATCCATTCGGCTTTTGGATGGCGTACTTTTCTCAGGCCAAAAGGTGTTGTGGCCAAACTTTTATATATTTGCTCGGTACTATAATGAAACAGCTTTGATTGATTTAACAGTTTTGCCATGTCAAAAACCGTCTTATCGAACATAAAAAATATAAAATCGGAAAAAACATCCCAATATATTCCGTTTAATGCGGATTTATTATCTTCCCGGAGCTTCTTTCGCCACTGAATAATAGATAAAGTAATCCATTTTCTGATACTAGGATCATCAACACACATAATATATTCGTCATAATTTTCATACTTATTTAAGACGTCAAGCCCATCAAGCCCATCGTCAGCGCTATCATCAGATGCCCCAAGAATCCATTTGCTATCTACAAGGTCATATTCGTGAAGATACTTTGATTCTTCTTGCCTTTTAAATGCCGCCATTTTTTCCCCTTTCTAATAACAGAAACACTTAATGGTTTTATGCTTGCCTTTCCCATTATACCACGGCTACACTCGCGGTTGTCAAGCCCGTGCTTCGCACGCCCCAGAGGGTGAAGCCTTGACAACGCTCGCCGCCGTGGTGTGAAGCAGGGCGACAAGCCCACACCGGCAAAATCCTAGCAATTCTAAACATTATCAACTTTC
>CAJOOB010000022.1 GCA_905236025.1 uncultured Lachnospiraceae bacterium
AAATTGAAATTGAAGAGGGAGATACGATTGATGATGTTGCCTCAAAGTTAAAGGCGTTGCAGGATGCGGCAACAACTACCGTTACGTCGGATGATTCGGCGATTTCACTGGAACACTACTATTACGGCAGCAAAAACACGGTAACGGTAAGCTTTAGCGATGAAGAGACCGCGGCCCTCTTTGGATATACATTTTCTGAAGGTGAAGAACTTTCTGTATCAACAAAAGGAACGGATACAGGAATTAAACTTTACACAAGCGATGACGGATTTTCAGAAACCGCAACGGTTACAACAGACGGCGAATACATGACTGTTGTTGACAGAGGCGGATTTGAAATGACAATAAAAGTTTCGGAAGGCACATATAGCAACAACTACAGTAATGATATTTCCTGTACAAGGGTGCGCTTCAGCGTTGTATCCGCCGGCTCGATGACATTACAGATTGGCGCGAACGAAGGCCAGACACTTGAAGTAAACATTCCAAAGGTAAATACCGAAACTTTGGGAATTGCTGAAGTAAATATAAGAACACATGAAGCTGCATCGAATGCAATTACGGCAATAAACGGAGCAATAGAGAGAGTAAACAGCATCCGTTCACAGCTTGGTGCGTATGAAAACCGTTTGGAAGCGGCAGTTTCAAACGTGCAGGTTACAACAGAAAATCTTACAAGCTCCCTTTCGACGATTGAAGACGTGGATATGGCAGCAGAAATGACAACATATACAACAAAGAATCTTATTTCACAGGCGTCGATTGCAATGTTGAGCCAGGCAAATCAGTCACCGGAAAAAGTATTGCAGATACTTCAGGGCTAATAGGCGGAAACGGAGAAAGATATGACTAAAGAACAGATGTTGGTTTTTCAGACAAGAGTAAGTCGGGCAAACAGATCGGAGCTTGTCGTAATAACATATGATATTGCGATTGAATATTTTAACGAGGCAAAAGAATACTTTAAAAAGGGCGATTATGACAACTTTATCGCATGCTGTAAGGCGGTAAAGAAGTGCTTTACGGACCTTTTAGAGTCGCTTGATTATGAATACGCTCTTTCTTTGGATTTACAAAAACTTTATTTGTTTTTAAATAACTCCATGTTTCAAAGCATTATCAAAAAAGAAATGATAAATTTTGAAATTGTCGGTGAAATTATGATGAAATTAAGGGACAGTTTTGTTATAATAGCTAAAGAAGATAATTCGGAGAGCGTTATGCAAAACACGCAACAAATCTATGCCGGTTATACCTACGGAAAAGGCGTGTTAAACGAGGTTGTACGACGCTAAAAAATTGAAAAACGAAAGGTATTAAAATGGAGTGGATTACGTCTGCGGACAGGTATGTGTTTGGACAGGGGACACATTACGAAATCTATAAAAAACTGGGGGCTCATCTTATTTATGATGAGAAAGATGAAGAAAAGACAACCGTGCATTTTGCGGTTTGGGCACCGCATGCAGTGAAAGTTTCCGTTGTGGGAAGCTTTAACAACTGGGACTTAAATGCAAACATAATGACTCCCCTTGAAACTTCAGGCATATGGGAAACATATGTTAAAGGCGCAAAACAGTGGGATATGTATAAATTCGCCATTACGACAAAATACGGCGAAGTTCTTTATAAGGCCGATCCTTACGCATTTCATGCAGAAACCCGTCCGGGTACGGCATCTAAAATCTGTGATATTGACGGCTTTACGTGGAATGATTCGGAATGGATAAAAGAAACGGAAAAGCATGATTCAGAAACCAGACCAATGTCAATTTATGAGTGTCACCTTGGCTCCTGGCAAAAAGATTTTTCCTTAAATGAAGACGGATTTTATGATTACAGAATCTTAGCGGAAAAGCTTGCATCTTACGTAAAAGAGATGGGCTATACACACGTTGAACTTATGGGTATACTTGAGCATCCGTATGACGGTTCATGGGGATATCAGGTAACGGGATATTATGCTCCGACATCGAGATACGGTTCGCCTGAAGATTTTATGTTCCTTGTAGATTTCCTGCACAGAAAGGGAATTGGCGTAATTTTGGACTGGGTACCTGCACATTTCCCAAAAGACGCGCACGGACTTGCAAACTTTGACGGAGAGCCGCTTTATGAATACGCGGACACAAGAAAAGGTGAGCATCCTGACTGGGGTACAAAAGTATTTGATTATAATAAAAACGAAGTAAAGAATTTCTTGATTGCAAACGCATTGTTTTGGGTTGAGAAATATCATATAGACGCATTAAGAGTGGACGCTGTTGCATCAATGCTTTACCTGGACTATGGCCGCTCGAACGGCAATTGGGTACCGAATAAATACGGCGGAAACGAAAACCTTGAAGCGATTGAGTTCTTCAAGCATATAAATTCCATTATGAGCAGACGTGCCCCAAGAGCCTTCCTTATTGCGGAAGAATCCACGGCCTGGCCGAAGGTAACATGCAGACCGGAGGATGATGGACTGGGCTTTAAGTATAAGTGGAATATGGGATGGATGAACGATTTCCTTGATTATATGAGAAGTGACCCGTATTTTAGAAAGGGTGCGCATAACAAGATTACATTCAGCCTTACATACGCATTCAGCGAAAGGTACATACTCGTACTTTCTCATGATGAGGTTGTACACCTTAAGTGTTCAATGCTTGAGAAGATGCCGGGTTACGAAGTTGATAAACACGCAAACTTAAGGGCTGCGTATACGTTTATGATGGGACATCCGGGCAAGAAACTTTTGTTTATGGGGCAGGATTTTGCTCAAAAGACGGAATGGAATGAAAAGACAAGTCTTCAGTGGGAACTTTTAAACGATCCGTTACATTTACGCATGCAAAAGCACGTAAAAGACTTGCTTACACTTTATAAAAAAACAAAAGAACTTTACGCATATGACAATGACTGGAGAAGCTTTGAGTGGATAAATTGTGATGATGCCGACAGAAGTATCTTTAGTTTCGTGCGCAAAAACCCCAGAGATTATAAGGATTGCCTTATCTTTGTCTGTAATTTCACGCCGATTGACAGACCGGATTATTGCGTGGGTGTTCCGGTAGAAGGAACATACAAGATGATTCTTACATCATACGTTGACATAAATGACGTAACAAAAACAGTTCGCAAGAAGTCATACAAGTCTTTAAAGGAGCCGGCAGATAACAGGCCATACAGGGTTAATGTGCCGCTTCGCGCATATGAATCATTTATTTTAAAGTTACAGTAAAATAAAGGCCGTTAGGGGACAAGGTTTCCCTGCGGCTTTTTTGATGCACAAGACCGGCAAGCGAATGGATGCTTGCATACAAATTCATTTGCCGGTCGTAAGAACATGGAGCACTAAGTGCGGAATGTTCGCGTGCGAAATCGAGTAGGAGTCAGCCTACTCGATTG
>CAJOOB010000023.1 GCA_905236025.1 uncultured Lachnospiraceae bacterium
CCCTCTTCAATAGGGGAATCATCCGTCTTAAACTTTTCATTGAAAAGATTAAGCTTTCCGTGATTTGTATAAACATGTCCGTGTCTTCCGTTTCTTGAAGGATATACGCAGTCAAAGAAATCAACACCTCTTTCAACCGCCTCTAAAATATTAACCGGTGTTCCGACGCCCATAAGATAAATCGGCTTATCCTTTGGAAGATAAGGCACAACATGTTCAATTATATCATACATTTCTTCATGGCTTTCGCCAACCGCAAGCCCTCCTATTGCGTATCCGTCCAAATCCATATCCGCAATGGTTTTTGCATGCTCAATTCTTATGTCATTATAAGTACCGCCCTGGTTAATACCAAAAAGCATCTGGTGCTTATTAATTGTATCTTCAAGTGAATTTAACCGCGCCATTTCATCCTTGCAGCGTTTAAGCCACCTTGTCGTTCGGTCAACAGAATCCTGCACATAATTTTTGGGCGCCGGATTTTCAACACATTCATCAAAAGCCATGGCAATTGTGGAACCAAGATTACTCTGGATTCGCATGCTCTCTTCCGGCCCCATAAAGATTTTACGGCCATCGACATGAGAATTAAACCACACGCCCTCTTCCTTTATTTTTCTTAATTTTGCCAGAGAAAAGACCTGAAATCCGCCTGAATCGGTAAGGATTGGTCTGTTCCACGACATAAATTTATGCAATCCGCCAAGCGACTTAACAAGCTCATCTCCCGGACGAACGTGCAGATGGTAAGTGTTTGACAGCTGAACCTGGCAGCCGATATCTTCCAAATCCTTAGTGGATACGGCTCCCTTTATTGCCGCAACGGTTCCGACATTCATAAAGACAGGCGTCTGTACAATTCCGTGAACGGTTGCAAATTCGCCTCTTCGTGCCTCACCGTCTTTTTTTAGCAATTTATACATATCATTCTCCACATTACAAATCTAAATTAATACAGCTTTTTAATCTTATCCATTGACGAGGTTGCATTCATCAAAAGACCGTCAAAGAGGACAATTGCCGCCATATTCTCAACCACGACAACTGCTCTTGGCACAATAATCGGGTCATGACGACCTTCAATTTTTATATTAACATCCTCGCCTTTATTATTAACGGTCGACTGTTCTGTATAAATTGAAGGTGTCGGCTTAAAATAAGCTTTTAACACAATATCCGCTCCGTTTGATATTCCGCCCAAAATTCCGCCCGCATGGTTTGTTTTAACCGAAACCTTGCCGTCATTCATATAAAAATTATCATTATTTTGCGAACCGCATGATAGCGAAGCCTTGATTCCATCACCAATTTCCACGGCTTTAACCGCCCCCACAGACATGATTGCCTGTGAAAGTTTCGCATCAAGTTTATCAAATACCGGTTCGCCAACGCCCGCAGGCATTCCTTTAGCAATCAAAGTAACACTGCCTCCCACGGAATCGCCTTTTTTACGCATTTCTTCAACAAGTTCAGACGCCTTTTTTGCAGCCTGTGCATCAGGCATATAGAGCATATTGTTTGAAACCTCGTTTAAATCGAAATTTGCAAGATCGCACTCAATTGAAGAAACAGACGAAGTATATGCAAAAACATTAATTCCAAGCTCTTTTAAAGCCTTTTTTGCAATTGCTCCCGCAGCCACTCTTGCAGCCGTCTCTCTTCCTGAAGATCTTCCGCCGCCGCGGTAATCCCTAAAACCATATTTTGCATCAAAGCCAAAATCCGCATGTCCCGGTCTGTAAGTATCTTTAATGGCGCCGTAATCCTTAGATCTTTGAGATGTATTTCTAATGAGAAGGCAAATTGGTGTACCAAGGGTTTTTCCTTCAAAGACACCGGAAAGAATCTCAACTTCGTCATCTTCTTTTCTTTGAGTTGTAAATTTACTCTGACCCGGTTTTCTTCTGTCAAGATCCTTTTGAATATCTGAAGCATCAAGTAAAAGTCCCGCAGGACAGCCGTCCACAATCACACCCACGCCTGCTCCGTGTGATTCACCGAAAGTTGTAATTTTAAAGATATTTCCAAAAGTTGAACCGGCCATATTTACCTTCCTTGTTTTGTAATTTGTTTTATATTATCTTAAAGCCTCGTATAAAGGATGTGCATCTGTAAGTTCTTTGACAATAGCCATTGCCTTGTCCTTATTGTCTTCTGAAGCTACAAGAAGCGAGATTGCTTCCGCAACCATATCCATATCGTTTTCCTTAAAACCTCTTGTTGTAACGGCAGGTGTACCAAGTCTGATACCGCTTGTTACAAATGGTTTTTCAGGGTCGTTAGGAATTGCATTCTTGTTACATGTGATATTTGCTGCATCAAGTAACTTCTCGCATGCCTTACCCGTAATATTCTTGCTTCTTAAGTCAACAAGCATAAGGTGATTATCCGTACCGTTTGAAACAAGGTCAAATCCTCTGTCTGTAAGACCCTTTGCAAGAGCTGCGGCATTAAGTTTAACCTGCTTCATATATTCCTTATATTCAGGAGAAAGAGCTTCCTTAAAACTTACAGCCTTTGCAGCAATGACATGCATTAAAGGACCGCCCTGGATACCCGGGAATACAGCCTTATTAAAGTTAAATCTCTCATTTGCGGCTGCTGTTGCCATTATCATGCCTCCACGTGGTCCGCGAAGTGTCTTATGAGTTGTTGTTGTAACAATATCAGCATAAGGAACAGGACTCTGATGAAGACCTGCTGCAACAAGACCTGCAATATGAGCAATATCAACCATCATAACCGCATTAACTTTATCAGCAATTTCTCTTATTCTCTTAAAATCAATCTCTCTTGGATAAGCACTTGCGCCCGCAACAATAAGCTTTGGCTTATTTTCAAGAGCAAGCTTTTCCATTTCGTCGTAATCAATGTATCCGTCTTCGTTTACACCGTAAGGAACAATATTAAAATACTTACCTGAAATGTTTACAGGTGATCCGTGAGTCAAATGACCGCCGTGTGCAAGGTTCATACCCATTACGGTGTCGCCCGGTTCAACAACTGCAAAGAATGCGGCAAGGTTAGCCTGTGCACCTGAGTGAGGCTGAACATTAACATATTCTGCACCAAAAAGTTCTTTAGCTCTTTCAATTGCAAGCGTTTCAACAATATCAACGTATTCGCATCCGCCGTAATAACGCTTTCCCGGATAACCTTCGGCATATTTGTTTGTAAGCGGACTGCCCATAGCCGCCATAACCGCTTTACTTACAAAGTTTTCGGAAGCGATTAATTCAATATGGCTGTTCTGTCTGTCAACTTCTTTAGCCATTGCTTCCGCAATTTCCGGATCACATTTCTTTACTTCATCAAATGAGTACATAATTTAAAGCTCCTTTACATTATTGATTGTTGCTTTTTTGTAACGTTATGAGTCCCATAACGGTCGCAACGCCTATAAGGCCAGTGATTACGGCGCAAACCGTATTAAATACAAGGAATTCGTCTGTAAAGCCGTAAAGACCCATCACAACAAATATAACCATGTATATGTAAGTAATTAAAGTACTGATAACCTTTCTTCTTTTGATAAATTCGCCAAGTATATATACTGCGAACAATCCAAGCAAAAGCACAAATATACCCGTATTATAATCAACATTTATAATATGTCTTATACAAACGGTAAAAACAATCATTGTATTAAGTACATATGAAACAGCCACAAACTTTTTATTTACAAAAGGTTTGACGGTATCTGCTTCAATCTCCGTTTTCTTTATAATGCAATTAGTAATTAAAACAAGCTGTATAATACTTAAAACAATGATTGCGTATGAGGATACTTCGCAAATATATCCTCTTGCAGCGGCAAATGTATCACTTGCCTGCTTTGCTTCAATCGCACCGTATCTTGAACATCCCGATGCCATAAAGGCAGAAAATCCTGTTAAAAACGGTGTAATAACAAGTGTCATCTGTTTAGAAGCGTTGTTTTTACCCCATCTTACCTTAGTATAAGAAAGTCCTGAAATAAATGTAAGTACCCCCAAGAAA
>CAJOOB010000024.1 GCA_905236025.1 uncultured Lachnospiraceae bacterium
CGTAGCTCAGCTGGATAGAGCAACGGCCTTCTAAGCCGTGGGTCGGGGGTTCGAATCCCTTCGGGCACATTTGCCTTTTATAGGCATAATTTAATAGCAGAAATGCCCAAGGCATTATGGTGGATATAGCGCAGCTGGCTAGCGCACCAGATTGTGGCTCTGGGGGTCAAGGGTTCGAATCCCTTTATCCACCCTTAAATTTTGCATAGGGCTATAGCCAAGTGGTAAGGCAAGGGACTTTGACTCCCTCACGCGTTGGTTCGAATCCAACTAGCCCTGTCTATAACAACTATGTGTCTGCTAAATTTAATATGGGATATTAGCTCAGGTGGTAGAGCACTTGACTTTTAATCAAGTTGTCGGGGGTTCGAATCCCCCATGTCTCAGATAACGCCTTACATTATGTAAGGCGTTTTACTTTACTGTTTTGCTTTAGTGTGTTAAAATTGTACAGTACGAAAGCCACGCCTAGTGACGGGGCAGGCTAAAGGGCATACAAACGTCACAGAAACGGGAAGAAATATGGATAAACTCAGAACAAAAGAAGTTGAATCACTTTTTGACGGCATTCTTACACTTAAGAACAGGGAAGAATGTTTTGCTTTTTTTGAAGATTTGTGCACGGCAAACGAGTTAATCTCAATGGCGCAAAGACTTGAAGTTGCAAAGATGTTAAGAAACAACAACACATACGTGGAAATATCGGAAAAGACCGGCGCTTCAACGGCAACAATCAGCAGAGTGCGACGTTCCTTGGATTATGGTAACGATGGCTACGATACCGTAATAAAGCGTGTTAAATAGGTGAATCATGTACGAAGATTTTTCAACAAAATATGATCTTTTAATGGATAACGTACCATATGACAAATGGGAAAAGCGTATATTAAAAGAATTCAAAAAATATGATATTAAACCCTCATTATGCCTTGATTTGGGATGCGGAACGGGTGAAATGACGTTACGCCTTGCAAAAGCAGGGTATGATATGATTGGCGTTGACTCGTCATTTGAAATGCTTGAAGAAGCAACAAAAAAGAGCGAAAAAGAAGACGAAGACATTCTTTTCCTTTGCCAGGATATGAGGGAGTTTGAACTCTACGGCACGGTACAAAGTGTAATATCCGTATGCGACTCAATAAATTACATAACAAATAAAGATGATTTATTAAAAGTCTTTAAGCTTGTAAATAACTACCTTGAGCCCGGCGGATTATTCATCTTTGATTTTAATACACCAAAGAAATACAAAATGATAGGGTGTAACACAATTGCAGAAAACAGAGAAGATTTAAGCTTTATCTGGGAAAACTGGTATGACTCTGAAACAAATATAAATGAAATTGATTTAACCCTGTTTATAAAGCGGGAGGAAGAAACATACGAAAGATGCGAGGAAACCCACATTCAAAGGGGATATGAAAAAGAAGATATTGAGTACATATTAAAACTGGCAGGTTTGGAAGTGTTATCATTTACGGATATAAGTAAAGATGAGGGAGAAACAAGACAGAAAAGGTATCTTGCGGTATCAAGACTTCCAAAAGATACGAAGAAAAAGATATTTGAAGAAAACTAAGGAGAAGAAATGTCAGATTATATTGTAAAAGCAACTGCAGCAAACGGCACAATAAGAGCGTACGCGGCAACAACAAAAGAACTGGTTGAAGAAGCCAGAAAGACGCATAATTTAAGCCCTGTTGCAACGGCGGCTCTTGGAAGAACAATGACTGCAGCAGTAATAATGGGCAGTATGCAAAAAAATGATGATGATATGGTAAGCATAATAATAAGAGGGGACGGTCCAATGCAGGGACTTGTTGTAACGGCAACCTCAAAGCTTACCGTTAAAGGATATGTTTACAACCCTTCATTTGTAAACGAAGCAAATTACTTCGGTCACTTTGATGTGGGTGGTGCGCTTGGTTACGGCACACTTACGGTAATAAAAGACATTGGCTTAAAAGAGCCGTATTCGGGAACCGTAAACCTTGTAACCGGAGAAATTGGAGACGACCTTACATATTACTTTGCAACAAGTGAGCAGACACCTTCATCTGTAGGCCTTGGCGTTTTAATGAATAAAGAAAATACGGTAAGAGAAGCGGGCGGCTTTATCATCCAGTTAATGCCTGATGCACCTGAAGAAGTGATTGGAAAGCTTGAGGCAAAGATTGGTGAAATTACATCTGTTACGGATATGCTTGATAAGGGAATGACGCCTGAAGACATTCTTTCAATGCTTCTTTCAGATATGGATTTAAAGATAAATGAAAAGGTAAATCCTAAGTTTATGTGCGATTGCAGCAAAGAAAGAGTAATGCGCGCCGTAATGAGTACCGGTAAAAAAGAGATTGAATCAATGATTGCAGACGGTAAGCCTGTTGAGGTTAATTGCCAGTTCTGCCGTAAAAACTACGAAATAACCTTAGATGAATTAAAGGCAATGATAAGCGATAAATAATTATATGAAAAATAACAGTTTTGTTATATATCAAATTTGTAATCTACGTAAATTTCACAGAATTTACATTGCTTTTAGAAATTGATTAGAGTATTCTTGATATACCAAATTATGATTTAAGGAGACTAGAAATGAAAAAATTTTGGAAAAAGAATAAGTCCACTTTAATTGGAATCCTTGCAGCGGTTATATTCTGCCTGGTTTGCTATTTTACAATATTCAGAGAGAATACAACATCAGATGCCACATCATCAACAACCACAACAACGGCATCTGCTGACTCGGTAGATTACGAAGTGGATCCGGACAGCCTTTCGGGCACATATTATGCAGAAATGGTGATTGAAGATTACGGTACCGTAACAATTGCGCTTGATGCAGATACAGCACCAATCACGGTTGCAAACTTTATTGAACTTTCACTTGAAGGCTTTTATGACGGTCTTACATTCCACAGATATGTAGAAAACTTCTGTTTACAGGGTGGTGACCCGGATGCTGACGGAACGGGCGGATCAGATGAAACAATCACAGGTGAATTTTCATCAAACGGTGTAGATAACGATATTTCGCATACAACAGGCGTTATCTCAATGGCTCGTTCATCGACGGGTTATGACACGGCTTCAAGTCAGTTCTTCTTTACATTATCAGATGATTACACATCTTCACTTGACGGCTTATATGCTGCATTTGGTTATGTTACTGAAGGCTGGGACATTATCGAAGAACTTTGTGAATACCTTTCAGAAAACGCTGAATATTCAGATTCTTCAAGCGGAACACTTGCATCAACATCACAGCCTGTGATCACATCCGTTACAATTTATAACGAAGACGGCACAGTATTTACGGTTGAAGATGAAGCATCAACTGACGAAGAATAATTAAACGAATTAAGAACATATAAACGTGCAAGTATGCGGGATTTAATGAGCAATGAATGTTAAGAAAATTGTAGGTTACATAAAAAAAGTAAATATACTGTATATGTTAATGCCGCTTGTTGCGCTTATTCTGCTTTCCCTAGTATTTATACTTATTCCGTTTAAGGATATTATTTTTCCAAAAACCATAAAGATAAATCAGGAGTCCTCGTATGAGGAGACGCTGGATATACTTAACAACAGCGATTATTACAAGATAAACTTTGAAAAACTTACATATACGGGATACGACGTCGTTGGAAGAAACTCCGTAACGGGCGCGTATTATTACGCAATAATCGGAGATCACAGCGTTTTTGTACTTCTTTCATCTGATTATAAACCGGATGAATCAGGCGTAATATCTAATGTGACCGTGTATTGTAAAAAGGCGGAAATCGATGATAAATACGAAAAAATGCTTACGCTTTATGCTGCAGATATATCCTGGACAATGGAAGGCTTAGAAGAGGCAACGCCTAAGTTCTTTCTTGATAATGCAACGTACAGCTTTTATGCATACGTGATTTTATACATTATACTTCTTTTGTTTGTGGGATTTGCGGTTGTAATGTTTGTAATATTTATTACGTATATTGTGAATCCGTTCATATTACATCCGACATTTAGAACGCTTAGAAAGCTTAACCACCTTAATTACAAGGAGTTTAAGGGATTTCTTCCGAAGCTTGATAACGAGCTTACGTACGGTGTGATAATGCGTACGGCAAATACAATTGTTACAAAGAATTACTTTATAGACTTAAATTATCACGAAACCCTGATAATTCCCAATGATAAGCTTGTCTGGATGTATAGCTATCAGCATATAAGGGAGATATTCAATAAACACGTGGGAGTCCATACAGATATGGTGTTTATCCTTGCCGATGGCCAGAAAAAGACTATTTACAACGTTCATCCGGACCACGCAAGAAAAGTGTACGGATACTATATGGAGAAATATCCGAATATACTGTATAAATATTCAGAAGATAATAAGAAAACCGCGATGGATATTATTTCAAAAAATAATGAAGAAGCGCATAAAAAATGATAAAATACACATCATTTAGCGTTTATTTTGATTGACTATCACAATTTATTGTGGTATTCTAAAACAGGATTGGTTTTACAGTCTTAATGTTATTTTTTGGAGGTATCCTATGAAAGGTACTGTAAAGTGGTTTAACAACCAAAAGGGTTACGGATTCATCAATACTGAAGAGGGTAAGGATGTATTCGTTCATTTCTCCGGTATTCAGGGAGAAGGCTATAAGCAGTTAGAAGAAAGCCAGGCTGTTGAGTTTGAAATAACTGACGGCGCTAAGGGACCACAGGCTGTTAATGTAGTTAAGTTATAATTCGAGGCAATTAGTATTATTATATATTCGACATCAAGAGATTACGTAATAATAAAGCAAAGGTTTATGGATTATAAGAAAAGGAACTGTTTACACAGTTCCTTTTTTCGCGCTCTTTTTGTTGCTTTTTTCAATCTCTTTCAGAAGACGTTCCGCCTCTTCTTTTTGCTTCTTTTCTTCTTCTAAGGCAGCTTCCTTCTTTTCTGCGAGTCTGTCAATATATTCTTCCAAAAGTCTTTTCTTTAAAGTAATATCAACCGCAAGGTCCGCTAAAATAATGAAATCACGGGATTCAGCAATTGCTTCGTTGTCGGCAATCTGATTATCAACGATGTTGCATATCTTTTCAATATCCTTATCAACTCTGTCCGCAACCTTTGGAGAAGAGGTGTAAAGGTATGAATAGATGTCCACAAGGTTTGGGCCTTCCTGATTGTTGAAATGCTTATCCGTTACGTTTTCCATAAGAGTAGTAATGTCCGAAATGGATAGAACGTTCTTAAGATAGTAGATCATAATCATTAGTGCAAGATGGTCTTTGGAATATTTCTTTTTTTCCGGAGAAGGCATGAGATTTGCTTTTGCATAATTATTAATCATTGTCTTTGTAAGAATCTTGTCTTCTTCTTTTCTTTTGTAGTATGTAAGATGTTCATCCATGAAGGTTGTAACCTGGTCCATATATAAATCAATGTTTGGAATATCCGAAGGATTAATACCCTTTAATTTTGAACGGATATTTCTGTATATCTTCATAATATCAACCGGTTCGTTATCAAATTGATTCTTGGGATTGTCCATATCTGTCTCCTTTATGTTATGACCTTATTATATAGTATTAAAAACTATGATTCAAGAATTATTTAAATATAACCGATAATGTGGTACAATATTTTGGTGTCGTCTAATGTACAGAGACAGATTTATTATATGAAATTATATAAAAGAGGATATATATGGAAGTTAAATTAAATGATATGCAGGCGCAGGCTGTCTGCCAAACAGAAGGACCTTTACTTATTCTTGCCGGCGCAGGCTCCGGTAAGACAAGGGTTATAACTCACAGAATAGCATACCTGATCGAGGAACGAATGGTTCCTCCATGGAATATAATGGCCATTACCTTCACTAATAAAGCGGCTGCCGAAATGAGAGAAAGAGTTGACAGAATTGTAGATAAAGGCTCTGAAAGTGTTTGGGTAAGTACCTTCCATTCGCTTTGCGTAAGGATTTTAAGAAGGCACATAGACAGACTTTTGTATGATACAAACTTTACCATTTACGATACGGACGATCAAAAGACACTTATGAAGGATATTTGTAAGCGTCTTAATATTGATACAAAGCAGTATAAGGAAAAGAGAATACTGCGTGATATTTCTGCGGCAAAAAATGACATGATAACACCGGGAATGTGCAGACAAAAAGGCGCAGAAAACGGCGGATATTATGAAGCGGACATTCTCCCTAAAGCTTATGAAAAATATGAACAGGAACTTAAAAAGAATAACGCCCTTGATTTTGATGACCTTTTAGTAAAGACAGTGTTACTCTTTGAGCAGTGTCCGGATGTTTTGGAATCGTACCAAAACAGATTCCTTTACATAATGGTGGATGAATACCAGGATACAAACAACGTGCAGTTCAGACTGGTTGAACTGCTTGCTCGTAAAAACAGAAACCTCTGTGTTGTGGGTGATGATGATCAGTCCATTTATAAATTCAGAGGTGCAAACATATATAACATTTTAAACTTTGAAAAGGTGTTTACCGAAGCAAAGGTGATTCGTCTTGAACAAAATTACCGTTCAACTCAGACCATCCTTGATGCTGCAAATGCAGTGATTTCAAATAACGAAGGAAGAAAGAGAAAGCGCCTTTGGACTGAAAATGAAAAGGGTGAAAAGATAACACATAAAGAATGTGCCACCGCATATGATGAGGCGGAGTATGTTGCAACGGATATTTTAAAGGCAGTAAGAAACGGAAGAAGTTATAATGATAACGCTGTATTTTACAGAACAAACGCGCAGTCACGTATCTTAGAAGAAAAACTTATTGCATACAATATTCCTTACAGGCTTTTTGGTGGCGTAAACTTTTATGCGCGTAAGGAAATTAAAGATGTTTTGGCATACCTTAAAACCGTTGATAACGGGCTTGATGATGTTGCCACAAAAAGAATCATAAATGTGCCAAAGCGTGGTATTGGTGCAACCTCGGTTGAAAAGTTAAGCACATACGCAGAGACGTACGGTACAAGTTTCTTTGAAGCATGTAAGCATGCAAACGAACTGCTTTCTGCAAAGTCAGCAGCAAAGGTTTTGGAGTTTGTAAATCTTATACAGAGATTAAGAACGGAACTTGATCCTTCTGACGTACTTTCATTATATGATGAGATACTTGATGTAACGGAATATATAAAAGAACTTCAGGCAGAAAATACTGAAGAGTCACTTGCAAGAATTGAAAATATTGATGAACTTCGTAACAAGATTTTGAATTACGAAGACAATATTGCGGATGATGAAGAAGAAAGCCTTTCATCTTTCTTAGAAGAAGTGGCGCTTGTTGCTGATATTGATAATTATGATGAGAATGCGGATTACGTTGCCTTAATGACAATTCACAGTGCCAAGGGACTTGAATTTCCAAGAGTTTATATATGCGGTATGGAAGAAAATCTCTTCCCGGGTTTTGCGGCAAATGAGGATAATGAAGAACTTGAAGAAGAAAGACGTCTTTGTTATGTTGCAATTACAAGAGCAATGGAAGAGCTTACAATCATTAATTCAAGAACCCGTATGTTAAGGGGCGAAACGCAGTATAATGCGCCTTCAAGGTTTATTGAGGAAATTCCTTGCGAACTGCTTTCAAGTGACAAGGAAAACTATAATCCTGTCAAAAAGAACTATAAAAAAGAAAAACCGAACTATATTTCGAATTTCAGATCCAAACCGTTTGGCTTTGGCGCTCCTTCTGATGATTCAGATGAGCCAACAGTCGGCTTTACAAAGGGAATCACTCTTAAAAGTAAGCCGCAGGCCCTTTTATACGGTATTGGAGACAGGGTTTCTCATGTAAAATACGGTCGCGGTACCGTTCTTAGCATAACTGATGCCGGAAGAGATTATGAGGTGACGGTTTCGTTTGATAATTTTGGCGTGAGAAAAATGCTCGCTGCATTTTCAAAATTGATAAAAATTCAGTAATTTTTAAAAAATACTTGCAAAAAAAATATCGTTAAAGTATATTTATTTATGGAGAAGAAAACCGCTGTTTTACCATGGCTTTTGAGGATTCAAAAAAAGTGGTTGTCCTTGTTTTGCGGCAGTTTGAGAAAGTCAAATGTGCTCTTGCGGTTTAATCCTTTATAAATAAAAGGCAGTATAAATGGTTTACATAATTTAGGTCGGTTAACACAGTTTACTTTTACATGACCGGTGCAGACGGTCGGATAATTAATTAAGGTTTAATTTATACTTTTTAACTAAGGACATACACCGCAAAATGCGCGGTTGGTGATATATATGAAAAAGAGAATATTTTCAAATCTTGCCATTTTAATTTTGGCATCTTTTTTGGTTACTTCCTGCGGTAGCGACAGGGCAACCGTTACTACTGCCAATTCTTACAAGACGGTAGATGAAACATCGGATTTGACAGACGAAGTCGGTTCTTCGGTTGAAGGCGCAACTCAGACAATAACAGACGGCGCAACAACAAATGTTTCGGATGAAACAACCACAATAAGTCCGTTTTCGGATGCTTCGTTAAACAATACGACGACAGATGATTCATCCGCTGTTACTACGGATTCTTCAGATTCCTCAGATGAAATAACAACTACAACAACGCAAACAACAACTACTACAACGACTACGACTTCTCAAATGACTACGGAAGCCGCGACAACGTCTGCAACGCAGGCGGCGGCATTATATAATGCAACATATGAAGCGGTCAGCTCGATGGGATTAAGTAAAACGCTTTTATCGACGGATGCAGGAAAAGTTGTGGCAATAAAGCTTGTGTATGAATGGATTGTAAGATATGTAACGTATGATGTTGAAGGATATGAACTTTACCAGACATACATATCACAAGGATATTCGGATGAAGATGCGGCAAATCTTTCCTTTGATTTATCGGTATTTGAAGCGTACGGAGCAATTGTTAATCATGAAGCTGTGTGTGAAGGATATGCAAAAGCTTTTGATTATATGCTTGATATAATTTACGAGATATATAATGTAGAGATTAAATGCAGAACCATTTACGGATATATGTATGATACCTCAACATCGGGTTCTGAGTATCATTGCTGGAATGCAGTATATATTGGAAGCAACTGGTATTACATTGATGTAACCGCGGGTGATCCGGTAATATCCAAAAATGGAAGCGTTACGGTTACGGCTTACGGAAGTATCGATAACATCCTTTATAATACATTTCTTCTTCCGTATGATTATTGGAGACTTTCGTATCAGACGGAAAAATCAGGCAGCAGCGATACTTCATACAGAATATATTCAATTGATAAAGACGGAAATGCTATTGTGATGGGAAGCTCGTCAGATGCACCAAACAGTACAAATTCAAACTCGTACACGTATGTAAATTATGTTTCTCCTCTTTGTAAGGTGGATGAACTTACACAAACAGTGTTTGATACGTATGTTTTACCATATATAAGCACAGGTTCAAGCAAAATAAGGCTTTTGATGCCAACCTCCATATATAACTGGAGTACAATTCAAACCTTGCTTTCACAGTATGCAACCATTCAAAGTGCTACAAAGGTTAATTACGGAACAAGTTACGTAATAATAACCGTTACATTATCATAAAAAGCGGATTTCAGCTACTAAACAGCGATCCTAATAGAAGAACAAAACCTGCAGGTTATTAAAGCCTGCAGGTTTTGTTATATTTTGAAAAATTATAGTTCGTTTTTTGAAAATTAAAGTTTCTTTTGTGGGATTTTTAATTCCCGGAGTTTAACTTCATAGAAATTATTTATGCATCTAAATCAGCTGTACAACAAGGACACTTTGTCGCGTCAATGTTGATTTCGCTCCGGCACTTAGGACAAATCTTTGTTGTTGGAGCAGCAGGTGTTTCTTTCTTTTTGCCAATGCTTGTAAGCTTGTTTACTGCTTTAACCATTAAGAAAATACAAAATGCCATGATAATGAAGTTAATTACCTGAGTAAGGAAATCACCCCAAAGAAGATACTGTGCATTTTCTCCGGTTCCTGTCCAAGGAAGGTGAATCTTTCCGCCAAATGTTGCGCCGCCGATTGAATTGATGAGCGGATTAATAAAGTCTGTTGTGAATGCTGTTACAATGCTTCCGAAAGCTGCACCGATAATTACACCGACAGCCATGTCCATAACATTGCCTTTAAGGGCAAACGCCTTGAACTCTTCTAAGAACTTTTTCATATTGCCTCCTATACAAAATATGTGCAAGATTTATTGTGTAATATACACCAAAACAATAAGATTATAGCACAATAATGCCTTAAAAACCATAATTAAGTGGCATAAAAATGAGGCGTTATTACATATATTTTTCGTTACCCATAAATAAGAAAATTATAATTGAAATAAGCAAAATCCTTGATATTTTTCTTTGTATGTTCTATTATACAAGGAACTAATGGCGAAAGGAGAAGAATGATGCCAAGTCACAATAATCAGAAAAAGATTGCGGTTATTAATGATTTTTGCGGTTTTGGACGCTGTTCAATTGCAGCGGAACTTCCAATAATTTCAGCGATGCAGATACAGTGCTGTCCGCTTCCTACGGCTATCTTCTCCAATCATACGGGATTTTCGGAGTATTACTGGAATGATTATACAAAGCATATGCCTTTGTATGCGCAGGAATGGAAGAAGTTAAACTTAAGATTTGACGGTATTACAACGGGTTTTTTGGGTTCCGAGCATCAGATTGAAATTGTAACAGATTTTATTAAGGAATTTAAGGATAAGGATACGGTGGTGGTTGTGGACCCGGTAATGGGTGATTACGGAAAACTTTATCCAACGTATTCTCTTTCGCTTGCAAATAAAATGAAAGAACTTGTTGAGCACGCAGACGTTCTTACACCTAATCTTACGGAGGTTTGCTTCCTTACAGATACAGAGTATGACGAATACATGCCTGCAAGCAAACTTTTAAATATGTGTAAAGCGCTTTCTGAAAAAGGACCGGGAAAGATTGTAATATCCGGCCTTGATCACGGTGAGCATTTAAGCAACTTTGTGTATGATAAGGATAAGGGTTCAACAATAATAACAAAAGAACGAACCGGTCCAAACCGTTCAGGTACGGGCGATGTATTTGCGGCCATCTTAACGGCTGACTGTGTAAACGGTGTGGATTTAAAGGAATCGGTTGACAAGGCTGCAAGCTACATTGCAACAACCATTGCCAGATGCGTTGAACTTGGAATACCGGAAACAGACGGAATATGCTTTGAAGAAACACTTCATATGCTTATTCCAAAGAAATCAAAATAAACAGACTTTTGAGCGGAAGGTGATATATATGAAGAAATCTTTTACACTTACATATAAGGTGGGCGACAATATATATGTAAATATGACAAACAGGTGTCCTTGCTCCTGCACGTTTTGCTTAAGATTTAATGCAGACGGTGCGTACGGATCAGACCCGTTGTGGCTTGAAAGAGAGCCAAGTGTTGAAGAGGTTTGCGCTTCACTAGATACATGGGATATGAGCAAATATAAGGAAATTGTATTTTGCGGTTACGGCGAGCCGACGGTAAGACTTGATGATTTGCTTTTGGTTGCAAAGTATGTAAAAGAAAAATACAATATGCCAACCAGAATAAACACAACCGGTCTTTCTGACTTAATATTTAAAAAAGATACGGCTCCAATGTATGAGGGCTTGATTGATACGGTTTCAATAAGCTTAAATGCAACAAATAAAGAAGATTATCTTAAACTTACAAGAAGCAGTTTTGGTATTGAATCATATGATGCAATGCTTAAGTTTGCTAAGAATGTAAAGAAATACGTTCCAAATGTTGTAATGACGGTGGTGGATCAGGTTACGTCAAAAGAAGAGCAAAAAAAGGCACAGGAAATCTGCGATTCTATTGGAGTAAAGCTTAGAATAAGACCTTTTGAATCATAGATAAAAGTGTTAAAAACAGCCCCAAATATTGACACAAAGCGCATTTTAGCGTAAAATTAAATTAGCGATATGTGCTTTGTGGTATTATATTGGGTGGTGAAAAAATGAATTCAGAAGAATTGATTAATAAAATATTTGACGCAATTGCGGATACTTCAGACAACAGATACATCTTTATGTGTGAGATGAAACGTGATTTTTCGCATTGGTCAAAGCAGGCGGTCAAGTATTTTGACCTTCCGGGCGAATATATGTATCAGGCAGGAAAGATTTGGGAAGGGCTGATACATCCGGATGACAGAAAAGTATATAGAGACAGCATAAATAATGTCTTCTCGGGGCGCAGCGATGAACATAATATTGATGCGCGAATAAAAAACAGAGAAGGCAATTATGTAATGTGCACCTGTAAGGGTGTGGTAATAAGGGACAATAACGAGATGCCCCTTTATTTTGCCGGTTCAATTGTTAACCACGGAATACAGGAAAGCATTGATTCGACAACGAATCTTTATAATCTTTACACCTTCCTTTCTGATATTGACAAGCTTAAAGCTAAAGAACAGGAAGCAAGGATTCTTTTTATTGGAATTACAAACTTTAACGAAATAAATGCCACATATGATTATTCTTTCGGTAACAGTGTGCTTAAATATGTTGCAACGGAACTTCTTGCAAAAGCAAAGGGAAAGTGCAAGGTTTACAGACTTGACGGAACAAAGTTCGGCGTATATTCAACAGCGCTTAATGATGAGGAAGTTGCCGAGTTTTACAATGATTTTTCTAAGTGGTGCAAGAGCGAGGTAAAGATTGGAAACATAAATGTTTCGCTTCATCTTTGCGCAGGTCTGGTGGATTATAATGATTTTTCGCTTGATTCACATGCGGTTTATTCCTGCGCAAGATACGCGTATACAACCTCAAAAACCAAGGAAAACGGCGAACTGGTAATGTTAATGAGCGAGGAGCTTAAGGATTACAGCAATCCTTCTCTAAAAGTTGCAACAGAGCTTAGAAAGAGTATACTTAATGAGTGCGATGGCTACTATATCAACTACCAGCCAATCATTTCCGCCGACAAAGAAGAAATTAAGGGAATGGAAGCGTTACTCAGATGGAAGAAAGAACCTGTGGGGGATGTTCCGCCGGCAGAATTTATACCGTGGCTTGAATCAGATCCTCTGTTTATGGATTTGGGCTTCTTTGTAATTAGAAAGGCGTGTGAGGATACACTTCCTATACTTAAAAAATATCCAAGATTCAAGCTTCATTTGAATCTTTCGTATGCACAGCTTGAAAACAGGGATTTCCGTTCGGGACTTTTGCAAATCCTTTCGGAAATTAATTTCCCTCCGACAAATCTTTGCTTTGAACTCACGGAAAGATGCAAACTGCTTGATATGGATGCCTTAAGAAAAGAAGTGCTTTTCTTTAAATCAAAGGGTATTGCAATTGCAATTGATAACTTTGGAACCGGATTTACTTCACTTAATTTATTAAGAGAGCTTCCAATGGTTGATATAATAAAGGTTGATCGTAAGTTTATAAAAGATATAGAAGAGAGTAAGACAGACCAGTACATGATTGACGCCATTATAACCGTTGTTAAGAAGATGGGCGTTTCGGTATGTATTGAAGGCATTGAAAATAAAGACTTAAAAGAATTCATGAAGAAATATGATGTTTCGGCCTTCCAGGGATATTATTTCTCGAAACCCTGCAAAATTGAGGAATTGAAAAAGAAATACATTTAAAATATGTATCATGAAAACATATCATAAATTGGTGAATACATAAAAAGGACCGGTACTTAAGTATCGGTCCTTGGTTTTTATTATATAAAACTACTTTGTCTTCTTTGCAGGCTTTTTGCCAACTGCAACGATTGCAGCAGCGGCTTCTTCGACTGACATGTTCTTCTTAACAGTCTTTGCCTTTGTAGCAGCCTTTTCTTTAGCTGCAACTGTCTTAGTTGTGGCTTTGGCTTTAACTTCAGTGGCTTTAGCAGTTGCTTTTGCTTTAGTTTCTGTAGCCTTAGCAGTTGCTTTTGTCTTAGTTTCGGCAGCAGTAGCCTTTGCCTTAGTGGCTGTAGATTTAGCCTTTGCAGCAGCCTTTGTTTTTGTTTCAGCGGCAACTGTCTTTGTTTTTGTAGCTGCCTTAGTGGCAGTTTTCTTTGCTTTTGCTGCTTTTGTGGTTGCGGTCTTTTTAGCGGTTGTCTTAACCTCTGCTATCTTTTCAGCAGTTTCCTTAGTAGTGGGTGTTTTCTTTGCTTTTGCAGGGAAAACCAGGCTTAAAAGCTTAACTGTTTCATCATTTCCTGTATGATAAAGGTCAATTGGATTAACCTTTCCCTTTGTTAAGTCAATAATCTGTTCTGCAGTTGCAATAATCTTTGCGTCGTTGTCGTAGTATTCATATGGTTCGACATCGACTGTACCGTTTTCAACTTTAATATAGAAAGCGCCGTGGCCTTCTTCGATAATATCTACCTGATAAGCAACAGTAACATTTTTGTCAACTTTTGCTTTCTTTGCGGCAGTTGTTACTTTTTTTACAATTTCTTCATACGTCATAACTTACCTCCGTTCTCAATTGAACAATTCACGAAAAATGCTTAAAGCAACCAACGCCTTTAATTATAAACAAATTTTATAAAAAATCAACAGTTTTGTGCGTTTTTGCAATATTCTTATAAAAAAATGATTAAAAATAAATGCTTTATGGAGACGGATTTTGGCTATCGTCGAATAGTTTACTTAAAAAATAGTTGAAAATACAATATAATGTGATAAAATCTATGTATGGTGAATGAAGTTATTGTGAATATAACTTGTTGTTGGGAACATGCAGTATATAGGGATATTGTATGTTTGTATTAAAGGTATGAAAATATGAAAAAAACTATTTTGGTTGTGGACGATGTAAAACTTAATCTTGTTGCAGCAAGGGACGTATTGCAGGATACGTATGAGCTTTATGAGGCCATAAGCGCAGAAGAAGGCTTTAAGATTTTGGATGAGCATATCCCTGATCTTATCCTTTTGGACATTTATATGCCTGAGATGGATGGGTATGAGATGCTTGAGAAACTTAAGGCCAGCAACAGACTTAAGAAAATCCCGGTAATTATTTTGACGGCGGATACGCAGAGCGCCAGCGAAATTAAGGGTTTTCAGTTAGGTGCGGTTGATTTCATAACAAAACCTTTCATTGCACCTGTTATGAAGCAAAGAATCAGAACGCAGTTAGAACTTGCTTCGTATCAGCATTCACTTGAAGCCGAGGTTGAACGAAAGGTAATGGAAAACGAGAAATTGCAGGATATGCTTTCACGTGGCTTTGCAGAACTGGTTGAGTCAAGAGACGGTATTACCGGTGGTCACGTAAAGAATACTTTCGTTTATTACAAAGCTTTTGTTGAGGTCCTTAAGGATCTTCCTAAATACAGAGATGAAGTCACTGATGATTTTATCAAGTGTACTGAGCGCTCTGCGCCTTTACATGATATTGGTAAAATTGGCATTGATGACGTTGTACTTAGGAAAAACGGTTCTTTAGAACACGTGGAAATGGATTACATGAAGCGCCACGCAGAACTTGGCGGCTTGACATTCCACAAAATTCGTAAGATTTTTCCGGAAAATGAATTTTTGAAAATAGCAGAGGAAATGGCTTTATTCCATCATGAAAGATGGGATGGTAAAGGTTACCCTTGTGGGCTTAAAGGGGAAGAAATTCCGCTTTGTGCAAGGATAATGTCCCTTGTAGACGTTTATGATGCTCTTACATCAAAGCGTCCTTATAAGGAACCGTACAGCCATGAAAAAGCAATGGGTATAATTGTGGAGGGCAGAGGAACGCAGTTTGACCCTGATTTGGTAGATGAATTTGTTAAGCAGAGTGAACTCATTAAAGAGTGTCTCAATGCAAAATACGAACTCACAAAATTCATGCATGAAGGAACGGAAGAATTTTACGAGATGTATAATCTTCCAAATACTCCAATTGAACAGGAAGAATAGTCTTTAGTTCATATATGCGTGCTTTTTAACTCTACCGGGAAGGAGATTAAATGGAACGTGTTGATATTGCAATTATCGGCACAGGCCCGGGTGGTCTGGAAGCAGCTATCACAGCAATTAATCGAAATAAGAAAATATTACTTATCGGAAGTAGGGATTTTAGTGATAAGGTAAGCAAGGCCCATATGATCAAGAATTATCTGGGCTTACCTGATGCTGCCGGTGATGTTTTGGCAAAAAGTTTTAAAAATCACATTGAAGGTATGGGCGTTGAAATCACAGAAGATAAGATAAATGCGGTGTATGCAATGGGTAAGTATTTCTCTTTGCAGGGCGCAAATGAAACATATGAAGCTACAACCGTTATTTTGGCAACCGGAGTTGTAATGGCAAAGCCGTATCCGGGTGAAAATGAATTCCTTGGAAGGGGCGTAAGTTATTGCGCGACGTGTGATGCACCTTTATACAAAGGAAAAACGGTTGCAGTAATTGCGGCAACAAAAAAAGAAGAGGCGGAAGCGGATTTCCTTACGGAAGTATGCGAAAATGTCCTTTATTTCCCTCTTTATAAGGAAACACCTTCTGTGTGTGACAAGGTTACGGTTATTAACGAAAAGCCTTTGGAAATTAAGGGAGATATGAAGGCACGCACGCTTGTAACAAGCGAGGGTGAGCATAATGTTGATTGTATATTTGTGCTTCGTGATGCAATTTCACCGGGACAGCTGGTTCCGGGGCTTGCAACGGAAGGGGCACATGTTAAGACAGACAGGCAAATGACAACAAATATACCGGGTTGCTTTGTGTGCGGCGATTTGGCGGGTAAGCCTTATCAGTACATAAAGGCAGCAGGTGAAGGAAATGTAGCGGCGCTTTCAGCGGTTGACTACATTGCGGAACTAAAAAAAGGAGAGCAGCAGGCTTAAAAAAGGAGAAAAATATGGTAAAAAACGTAAACACTAATGAATTTGATGAAGTAAGAAATGCAGATATAGCGGTTGTAGATTTTTATGCAGACTGGTGCGGCCCTTGTAAGATGGTTGGCCCTGTGGTTGAAGAAATCTCAAACGAGGTTACGGACGTTAACTTTTATAAAGTAAACGTTGACAATAACCATGATTTGGCAACAGAGTTTGGCATCATGTCAATTCCTGCAATCTTCGTATTTAAGAAGGGCGTAAAAGTTGCTGAGCAGATTGGGTTTGCACCAAAGGATGCGCTTCTTGCAATGATTAATGCGGCAAAATAAGATTTATTCTGCTGAATTTTGATTTTAATGCGGCAAAATAATTAAAGAAATGTATTAAAGATAAGCTGCGTTTTGCGGCTTATCTTTTTTGCCTTATAATTCGTAAACGTGATGCTTTCAAAGAAATTTGAAAATTTCATATTTCGTGTTTGTTTTTTGGTTTATGCTACATTCTCAATTTAAAAATTTAAGTCAATTATCGAAATAATTGTAACGCAGGTTTGAAAATATGTGTTTATTAGAGTGAAGGCCTTTATAAAACCGATATTATAACTGAATGTCGGTAAATAATCTGACGGAGGACAGTGGTTATGGAAGATAAGGAAATTATCAGATTATACTTTGAAAAAGATGAGACGGCAATTGAAAAGACTAAGGAAAAGTATGGCCATTGGCTTAAAACTCTTTCATATGGAATTGTAAGGGATATTCAAACGGCTGAGGAATGTGAGAACGACACTTATTTAAAGGCGTGGCAGACCATTCCGCCAAAAGACCCAAAAGAGTATTTTTACCCGTATTTGGCCTGTATAATCAGAAATATTTCCCTTAATTGCTGCAGAATTAAGAAAAGCTTAAAGCGAAGTGCTCATATTTGTGAGCTTAGTGCGGAACTTGAAACGGTTCTTCCGGGCGGCTCTGACACAGAATCAATGATTGATGAGTATATTCTTAAATCGACAATAAATAACTTCCTTGCCTCCATATCCAAGGATAAGCGGATAGTTTTTGTAAGAAGGTATTTTTATCTTGATTCGGTAAGCGACATTGCAAAAAATATAGGCGTTTCGGAAAGCAAGGTAAAGGTGACTCTTATGAGATTAAGACAGAAATTGTCGGGATATCTTAAAAAGGAGGGCTACACACTATGAACGGAAATGAATTATTAGACAAAATGGACTTAATTGATCCAAAATATATTGAAGAAGCGGGGAAAATGCAGAAAAAGAGAAATGTCATGCTTAAATATTTGCCTTATGTTGCATCTCTTTTGCTTGTGTTGTCTTTGGCGGGTACGTATTTTGCATATGTACACAAATCTCAGGGACTGCGAGAGTCACAGATTTTGGATTATACGGAAGAAAGTAGTCAAAACAGCGAATACATCACAAAGCATGTAACTTCGGATGAGGGAACCGGCGAAGAAATTGCCGTTGTAATGCAGTGGGATGATATGACAGATGCCTGCAGGTATAAATCCCTTGTTTACGGGGATAAGGAATATACAACCGGTTTAATTGCTGTGTGGGAAGAAAATGTGGGAGATGCGCTTGATTACGCGGATATTAGCGGGTACGACATATATACGGACACCACACATACACTTAACAGATTATGCTGTGCAATTGCGGGAATTAATCCGGAGGCAGCGGTTTGCGTAAAATTTAATGAAACGGATAAATACCACTATGCATACGTAAATACAAATTATACGCCGGAAACTCTTGGTGATTTTATAAGTGATTTAAATCTTACAGAAACGCTTGAAACAGGGCTTATTTACGATGAAAGAGATTCGTCACAGACCATTGTGTATGAAGATGTGGATAAAAGTCTGATTTTTGAAATGCTTCTTTCTGACACAACCTTGGAAAATGAACCGGATGGGACTTATAAAGATGTTGGAAAAAATATATTTGAAATAAGTGTGAGTGTGGACGTGCTTGGCTATCATAACGTAACAATTACCCTTACGGACACAGGATATATGTGGACAAACATTCTTTCAAGCGGCAAGTATTTCTATGTTGGAACGGAGAAAATTGAGGCGTTTATTGAGGAAGTGACAAAAAACCACCAGGGATACATATATATTTATGATTCTCTTACGGGTACGGGCGAACTTAATGAAGATGTAACGGCAGAGGAAGAAGAGTTAGAAACCGTTGTAATGACAACGTCTGCGGCAAAAGAGTAAGCGTGGTTTAAGTTAAGATGACAATACATGCAGGATAAAAATGAGAAGAAAAAGTACCGGCTTCAAACAAAGGCGTTTGGGGCCGGTACTGTATTTTTGATATTTACTTAGAAATTTCTGCCGTTCCAGCCCCAATCGTTTGTGCCAAGATATGAAACGTAAACATTCTTTGCCGGGATATCCAGTTCTTCTTCAAAGATATTGCAGATGGCCGCCGTGAACTTGTCACATTCACTTGATTTTGGCTGACCAAAGACTCTTACCGCAACGTAAGCTCCCTTTTCAAGCTTGTTACCTGCCATATAAAGGCAGTATTCGTCTTCAAATCCAACCATAAGAAAAGATTCAGGCTTTCCGATTATTGAAATTTCTTTACCCAAACGGGCTTTGATGGCTTCTCTTTTTTCGTCAGAAACCTTGAGTGTGATTTTTGAATCTATAAAAGGCATAATTCCTCCTAAATGTTGCAAACTTTGGTTACACGGATATATTAAGGCAAAACTTTGCCAAAAGTCAATAAATCTAAAGGATTTCCTTGTTATAATTTGCTTAAACTGATATTATAAAATGGTAAAAAAGATTTAGAGGTATATCATGAAAAAAGGCGAAATATACGAAGGTACGGTCTTGGAATTGTGCTTTCCAAACAAAGGAAAAATAAAATATACGGATGAAGACGGTACGGTCTATACATGTACCGTAAAAGATGCGCTTTCGGGACAGACGGTTCGCTTTGCGGTTAAGAAAAAACGTGAAAGAAAGTGCGAATGCGTGCTTTTAGAGGTGTTAGAGAAATCCCCGTTACAAAGTAAGGAGCCAAAGTGCGCGCATTTTGGCAGGTGCGGCGGATGTACGTATGAGGAACTTGAATATGAAAAACAGGTGGAACTTAAGGCAGAGATGGTAAAAAAGCTGATTGATCCGGTCTGCTCGGATTATATATTTGAGGGCATTACAAAAAGCCCAAATCCGTGGGAATACAGAAACAAGATGGAGTTTTCATTTGGCGACGAATATAAGGACGGGCCGCTTGCGCTTGGTCTTCATGCAAAGAATTCCAATTACGACCTTGTGAATGTGACCAATTGCCACATAGTAAATAACGATTTTAACCAAATTTTGAATGCGGTGTTTGAATACTGCAATAAAAAAGAACTTCCGTATTTTCATGTAAGGAGAAGATGCGGATATTTGAGGCATTTACTTATAAGAAGAGCGCAAAAAAGAGGAGAAATCCTTGTGGATTTGGTTACAAGAAGTGATGTAACGGGATATGAAGGGAAAGAGCCGCTTTCAGACGCAGAATTAAAAGAGCTTTCGGAAATTGTAACGGGCCTTAATTTAAACGGCGAAGTTGTGGGCTTTTTGCATACAATAAATGATTCATTCGGAGATGCGGTAATAAATGAAAAGACGGATATTGTGTATGGCCGCGATTATATTTATGAGGAACTTTTGGGCTTAAAATTTAAGATATCGGCATTTTCATTCTTTCAGACAAATTCGCTTGGCGCTGAGAAACTCTATGAAAAAGCCCGTGAATACATTGGTGAAATAAAAGGGAGCACAGTGTTTGACTTATACAGCGGAACCGGTACAATTGCGCAGATGCTTGCAAAAAGTGCCGGCCACGTAACGGGTGTTGAGATTGTTCCTGAGGCTGTTGAAGCCGCAAAAGTAAACGCAAAGTTAAATAACCTTGAAAACTGCGATTTCCTTGCGGGCGACGTCTTAAAGGTATTAGACGACATCAAAGAAAAGCCTGACTATATTGTGCTTGACCCGCCGCGCGCCGGCATTATGCCAAAAGCAATGGAGAAAATTATTAATTACTCGGTGGACAGAATTGTCTATATTTCCTGCGTTCCAACGAGTCTTGCAAGGGATCTTGAGCCGCTTTTGGCAGCAGGATACAAACTGCAGAAAGTGGCCTGCGTTGATATGTTCCCGCAAACCAAAGGGGTAGAGACTGTAGTGTTGCTACAAAGAGTGAACTAATAGAAATCCTTGAATTTACGCACTTTTTTGAGCGTTTTAATGAAAACGTATTAAACGGAATAGGAATTGCAGGTATGGATTAGAGAAATGTAGTAAAATCAGGACATCGAATAAAGATGGTGGAGGAAGATGGAGTTTATGGAAAAACGGACAAAACAAATCCTAAAACAGATATTTATATGGCCGTTTCGGAGGGCATTATTGATTTCTGTTCCCGGGTTTATCATGGTCGGATATGCGCTGAATCATGGCTTCGGAAATGTTTTGGATTATGTGGCTTATATGTACTCAAGTTACGGACTTGTGGTACTTGGGATTGCTACGGCGACGGGCATATTTGAGGTGGCTGGGAGACTTAGAAACAGCGCATTTTATAAATGGTTGCAAAGCCTGCCGGTGATCGGCAGGCTTATATGCGATGTGGAGCACAGAGTAAGGGTATCCTTATACTTAGGAGGAATCTTTACTTGGATATATGCTTTCTTGAAAATCAGTACGGGAATCATTTATAACTCTTTATGGCTTTTGTTTTTTGGTTGTTATTATGTGATGATCAGTTTCTTAAGGCTCTATATTATTGACGGAGAACGGCGATATTCCGATGATACCCGGATACGGGATGAATACAAAAGATACCTGAAATGCGGGATTGTGCTTCTTGTTATAGATTCAAGTCTGATTCCGATTATTGATATGGCCTCCGCTCTGGAGGGCGTGATCGAATACCCCGGCTATCTCATTTATGGTATGGCAACCTATTCGTTTTTTACGGTCATTGTCTGCGTTGTCAATGCCATCAAGTTTAAAGGGTATCATCGGCCCATATTTTCTGCGGCGAGGATCTGTAGTCTGACCGGGGCGCTGGTCTCCATGTTATCACTTGAAATTGCCATGACAGCCAGATTTGGCGCAGCGGAAACGGCCTTCAGGAAGTATATGACCGCCGTTACGGGAGGGCTGATTATTATCCTTGTGATGGTCATGGCTCTCATGATGATCTTAAGATCCAGACGCTTTTTTAGGCAACAATAAAGTCGACACAGTAATGTGGACAAATCGCATTTAATAAGTTAAAATGTGTGAGAATTTTTTAAAGTAAACGATATTTAAAAAATTATAAAATAAAGTGATCATTATGGAAGAAATATCATACGAACAATTAAATAAAATGCCGAAAAGTTCTTATATATTAGTGGATATCAGAGATGAGGCCTTAACAACATACGGAATGATTCCTGGAGCAGTGAACATATGCGAAAAAGACCTTGATGGTGCCAATGGTCTTGAGTTACTTCCGCCTGATAAGAAAGTGATTTTTTACTGTGAAGTGGGTCATAAATCAAGGCTTATTGACGAAAAACTGTCGAAGTTTTCCGGAAGAGACTGTTACAGTCTTGCCGAAGGTTATATTGGATATGTAAGAGCCTGTATGGCTACTGAGGATTTGAAAAAGGAAAAGAGAAAAAAGGCAGAAGAAAGTATACAAAAAAAATTTCATAAGCGGCTTTTCTCTCCTTTTGCCAAAGCGTGCAAAACATATCAACTTATCAGTGAAAACGATCATATTGCGGTATGTATCTCCGGAGGGAAGGATTCCGTGCTCATGGCCAAACTTTTTCAAGAGATACAGCGTCACAGACAGATGAATTTCCGACTGACTTTTTTGGTGATGAATCCGGGATATAATGAGGAAAATCTTCAACTTATCAAGAGTAATGCGAGTGCTTTGGGAATACCGATTACCGTATTTGAAAGTACCATTTTTGATGCGGTTGATACGGTTGAAAAGAACCCTTGTTATTTGTGCGCCAGAATGAGGAGAGGTCATCTATACAATAAAGCAAAAGAATTAGGATGTAACAAAATTGCGCTGGGACATCATTATGATGATGTGATTGAGACTATATTGATGGGGATGTTACATGGCGCTCAGATTCAGACGATGATGCCGAAACTCCACAGTACTAACTATGAGGGAATGGAATTGATAAGGCCGCTTTATCTGGTAAGAGAGCGATATATGTGCATGGAGAGATTATAATGATCTGCATTTTCTTCAGTGCGCATGTCATTTTACCGAAACTTGCAGTGTATGTCATATTGATGGAACCACAGCGTCAAAGCGTCTTGAGACAAAGAGGTTAATTGCTGAGTTAAAAAAGACAAATCCGTATGTGGAATCAAATATTTTCAGAAGTATGGAAAATGTAAATCTTGATACGGTTATTGAATATAAAAAAGATGGTATACGTCACAATTTTTTGGATGAGTACTGATCTTTTGACGGTTGTACTAAAAAGAATGAAGATGGAAATAATGAATAATAAAATCAACACAGTTATTTTTGATTTGGATGGAACGCTTTTAGATACATTAAAAGATTTGCAAATCAGCACAAACTACGCCCTTAAAAAACACGGAATGAAGGAACGAACGCTTGATGAAGTGAGATGCTTTGTCGGAAACGGTGTGGCAAAGTTAATTGAAAGGGCGATTGACGGTGGTCTCGAAAATAAGGAATACGCCGAGGTTTTAGAAGATTTTAAAAATCATTACAAACTTCACTGTAACGACAACACAGCGCCGTATGACGGGATTCCTGCGCTTTTATCAGAGCTTAAGAAAAGCGGAATGAAGATGGCCATCGTCTCGAATAAGTTTGATGCGGCGGTTAAGGAGCTTAACAGCCTTTATTTTTCTGATTATATTCAGGTTGCAATTGGGGAGAGTGAAAAAATTAAGAAAAAGCCGGCGCCGGATACGGTGAATGCCGCAATTGAGGAGCTTGGCAGCTGTGTTAATGAATGCGTATACGTGGGGGATTCCGATGTGGACGTTATGACCGCAAAAAATGTTGGGATTCCGTGCATTAGCGTGACATGGGGGTTTAGAGATAAGGATGAGTTGAAGGACCGCGGAGGGACGATGTTTGCGGATGTTCCGGGGGATATTCTTAAGATTTGCGCCTCCGAAGAGTAGGAAAGCCATTAACTTGTTTGTAACGTAATGACTGCATATCTTTCTCAGAGCGCTTAAAAATGCGCCTTCGAAAAATATACAGTCATTACGTTTCTACGTTTTCCCGCTTTCTACTCTACGAGGCTTTAAGGCGTGGCCACGGCTTTTTTTTTAACAGTGCGGTTGGGATTTTTGTGCAACTCTTGGCTTGACATTAAAGTTTTAAAAGTTTAAAATTTTTATCAGGATGTTACGTAAACGTGCAAATTTCATTAAAAGGAGAAGGTATGGGATTATTTGACAGTGTTAAGAATTCTTTGAAACAGGGAGCATCTAAGGTTATTAATGAGGCGGCGGATTCTGCGGCAGCAGGCGTTAAGAAGGCAGTGGAAAGTAAGAAAGAGACATTTACTTTCAATGACATTCCTACTACGGTTGAGGAACTTCAGGCAATTCCTGAGTATTCAATGGACACACCGTATAAGACGGCTGCGCTTGCAATTTTGGTACTTTGTAATTATGAGAACAATCCGGAAAACACATATGCAATGCTTGATGCGCTTCGTGGTCCGGATCCAATGACAGTTGTGGCTAAAAACTTTATTAAAGATCGTCTTGAAGGTAAGACTTACAAGCCTTATTCATTCTTTGAAGGGGCGACGGTTGAAAATAATTACACGCCAAACCTTCCGCTTAAGATTACGGTGTCTTCAAATGCATATTCGTTCCCTGAGGAAAATTGGGCAACTATCCATGCAAAGAGTGCCGGTGCTGATTCTGACAGACCAATCAAGCTTCGCTTGAAACCGTCCACAAATCAGTGGTTCTTAAATGATATCCAGATTTTGGCGGATATTCGCGTTCCTGTGGCAGAAAACCCATGGGCTTAAAATTTGAATCATGATAAAAGGCGTCGCTTTGCGGCGCCTTTTTTGCTTGCTTTTCTCAGTTTTTATATGAGGAAAAACTGTGGAGCCGGCAACCGGGGACGAGTTTTTTTAGTAAGAATGGGGCTTGCAAGATTTGCCTTGGCGATAACCTGATTATCACGGAGGAGACCGCGGCCGACCCGCTTGGCGCGGACGAAATCGAGTTTGTGATTAAAAAGTACCTGATTTAACGCTTTTGATATATAATAGATATACAATTGTTTTTGCCGATGGCCACGAAATGCGCGAATTTTGATTTGGCTTTGTTTTGGTAAAATTAAGGAAGGATTTAGAAAGTGCGGCTGCATTTTCGGGTTTTGAATGATGGATGAACGCTTAAGAAAACAGCTTGATTTTTCACTGGAAATTGATAAAGAAAAGAATATTTTCAGGCAGACGCATCTTACAAATTATTTGAGAAATGAGAATGATGCGGAACACGCCTGGCACATGGCTATCATGGCATATTTACTAAGGGAGCACGCAAACGAAGACGTTGATATTTCCAAGGTTATGATAATGTGCTTAATTCATGATATTGTCGAGATTGACGCGGGTGATACGTATGCCTACGACGCGGAAAATTTAAAGACTCAAAAAGCAAGGGAAGATGCGGCAAAAGAGAGGATTTTTTCTTTGTTGCCACAGGATCAGAAAGAGGAAATGATTGCGCTTTTTGACGAGTTTGAGGAAGCAAAGACGCCGGAAGCGCTGTATGCGCATGCTATGGACAATTTGCAACCGCTTATGCTAAATGATTCTAATGACGGCAAGGACTGGAGATTGCACAATGTCTGCGCAAGCCAGGTTTATGGAAGACAAAAGACTACTAAGGGCGGCTCTGAAGTGATTTTTAATGTTGTGGATGAAATGATTAAGAAAAATGTTGAAAAGGGGAATATCAGACCTGAATAAACAGAGAAGCAAGAAAGGCAAAGAATATGGCGAGTGGCGGAACGTGTGATACATGCGCATATTATATGTATGATGAAAATTTTGATGAATATGTGTGTGACATGGATATGGACGAAGATGATTACGTAAGGCTTGTAGAAAGCAAGTTCAAGGGGTGCCCGTATTATAAGGACGGGGACGAATATAAGGTGGTCAAACATCAAATGTAATAAAGGGAAGCAAGAAGACGATTGCCAAAAAAACGGCGGCATCGATAACAGAAAAAACTTGATTTTCGATGTCGGCCCCAAAAAAGGACGAAAAAAGTCCCAAAAAGCTCCAAAAAGGACTAAATAAGCCAAAAGCAAGCCAAAATCAATCCACCCCCGAACACACTCAATAAATAATTGCAAATTGCATCCAAAATAACTATAATAAAATAAACAAGGACATCCGTCCAAATCTATGTAATGTCTAGGAGGAGAAATGGAAAAAGAAATTCCATATAAGATTTATCTAGAAGAAAATGAATTACCTACACAATGGTACAATGTAAGAGCAGATATGAAGAATAAGCCTGCTCCGCTTCTCAATCCGGCCACAATGCAGCCAATGACTGCCGCTGATCTTGCCGGTGTTTTTTGCGACGAGCTTATTGAACAGGAACTTGATAATGAACATGCATATATTCCAATTCCGGAAGAAATTTTAAAGTTCTACAAAATGTACCGTCCGTCACCTCTTGTAAGAGCATACTGCCTTGAAGAGAAGTTACAGACACCTGCAAAGATTTATTATAAATTTGAAGGAAACAACACAAGTGGCAGCCACAAGCTTAACTCAGCCATAGCCCAGGCTTACTACGCAAAGAAGCAGGGACTTAAGGGCGTTACCACGGAAACCGGCGCAGGCCAGTGGGGAACGGCTCTTTCAATGGCGTGCTCATATTTTGGGCTCGATTGCCAGGTTTACATGGTTAAGGTTTCTTATGAGCAGAAGCCGTTCCGTCGTGAAGTTATGCGTACTTACGGAGCAACCGTAACTCCTTCACCAAGTGACACTACTGAAGTTGGAAGAAAGATTCTTGCTGCTCATCCGGGCACCACAGGAAGCCTTGGATGCGCAATTTCTGAAGCTGTTGAAGCTGAGATGAAGCAGGAAGGATATAAGTATGTTTTGGGAAGTGTTTTGAACCAGGTGTTGTTACACCAGACGGTTATTGGCCTTGAGACTAAGGCGGCGCTTGATAAATACAAAATCACTCCTGATATTATTATTGGCTGCGCCGGCGGCGGTTCTAACCTTGGCGGTCTTGTTTCACCGTTTATTGGCGAAATGTTAAGAGGAGAGAAGAAATACAGAATTATCGCTGTTGAGCCGGCTTCCTGTCCAAGCCTTACAAGAGGCAAGTTTGCGTATGATTTCTGTGATACCGGTAAGGTTTGCCCTCTTGCAAAGATGTACACTCTTGGCAGCAACTTTATTCCATCTCCTAACCACGCAGGCGGTTTAAGATATCACGGAATGAGCCCGGTTCTTTCACAGCTTTATCATGACGGCTATATGGAAGCAACTTCTGTTGAGCAAACAGCTGTTTTTGAAGCTGCAACGCAGTTTGCAAGAATTGAAGGTATTTTACCTGCTCCTGAAAGCAGTCATGCAATCAGGGTTGCAATTGATGAAGCTCTTAAGTGCAAGGAAACAGGCGAAGAAAAAACAATCGTCTTTGGTCTTACAGGTACAGGTTACTTTGATATGGTTGCATACCAGAAGTACAATGACGGCGTTATGATGGATTACATCCCGACTGATGCAGAACTTGAAGCAAGCTTTGCGGAACTTCCAAAGGTAAATTTATAAAACTAATGATGGATTCTTAAAATAAACGCGAAACAGAATTCCACAAGTAAACTTATAATTTTAAATCACAAAGGAGGATTATCATGCAGTATGAAGTAAAAGGCGGAAATCTGCCGGTAGTATTAATCAAACTTGAGCAGGGCGAACGTGTAACCTGCGAATCGGGTGCCATGGCCTGGATGGACAGAGGCATCAGGATGGAAACTGAAGGCGGCGGAATTGGTAAGATGTTTGGAAGAGCATTTACAGGAGAATCTCTCATGCTTAACCATTACACGGCAGAACGAGCCGGTGAAATTGCTTTTAACTCAAGCTTTCCGGGCTCAATTAAGGTTATTGAAGTAACACCTGAGAAACCTGTGATTGCACAAAAGGGCGCTTTCCTTGCATCATGCGGAAACATCAACATGAGCGTTCACTTTCAGAAAAAAATTGCCAGCGGTTTCTTTGGCGGCGAGGGCTTCCTTATGCAGAAATTTGAAGGAAACGGACTTGTGTTCCTTGAAATTGACGGTTCGGCAATTGAATATGAATTACAGCCGGGTGAAAGCAAAGTTGTTGACACGGGTTATCTTGCAATGATGGACGCAACAGTAAGTCTTGATATTGAAACGGTTAAGGGTGTAAAGAATGTGCTATTTGGCGGTGAAGGCTTCTTTAACACAGTACTTACGGGCCCGGGTAAAATTGTCTTACAGACAATGCCAATCTCCGGCACCGCAAGCGTTATTGCAAGATATATTCCGTCAGGAAACTAAATAAAAGCTTAAAAAGGACGGCTTTTGTCGTCCTTTTTTTAAAGCGTGACAAGGAGAAATATGGGAGATTTTAAAAACAAAGAAGAAGCGACAGAATTTTTTAAGGATGATTTATTTGCTGTGTCAAACGGTATTACAATAGATGAGCTTACCGACGATGGCTGTGTTTGCAGCATGATTATTAAGCCTGAGCATAGAAATGCGATGGGCGGAGTAATGGGAGGAGCGATATTCACACTCGCAGACTTTGCATCGGCTGTTTCATCAAACAACGACCATTTAAAAACGGTTGGGCTTAATGCAAGCATCAATTATCTTTCAACATCTAAGGGAACTAAGCTTATTGCGACGGCATATAAAGAAAAAAACGGCAGAAACACCGCGGTTTACAGAGTAAGTGTTAAGGATGACCTTGGAAAAGATATTGCGTTATTTGTTGGAACGGGATATAAAATGGACTAATAAAATGGATAAAATACAGGCAGACAATTTAATAAAATCGCTCATATCTGCAAATATCACGATTTCTTGTATGGAAAGTTGCACGGCTGGGATGATTGCATCCATAATCACAGACACCGAGGGAGCTTCCGCCGTTTTTAAGGGAAGTTACGTTACTTACTCAAACGAAGAAAAGATAAGAATGGGCGTGAATGCAGACGTAATCAGGGATTATGGAGTGTACTCAAGGGAGTGCGCAAGTGAGATGGCTTGGGTTGTAAAACGTGATTTTAAGGTGGATGTGGCTATCGGCATCACGGGGAATACGGGCAATACGGATGTGAATAACCCGAAGGGGAAGGTTGGAGAAGTCTTCTTTTGCATTATAAAAGGGGATGAGGAGCATACGTATTCATATAAGATTGACGTGAAAAATTTAAGCAGACATGAAATCAAGAAGGCTTATGCATATCAGGTATTTACTGAGCTTTCTGAACTTTTAAAATAGAGGACACAAAATGTTCACAAAAATTATTAGCACTCACCATTGACGAGTGCTAATAAAAGTGATATAACATAGTCAGAAAGAGAGAAAAGCAATAAATACTTAGTATCTCTAACTTTAACATATAGATATTTACTTGGAAAACCAAGCAAGAATTAAAGGAGGAATGACTTATGTTATATTTACCTGATGTTTTTGGAAAAGATTTGATGGATGATTTCTTTGGAGATACGTTTGGATTATTTGACAAAGAGATGTGCAATTTAGATAACGAATTTTCAAAGAAGAACCCTTTGTACGGCAAGCACGCAAAGAATCTGATGAAGACTGATGTGCGTGAACTTGAAAATGCGTATGAAGCAGACATTGAGCTTCCGGGCTTTAAGAAGGAAGATATTAATGTTTCACTTGAAAACGGATATTTGACAATTACCGCTGCTAAAGGCCTTGATAAAGAGGAAAAGGACGAAAAGAAGGGCAAAGTGATCCGCAGCGAACGTTATGTTGGTTCACTTTCAAGAAGCTTCTATGTTGGCGAGGAAATAAAGGAAGACGATATTAAGGCTAAACTTGAGCACGGCGTACTGATGCTTACAATTCCAAAGAAGGAAGTAAATCCGGAAGTACCTGCAAAGAAGACAATTATGATTGAAGGATAACCGACCATAATGATGATAAATTAATTATTTTGCCTCCCCCCAAAGAAAGTGCAAAACAGCAAAGGACCCCTTTCTCAGTAAGTGAGAGAGGGGCTTTTTGTGATGTAAAACGCACTATTTAAGTAAATTATCTCAGGCTTTAAACAAAATAATCACGCAAATTTTACTGTAAATTATGAAGAAAATATAGTAAAATTAAATCAGTGAATTATGTGAAAAAAGTAAATAGAATAAACCACGCATATGCAGTATCTAAATCATATAAAGGAGTGCATTTATGGACAAAAACGAAACTAAACACAGCTACGGGGTTGTTAACAGACTGATGTACGGAATGGCTGAATTTTACAACGGCGGGTGTTTTGTTATCATTATAGTAAATGTCTGGACCGTCAACACAAACGAGCATTTGATGATTTGCAAAGAATACGGTGTGGATGCGGTAATAACAAATTATCCTGCAAAAGCAAAAGCTCTGTATGAAGGATAATTGCAAAAATACCATGAATATGTATATTACCTTTGGCGGGCGGGATTTACCGTGTACTTTTTGGAGCAGCGCGGGTACGGATACTCTGAAGGAAAGCTTGCAGAGCCGGACTTGGTGTATATTGATTCGTTTGATACATATGTGGAGGATTTAAACGAGTTTGTGACAAAGGTGATAAAGCAGGAAAGCGCGGGACTTCCGCTTATAATGCTTTCACATTCAATGGGTGGTGCAATTGGGGCGCTTTACCTTGAAAGTTACCCGGATGTCTTTAAAGCGGCCGTGTTTTCGTCTCCAATGCTAAAAATGAATACCGGGGGAATGAGCCGGTTTAAAATAAATCTTGTAAAGGTTTATATGCTTCTTATGCACAAGCAAAAGAGTTTAAGCCCGGGGCAGAAACGTTTTGCCACAGAGCCTGATTTTGAAAACAGCAGTGCCTTATCAAAAGCGAGGTTTGATTATGTATTTAAGATGCGGGTGTCGGATTATCATTATCAGACATTTGGTGCAAGCCTTGGCTGGGTGATGGCTGCGTTAGATTCTGAAAAAAAGATTTTAGAAAATGCATATAAAATAAAAATCCCGGTTGTGCTTATTCAGGCGGGGATGGACAGCCTTGTAATGCCGCGGGGGGTTGAACTTTTTATGCAAAAGGTGCCGCAGGCAAGGAAACTTATGTACGAAGATTCAAAGCATGAAATCTTTAATGCGCATGATGATGTGAGAAAGAAGTATTTTAATGACGTTTTAGAAGAACTGAACAGCTTTTTGTAAGATAAACCTCTTTATGCGGTTATGGCCCGGTAAAGAGGTTTTTGTACACAAATTCAGATGGAAAAATAAATCTTTGAATGTTATAATTATTTTAGAAATTTGGTCGTTAATATATTGTGTGAACGTAAATAAACCTTTTTAATCAGGAGGGCTTATTATGAGAAAGAAAGATGTGGAAAATATGGAAAAACCCGCAAGAAGAAGGTTTAATCCAAGCAGATTTTTGGTAATATGCATACTTGTTGCTGCAATTGTTTTTTGTGTATGGTTTTCAATTCATATATCAAGCAAAGAATCCGGCAGCACCATCATCACCGAAGAAAAGAAAATCACAAGCATAACCATTAGCTCAGGAATTGAGGATATGGGAAGGCTTATAACAGCGGAATATTACTACACCCATATGGAATATTACGAAGAATCAAAGAAAGCGTGGGGATTTACCATTCCTTTTTCAACAAAGTCCTTTATTCTTAAGTGCACGGGCGTTGTAAATGCCGGAGTTGACTTTACGGAGGTAAGGGTAGATGTGGATGATGTGTTAAAGACAATCACGGTATATCTGCCAAATGCCGAGGTATATGATAATTACGTGGATACAGACAGCGTGGAATTGTGCGACGTGGATGAGGCGCTTTTTAATAAGATTGAAGCGTCAGATGCAACAGATCTTTTGGATGAAATAAACGATGCGGAGCTTTTGGCTGCGCTTGATAAGGGCGTACTTGAAACGGCTGAGAAAAACGCGGAAGACATTGTTGAAAGCTTTGTAAGAAGCCTTATAGATGACGATGAATACGGAATCATTGTAAGCTTTACAGATGATACGGACGAGGAAGAAACCAAAGAATAGCATAGAGGAATCATATGAAGAATCAAAATACCAAAAAGAAAATAAAGTTTTGCATAGAGGTTTTAATCGTTGTGTTTACGGCTATTGGCAGTGCGATTATGTTTACAAACACTGACACAACCACGGGCCTTGCGGATACGGGCCTTTCAAACCTTAAGTACTTTACGGTGCTTTCAAACCTGCTTTGCGGAATGGTGTATTTTGTGGACTTAATCCTTTATCTTACGGTAAAGAAAAACGTTCACTTTATGTTAAAATTCTTTGCTGTTTCGGCAGTGGGTCTTACTTTTGCGGTTGTTGCATTCTTTTTGCAGCCCCTTTATTTTGGCACAAACCTTTATAAGGACGGAAACCTCTTTTTTCACCTTTTGGTGCCTGTAACGGCAATGATTGAATTTATGTTTTTTGAAGGAGAAAATGGAAAGATTCCGTTTAAAAATA
>CAJOOB010000025.1 GCA_905236025.1 uncultured Lachnospiraceae bacterium
TATAAAGACGTAATCCTTATTTTTTACGGCAAAATTTTTTATTCCGTATCGGTTTTTGATATTCAGTTGCATTCCGTAGTCTGCAACAAACAAATGGCCATCACGCTTCATGATGGAGTGAGTGGAATAAAAGAACAAATCATCTACATCAAATTTAAGAATGGTTTTTTCGTCGAGGTAATATTCAAAATACCTTTTTTTCATATATATTGGAGTTTTTATGTAGATTCCGTTGTCCCTGTAATTTATCAAAGTGATATACTTAAAAAATGACAAGTTGTATTTTTTTTGATTGTAATTTTCAGGAGTCGGAGCATTTGTCTTTCCTTTGGACATGATTATTTTTACGGCTTCTTTATATGCTTTGGCGGCTGCGTCCTTTGTTTCAAAACTGCCAAGACTTACGTGTTTTCCGGATATGGTACATGAAGCTCTGTAATAAATAGTTTTGTCTTTTTTTTGTGCTATAAATACCCCTTTGGGCATTTTATCTTTTTTATTTGATTCCATTATGTAACCTTCACAAAAAAATCAGAATCGGTTTAAACCGTGTTTATTACTGGCTTTTATAATACTATAATTTTGTATAATATGTAAAGTTAAAAAAGAAAAAGTTGACAAAATTTTCAAATCTGATTATTATGGGCGGGAAAATTTCAAAAAGGAGTTTTATATGACAAAGATAGTATTCAAACTTTCTGCCTTGGCTTCTTTGGTTTGTATGGCTTCCTTCGGTTTGATATTCGGAGTCATTGCCGTTTTATACGGGTATGATGATTACGAAGAAACGGAAGTCACCACTGTAGAAACTGAGATACAAGAAGCGGAAAATACTGAAGTTTATGTGTCTGTAGAATGTGACTTACCGGTTATTTCAACAAGTGATTCAGCAAGCGTTGCTCTTAATTATGCAACAGTTTGGGAAGTTGAGACAGACACGGTGACAAGCGGTGAGAGTACTCTTACGGCAGGCAGCTTGTACGTAGCCTCAGATGGACAGACGTATGTGGCTAACAACCTGGGACTTACAATTACTGAAGAAGATTATTATTGCCTGCTCAATATTGTTTATGCAGAAGCAAACGATCAGGGCGACAAGGGAATGATATTGGTAGTTAATGTCATTTTGAACAGGGTTAAGAGTTCTTCTTTCCCTAACACAATTCAAAATGTTGTTTTTTCATCCGGGCAGTTTGCACCGGTAGAGGACGGAAGTTATTATACCGCAAGTCCGAATGAAGCTACCGTTGAAGCTGTTAACAGAGCGTTAAGCGGCGAGGATTATTCACAGGGAGCATTGTATTTTTGTATGTCAACGTACCATGCGCTTTTCTCTTCGGTTCACACATTTTTGTTCCGGTATTTAGATCATTATTTTTATTATTAAAGGATTTCCCCTAAAGGCTTTGAGAAATCAAAGTTTTTGGGGAAATCTTTTTTTACTTGTGATTTTTTTATGTATGTGCTAATATAGTGCGGTAAATCTAAATCAAATTATGAAAGAAGGAAGACCATGGATTTAATCTATACCAGTACCAGACAGGGAAAAGAAAAAGTAAAGGCTTCAGAGGCGATTTTAAAAGGTCTTGCAAGTGACGGCGGTTTGTTCGTTCCTGAAACTATTCCGACTCTTGATGCAGATATTGATGATTTGGCTAAAATGGATTATAAGCAGACAGCTTTTGTTGTTATGCGCAAGTTTTTAACTGACTTTACGGATGAGGAATTACAGAATTGTATTGATAAAGCATATGATTCCAAATTTGACACCGAAGAAATTGCACCACTTGTAAAGGCTGACGGTGCATATTATTTAGAATTATTCCATGGTGCAACCATTGCTTTTAAAGATATGGCACTTTCAATATTGCCACACTTACTTACGACTGCTGCTAAGAAAAACAATGTTAAGAATGATATTGTTATTCTTACAGCTACATCAGGTGATACGGGTAAAGCTGCACTTGCAGGTTTTGCGGACGTGCCGGGAACAAAGATTATTGTATTTTATCCAAAGGGTGGCGTAAGTCCAATCCAGGAAAAACAGATGGTTACTCAAAAGGGAGACAATACATTTGTTGTTGGTATTAACGGAAACTTTGACCAGGCACAAAGTGGTGTTAAGGCATTGTTCTCAGATAAGGAACTTGCTAAAGAACTTGATGCAAAGGGTTATCAGTTTTCGTCCGCAAATTCAATTAACATCGGACGTTTGGTTCCGCAGATTGTTTATTATGTATATGCATATGCAAAGCTTTATGCAGAGCATAAGATTGCTGAAAATGAAATGATAAATGTAGTTGTACCAACAGGTAACTTTGGTAATATTCTTGCAGCTTATTATGCAAAGAATATGGGACTTCCAATCAATAAGCTTATCTGTGCGTCAAACGATAACAAAGTGCTTTATGATTTCTTTGAAACAGGAAAGTATGATAAGAACAGAGAGTTCTTCCTTACAACATCACCTTCAATGGATATTCTTATTTCAAGCAATCTTGAAAGACTTATTTACAGAATTGTCGGTGAAGATAATGATAAGAACCAGGAACTCATGAATTCTTTGGTAAATAACGGTTCATATGAAATTACACCTGACGTAAAGGCTAAGCTTAAAGATTTTTACGGTAATTACGCATCAGAAAAAGAAACAGCCGAAAAGATTAACGATCTTTACAAGAAGACAGGCTATATCATTGATACTCATACAGCCGTTGCAGCAAAGGTTTATGATAAATATAAGGCTGAAACACAGGATGAAACAAAGACTGTAATTGCTTCCACGGCAAGTCCATATAAATTTACAAGAAGTGTCCTTACGTCAATTGATGCTAAGTATGATGCTTTGAGTGATTTTGGACTTTGTGATGAACTTTCGAAGCTTGGAAACGTTAAGATTCCAAATGCCATTGAAGAAATAAGAAATGCGGAAGTTCGTCATAATACCGTATGTGAAACAAATGAAATGAAGAACGTTGTTGTTTCTTTCCTTTCAAAATAATTAATGTAAATTTAAGTCCAAAGCCAATTGTTGTTGGCTTTGGATTTTTTTTGTTGTATAATATTACCAGTTTTTAGGTAATATAAGGAGAAGGAAATGAGCAAAATCTTAATTGTTGATGATGAAGAACGTATTAGGGAAATCATAAAAAAATACGCAGAATTTGAAGGCTATGACACAGTGCTCGCATCTGACGGCATGGAAGCGGTTGATGCCTGTAAAAAAGAATCGTTTGATTTAATAATCATGGATGTTATGATGCCTGAATTAGACGGTTATTCAGCTTGCAGAGAAATTAAAAAAATATGCAGTACTCCGGTGATAATGCTTTCCGCAAGGGGTGAGGAATATGACAGAATTAACGGATTTGAAGCAGGCGTTGATGATTATGTGGTAAAACCGTTTTCACCAAAAGAGCTTATGTTAAGGGCAAAAGTAGTAATATCAAGAAACGAAGGTGTTTCAAAGAATATTGTTCCGCCGGAAGCTGTAACACATGATGTGTTTAAGGCTGAAGGACTTGAGGTTGACTTTACTTCGAGAAAGATTACTGTTAACGGCGAAAACGTTGATATGACACCAAAGGAATACGATTTATTGTTCTATCTTGTAAAAAACCGCGGAATAGCTTTAACCAGAGAAAAGTTGATTACTGAAGTCTGGGGATATGATTATTACGGTGATGACAGAACATTAGATACACATATTAAATTATTGCGTAACAGTCTTGGTGAATACAGAAAGTTCCTTACAACATTACGCGGAGTAGGATATCGCTTTGAAGTTGAGTAATATAAAGTTAAAGTGGAAGATATTTGCTTATCTTTTCATCTTTACGTTCGTTATGATAGCCATATTATGGCTTATTCAGACGGTTTATCTGGA
>CAJOOB010000026.1 GCA_905236025.1 uncultured Lachnospiraceae bacterium
ACGTTGCACAGAATGAGGGGCTTTGAAGCCTTTAAAATCAAGGATTTCTTGACGTTTTGTCTTTTGTGCATCTTTCGGGGTAATACTAGCCCGAAAGAAGGGCTTCGCCCATCTTAGTGCCGGGGCGGCTTATGCTACGCAACGCCACCCGGCAACAGTATGTTTCTAATGTGTCTTTTCCAGTCATCCACGTCATTGATAATAGGATATTTGATCTCCATGAGTGGCAATCCATCTGCAAGCACCAAGCCCTCACCTACACCAAACACACGTTCTGGTATTTCCTCGCCGGGAAAGATCATGCCTTTTTGCTCTTTTGAGAGTCGCCCAAGGGCGGCTAAAACCATAAAGTTATCTCTGGCGCCGCTGGCGAATAATGTAGCATCGGCTCTTTGCACGAGAATCCATACGTAAAAGCCTATCCCTCGCCCTAGCATCAATGTTTCGGCAATAATTGAAAGTACCTCGTTAGCCTGTTTGGTCTTGTTCATCTTATCCTTGCCTTGCAGATAGCTTACGAAAGCCGGGTATTCATCGAATATCAGGATATACCGTTTTGATCTATCTCTGCTTTCTCTTGCTTCTGTAAACTGTTTATAATAATCAGTAATGCCTTTATAACATTGTTCTCCGGCGTAATAATGCTCATAGCCGGACAAGAAAGAGAAGTCTTCTGAATTCTTGAAGTCGCAGAAATAAACCACGATATCAGGGTGTGACTGCAACAATTTACCCAATAAATATAAAATCGACATACTTTTTCCTGTTCCGCTAGCACCTGTCATGAGGAGATGTGGGTGTGTCTGGATGTCCAACCGGAGGGGAATTTTTTCCCCTGTCAGCCGGAGCATCTTTGTTAAATAGCCGTACACCATACGCTATTACCTTTTGGGATCGTTTTTCCAATCCTCGTTGAGGTCATCGTTGTTTTTGCCATTGTTGGATTGCTCGTAAGTCAATCTGGTAAAAGCCAAGATGTTTGTATTTTCCCTTGCACCATCATCGTTTTTTGCTAATGAAATGGTCAAGTTTCCGTTATAAAAGGAGATGGAATAGTAATCTTGTGGCAGGACGGTATACGGACAATTTTTATGCCAATAATTTGACAAAATTTCACCACATAGACCGCAACAGCATTTCCAAAGATCGTATTCCGCAAGTGGCTCTTTCGTATCCTGACACTTGAATAGGTATATCACACGGTCACCGCAATCTTGCCAATGGATGAAATAGAAAACGTTGAATAATTCGTGAAACCTTGAAAAAACATCATTCACGATATTGGCGTTAATGGCACCGTATTCATCCAAACAAATATATGCTGTATATACATTTTTCTTTCTCTTAAAATCGTTAATAGTATTTTTAACAAAATCGAATAACACACGGTTTGGGTCTTCATGAGGATGGTTCTGAGCATACTTGACCAGTTCAGGCGCATTTGTATAAATCAAAACGGCAAACCCTAATGCTAATAAAATAAATGAAATCACTACCATAGCTTATTTCTCCTTGTTCTTTTTTTTTACCACCGGGGGATGATGACCCCCGGAGATATATAATTGATTAAGAAACGATCTCGATAGAATCAGCAGAAACCGAAAACTCGATTTCTCCGTAACCTGCTTGTATAGGCTTTGCGATGGCGTTTGTCAGAGTCACGAAAATTCGATTTTCTGAACTTTCCGCTTCTTTAAGCTTTTCTTCTGTGACCACCGGAGTCGTCACGGGTACGAAAACGTCAAAACGGTTGAACGTGAGCATATCTGCAATTGTGTAAGAGACGCCGTTGGGCTTGTCGGTACGTTCGCCGTTTTCATAAGTGTAAGACACACGGAAATCAACCAGAACGAGCTGATTAGTCGGCAACAGTTGACTCAAAGGTACAGCGGCTTTTTTTGTTCTAATCTTCAATCTATTCATAGTTATAATCCTCCTAAAATATGTTATAATTGGTGTGGTAAAGTTTACGCTAGCGTTATCGTTTCCCTTGGGATATCTCGAGTATAAACCGACTCGAACATATGTTCAATTCTGCCTTATAAATGACTTATTTTTAACTAAATGGAAAAAATAATAATATTAGGCGAAATATGATACTTCTAAGGGTGAAAGTAATTTCATCTAAAAAAAAATTACATCTTCTTAGCCGTAGGATGTAATTTCAATAATTTTTAAAAATTTTTTTTTATAGAATGGGGAGTGGTGTTTGTGATTGATGAAAGAAGAGGTTGCCGTATTAAATTGAGAAAAAACTTGTCGAAAAAATGTCAAACCTTAGCGGATTTCTTTGGCATGACAAAAAAGGATTTCATGTCGATGCTTTGCATTAACGGGTTGCAAGACTACGAAAACCACTCTAATGAAATGAAATTTATAGATTATTCTGAACAAATCGAGAGGGATTACAGAGAAACGTATAAACAGATATTGGACGATCATTTTCTTGAGAACAACAATAAACTTTATGAGGAACAAACAAGGAGCAAGTATAAAGCCGCTCAAAGGGAGGCAAGAAGACAGCTTGTCACCTGTATGATTTGTTTAAAAAATAAGGAAAACGAACGCATAAATATATTAAAGAAAGAGAAAAAAATATGCAAATCTGACATATGTGCATCTTTAATGGAATACGAAATCAAACATAGATGGGGATATATTGATAATGTGTCGATATGGGGCAAAGATTTAATCCATGAAGATAAAATAGATGTGTCTCTGAAAATGCCCCTTACGTTATACGAGTATATTAGTGCCTGTGCTGAACAGAACAGTATAAAACCTAAAGATTACTTGCTGTTATTAGCAGAACGAGAAATGGCAATACAAAAACAAAAGGAATTGTCAGGCAGTTTCTCTATAACTCCTGACGGTTAATACATTCAAATAGAGTGACATTATGCTTGCCTCACCCATTATACCACGGCTACGCTCGCTAACGTCAAGCCAACCCCTTCGTGGCGTGCTTCGCACGGCTTGACAACGCTCGCCGCCGTGGTGTGAAGCAGGGCGACAAGCCCACACCGGCAAAATCCTAGCAATTCTAAACATTATCAACTTTC
>CAJOOB010000027.1 GCA_905236025.1 uncultured Lachnospiraceae bacterium
ATGAAAGAAACATGGGAAGAGGTAATGAGACTTGCAAAAGTTAGGGACAGAGCATAATTATACGGATGTACTTATTGAAAGTCTTGAAAAGAAAGTATCTGTAATCACAAAAATTATTGATATCAATAAAGATTTAAAAATGACTTTGGAAGAATCTAAATTTGATGTTGATAAATTCACTGATTACATTGATGCAAAGGAAAAGCTTATCTTAGAACTTAATAAACTCGATGACGGCTTTGTTGCGGTATATGAAAGAGTGGCAGAGATACTTAAGGCAGGTAATGATGAATATAAGGACCAAATCTTAAGACTTAAGACTCTCATAAAAGAAGTGACGGATAAAACGGCCACACTGGAAACGGGAGAGAAAAGATTAAATGATACGTTTAACAAAGTTTCCCATAATATAAGAAAAGAGATTGGCGATTCAAGAAAGACAAATAAGATCCTTTCAGGCTACAGGACAAATATGTCAGGTTTAAATGTTGTTGAACCACAGTTTGTTGATAAGAAAAAATAAAAAAAATAATAAAAAAATTCACTGAAGGTATTAAGTTATTAAAACTTATTCCGATATAATAAGTGTACAGTAAACCAATGTAACTAGCAGCAAGGATGCTGCTTGAAGATTCAAGGAGGAATTATTATGGTAGTACAACACAATTTAACAGCGGCAAACGCTAACAGACAGTTGGGCATCACAACAAACGCTCAGCAGAAATCAACAGAAAAACTTTCATCCGGTTACAGAATTAACCGTGCAAGTGATGATGCAGCAGGTCTTTCAATTTCTGAAAAGATGAGATCACAGATCAGAGGTTTGGATCAGGCATCAACAAACGCAGAAGATGGTATTTCAGCAGTAAACGTAGCTGAAGGTGCATTAAACGAAGCTCATGATATTTTACAGAGAATGAATGAACTTGCAACACAGGCAGCTAACGATACTAACACATCTGTTGATAGAACTGCTATCAAAGCTGAAATTGATCAGCTCGTATCTGAAATCGATAGAATTCAGAGTACAACACAGTTCAACACGATGAACCTTTTGGATGGTACTTTCACAGGAAAGAATCTTCAGGTTGGTTCTTTAGCAGGTCAGACAATTGGTATCTCAATTGGTAACATGAATGCTGCAACACTTGGTGTTAACAGTCTTGATGTATCAAGCAACTCTACTGCAGGTACTTCAATGACAGCTATTCAGAGCGCAATTGAAAAGGTATCAACACAGAGATCTAAACTTGGTGCTATTACAAACAGACTTGAGCACACAGTTAAGAACCTTGATACAACATCTGAGAACACATCAGCAGCTGAATCAAGAATTCGTGATGTTGATATGGCTGAAGAGATGGTTACCTACTCGAAGAATAGTATTCTTATGCAGGCAGGTCAGTCAATGCTCGCTCAGGCTAACCAGCAGAACCAAGGCGTTCTTTCGCTCTTACAGTAATGTAAGCATTGCTTGAACAACTACTATAATAGGCGTACTGTATATTATCAGTACGCCTATTATTTTTGTGTCATATACCCATATGATTTATGTAACATAACATAAAAATTTAGAGAAGTATTTCATTAAAAAGGTTAAGTTATACAAAAATATGACGATATATAAAGTGTAACAAACAAATAAAGTGCATAGACCCGTGATAGAGGGTATGGCAAATAAATTACAAGTACATATAGTAATCAGTGAGCCCGTGGTTTGAGTGATTGGATGAGCTTAGTATGGAAAGGCAATACTTACACGGCGGTCACGGCAAATCAAGGAGGATTTTATTATGGTAGTACAGCACAATTTGACAGCGGCAAACGCTAACAGACAGTTGGGAATTACAACAAATGCGCAGCAGAAATCAACAGAAAAGCTTTCATCCGGTTACAGAATTAACCGTGCAAGTGATGATGCAGCAGGTCTTTCAATTTCAGAAAAGATGAGATCACAGATCAGAGGTTTGGATCAGGCATCCACAAATGCAGAAGATGGTATTTCAGCAGTAAACATCGCAGAAGGTGCCTTAAATGAAGCTCATGATATTTTACAGAGAATGAATGAACTTGCAACACAGGCAGCTAACGATACAAACACATCTGTTGACAGAACTGCCATCAAAGCTGAAATTGATCAGCTCGTATCTGAAATCGACAGAATTCAGAGCACAACACAGTTCAACACAATGAATCTTTTGGATGGTACTTTTACAGGAAAGAATCTTCAGGTTGGTTCATTGGCAGGTCAGACAATTGGTATTTCAATTGCGAATATGGACGCTGCAACACTTGGTGTTAACAGTCTTGATGTATCAAGCAACTCTGCAGCAGGTACTTCAATGACAGCTATTCAAAACGCAATTGAAAAGGTATCAACACAGAGATCTGCACTTGGTGCAATTACAAACAGACTTGAGCATACGGTTAAGAACCTTGATACAACATCTGAGAACACATCAGCAGCTGAATCAAGAATCCGTGATGTAGATATGGCTGAAGAGATGGTTACCTACTCGAAGAACAGCATTCTTATGCAGGCCGGTCAGTCAATGCTCGCTCAGGCAAATCAGCAAAATCAGGGTGTTCTTTCACTCTTACAGGGCTAATAAGAAAAATTCAAACCCCGATCGCAAGGAGACGTTACAATCTTGCGACCGGGGTTTTGTTTTTTTGACAGATTAACAAATTTATGGCATAATATCTATACAGGATATGAAACGTGAAAATTTTAATAATTATTTATTGGGAGGTCGTGTATGAAAAAGGTTCTATTTTTATTAGCTGTATTACTATTATCTTTAAATTTTTCTGACAGGGTGAAAGGAGGAGAAGTAGAAGATTTAACCAACGTTGAATCGGAAGAATGTTTAGAAACATTGATTGAGAATGGGTTAGTTATTCCTGAGGAATATGAAGATTTTCCTCAACTTAGTGATTTCGTTTATTTTGTAGCTTATAATGTAATCCAAAACCCGGATAAAGTGAGTTGGTTTAATTACGATTTAGCTCAGGATTTTGCGCTCACTATAAGAGAAGTTGTGTTGAGTTACATTGGAGCAGACTCTTTGAACAATGAGATAGATCAATTTCAGTATATGCAAAACTCTTATAATTTGATGTCAGTGAATAGTGTGTCATCAGAGAATTTATATTTACCTTTGCTTACATATAGCACAGTTATAAACGGAGGAGTTAGCCCTTCAAATTGTGTGTCATTCAATTGTTATTCATATGCGCTTCACGAGGGAAGAGTGTTTGAGAGGTTTAATCCCGGTAAATATATAGGGATTAGTGTAGGACCGACAGAGCTTTACGTTATGTCGGTGGATAGATTGGCAACTCTTATACAATATGATTTACAACAACTTGGCTATACAAATGTAACTATATCAACAGTGAGACCGAGCTATCAAAATGGATATAAAATAATAGCTCTTAGAAAATCGGCGTATGATTATCATGTAATGTTTGAATATTCAAAAAATGTTTGGAGACATAAGCCGGGAATATCACAAATACTAAAATACAATTATTCGTCACTTACATTGGGCCGTTGGGTTGATGAGGGGATTAGCATATATACAAAAAAAGTTCCGGATAAAAACACATATGTAGAATGGACTACAGAATATACGGGAACGATTATTTATATAAAATATAAGCTGATTTATTAGGAGGTTGTGTATGAAAAAAATTGGTATAATTTTAATTTCGTTAATGCTATCCTTGCTCTGCGCTTGTACATCGGATAAAACAAATGCACAAACAGAAGATGATAATACTGCTACAAAATCCGAAGAAACAAGTGCTGCAATAGATTCCACCTCCAAGACTGATGTTCACGTTTGGAATATGACGGATGAAGAACTTATAGAATTGCTTGAAAATGAAGGATTTGATTTTGACAGTAACACCAATCCTTACGGATTTCCTGCTGAAACATATAGGGAAACTATATTAGGATATGCTAAGGAGTGTTCTTTGAGTTCAAATTTTACTTGTCAAAGCGCATACAGCTCTAATTATCCTGAAGCGGGGCTTAAAGTTATTGAAGTAATAAGGAACCATGAAGGTTATGTTGATAGTGGAGCATGGGATGTGGGAGATCTTGAATTCGATTATGATGAACTAAATGAAATGCTTCAGAGGTTCTGGGAAAAGGTACAAAGTGTAATAACATATGAATTACCGGCAGGTGTAAGTGTTAATAATGTTGTTGCTTGGTTTCCGTGGTTAAGTGCCGGTTTTTATGATGAATCAGATAACCGAGTGGGAGGGTATTATCTTGATTATTTTCCGGTCTTTAAAATGGAAGATGGTGTTGTTAACGAATTCAATTATTGGGCTGATGGGGCAGTTTTGAATGATTATTATCAGTATGATTCAGGTGATGATGCAATAACGGTTGTAGCTAATATTACAACAAAGGTTACAACGTATGAGTCAGAGGAAGATTTAGAAGGGACTACAGAAGAAAAAACATACTATTATGCTTTTTTTCTTAGAACAGATTCATATATTTATCACTCGATATATTTAGATGCCTCTTTATATACGGAGGAGGATCTGATTAAAATTGTTAATTCTGTTGAACTTTCGGAAGATGCGTTTACATTAAATATAAATGCACTTGCATATGTTGAATAATATTTAAGATTATACCCCTGTCGCAAGGATACAATCTTGCGACAGGGGTTTTTGTTTTATTTATGGATGGCTTTTTTTAAGGCTTCAAAAGCTTCGTTGTTTGATGGCTTTCTTGTGGATTTAAGAGAAATTACCGGATCTAAGATGGTTATATTTTTCATTGATTCTAAATATTCTTTCATCTTTTTTGCGGCTATCGGCGCCCATGATCCGTTTTCAATTATTCCGACGGTTCTGTTTTGGAAGTTCTTGATTTTAAGGTGGTGAAGCAAATCGTTCATTGGAGGGAATAATTCTCCGTCATATGAACATGCGGCTAAAATCATTCTGTCGTATAAGAACGCCTGTTCCACAGCTTCTGAAACGTCTTCATCAGTTAAATCCATTGTTACAACGTTTTCACCGACGGCTTCTAATTCTTTTGCAAATTCCAAAACGGCCTTTTTGGTATTTCCGTGAATGGATGCGTATGGCATAAAAATGCCGCTTCTGTCAGGTAAATAGCTGCTCCAGGTGTTGTACTTTTCAATAATAAAAGGAATATCATCTTTATGTACAGGGCCGTGAAGAGGAGCAACAACCTTTATGTCAAGTGCGGAAGCCTTTTTTAAAAGTGCCTGTACCTGTGCGCCGTATTTACCAACAATGTTAAAGTAGTAATGGCTGGCATCCGCAATCCATTCCTCATTATTTTCAAGGGCACTGAATGTTCCAAAAGCATCAGCTGAGAAAAGGATTTTTTCGGACTCTTCATATGTAACCATAACCTCCGGCCAGTGTACCATTGGTGCCATTATGAAATTAAGTGTGTGGCTTCCGAGCGAAAGTTTGTCTCCCTCTTTTACGGCCATGAACCTGTCTGAATAATCTTTTTCAAAGAACTGTGGAATCATTTGCCCTGTTTTTGCACTTCCCACTAAAGTCAGTTCAGGATACATATCGGCAAGCTTTGCAATACCGGATGTATGGTCCGGCTCCATATGCTGAATTATAAGGTAAGAAGGCTTTTTATCACCCAATGCATTCTTTACGTTTTCTAAGAAACAGTCGATTTTTCTTTCATCAACCGTGTCCATAATTGCAATTTTTTCATCAAAAATGATATATGAATTATAAGAAATTCCTTCTGTCGGGTACTGGCTTTCAAAAATTTCTAAATCTTTGTCGTCAACCCCGATAAATTTAACGTTTTCAGATATTTTCACTCTTTCAAGAATATCCATAAATACCTCCGTATGTATAAAGTTTTTGCAATGATGAAATTTACGTTCAGTTTTTACATTTGCGTATGTTTATTATATCTTAAAAGCGTATTACTTACAATGCGGATATTTTCGTGTGCTTGTTTTTTTACTGCCGTATGTTATAATTTTTTACATGGTATTTAAAAGGGTGGGCTGCGTTTTATATGACGGAAATAAAAGGAATTATTGAAAGAATTGTATATAAAAACCGTGAAAATGGATACACGGTTTTCAGTCTTCAGTCAAGTGGCGAAAGCCTTACCTGCGTGGGAACTTTGGGCCTTGTCGAGGAAGGCCAGTATGTTTGTGTCAAAGGTGAGATGGTGAGTCACCCAATTTATGATGAGCAGTTAAAAGTTGAAAGTGTGGAAATTGCAGAACCTGAAGACAAGGAAGCAATGAGGCGTTATCTGGGCTCCGGAGCAATTAAGGGTATTGGACCAAAACTTGCGGACAGAATCGTTGAAAAGTTTGGCGATGATACATACAGAATCATTGAAGAAGAACCGCAACAACTCTCAAAAGTCAGAGGAATAAGCGAAAGTAAGGCAATGGAGATTGCGTCTGTATTAGAGGAAAAGAAAGATGCCAGAAAAGCAATGATTTTCCTGCAAAAATACGGAATCCAAAACTCGCTTGCGGTAAAAATATATGAGGCCTATGGCGACTTGTTGTACGACATTTTACGTACAAATCCATACAAGATTGCTGAGGATATACCGGGTGTTGGTTTTAAAAGCGCAGACAGTATTGCTAAAATCAGCGGCATATCAGAAGATTCGGAATTCAGAATAAAGAGTGCGTGCATTTACGCGCTTAATCAGGCAGAGGCAAACGGAAACGCGTGCCTTCCGTTTTCGGTGTTAAAAGAAAACCTTGAGACATTGTTAGAAAAAAGCGTGGAAAACTTTTCTGAATATATTGATGAGCTCATAATGGAACAAAGGGTTGTAAAGTTTAAGAATAATAATGAAGTGTATATATACGAAGTTGGAGCATATAATACAGAAATCAGCATTGCAAAGCGTTTGCATGAACTAAATAAAAATGCAAAAACCATAAAGCCTGATTTTGAAAAAATTAATGAGTACATTTTAAAAATTGAGGGAGAGAATAATTACATACTTGATGAATTACAAAAAGAAGCAGTGATTGCTGCGGCAACAAACGGCGTTTTAATACTTACCGGCGGCCCGGGTACGGGAAAAACCACCACGGTAAACGCAATTATAAAGTATTTTGACAAACAGGGGGAAAACTTTAAACTTGCTGCACCAACGGGGAGAGCAGCAAAAAGGCTTAGTGAAACAACGGGGTTTGAGGCATCGACAATTCACAGGTTACTTGGAATCAATTCAGATCCTGACAGTAACGCAAATATGTATTTTGATGTAAATGAGGATAATCCGCTTGATGCAGGCGTTGTGATTGTTGATGAAACTTCAATGGTTGATATGTATTTGATGAATTCTTTACTTAAGGCACTTGAACACGGAACAAAGCTTATTCTTGTTGGAGATGCGGACCAGCTTCCTTCGGTGGGACCGGGAAATGTTTTAAAAGACCTTATTGAAAGTAATGAATTTAAGACAATAAGGTTAACGAAGATATTCAGACAGGCAGAACAAAGCGAAATTGTCATGAATGCGCATAAGATAAATTCAGGGGATAACTCGATTGTTGTAAACAATAAAGACGGTGACTTTTTTATTATGCGAATGAATAATGCCGTTGATACCGCTGAAAAATTAAAGGTTTTAATAAAGGATAACCTGCCGAAATTTTTGAATGAAGATCCGTTTGACATACAGGTTCTTACCCCAATGAAAAAAGGTGTTCTGGGGGCAATTTCATTAAATACGGGATTACAGGAATTTTTAAACCCTTCATCACCCGACAAAAGAGAGATAACCGTGGGAGAAACGCTGTTTCGTGAGGGAGATAAGGTTATGCAGGTAAAGAATAATTATAATAAAGAGTGGAATGTATACGGCTTAAAGGGCTTTATGTTAAATAACGGAACCGGTGTATTTAACGGAGATATGGGCGTGATTAAAAGGATTAACGAGTTTGAAGAAACCGTGGATATTTCCTTTGATGACGGAAGAATTGTAAGTTATGAGTATGAGGAGTTAAATGAGGTCGAACTTGCATATGCGATTACGGTTCATAAATCCCAGGGTAGTGAGTATCCTGCTGTAATAATTCCAATATTTTCCGGGCCGCCGGTTTTAATGAACAGAAATATTCTGTATACGGCCATCACCAGGGCAAAGAAGTTTGTGCTCTTAATGGGATCAAGGGAAACGATTGATGAAATGATTGCAAATGTTTCAAAAACAATAAGGTATTCCGGCCTTTGCGCAATGGCAAAAATATATGCGCCGGGTAAATAAGGGAGAATAAATGATTAATATTATTAAGGGTGTTTTCTTTCCGCAAAGCTGCGTGGTTTGCGGGGAAACGGTAAAACTAAAATCAAGCATAGTATGCGAAAAATGTAAGGATAAGGTTAGCTTTTTAAGGGGTAAGCCCTGTTTAAAATGCGGAATAGTCGTGGAAGATGAGAATGAGCAGTATTGCGAGGAATGCCTTGCAAACGAGCGCTTTTTTGACCGCGGCTTTGTTTTATATACATATGATGAACCGGTAAAAAAGGCGATTTATGATTTAAAATATAACGGTGTTTGTGAATACGGTCGTATTTTTGGGGAGGTGGCTGCAAAGCGCTTTGGGCCTGAGTTAAAAAGATACGGAAGGATTACGGTTGTTCCCGTTCCCTTGCATGCAAAAAAGGAAAAGGAACGGGGGTATAATCAGGCGTATGAGATTGCGTTTGCGCTTGCGGAAAATCTGCCTTGTAAACTGGATGAAAAAATGCTTGTAAGAACAGAGAATACAAAGCCGCTGAAAGAGATTGGTGATACTCAAAGAAGGCTAAGCTTAAGGGGCGCTTTTAAATGTGACAAGGAAAGAATTGCTGAAACCATATGCATTGTGGATGATATATATACAACGGGTGCAACAATTGATGAATGTGCATTTACTCTAAAGCGTGCAGGTGTAAAAAGAGTGTTGTTTTTAACGGTATCAAACGGTGGAGGAATATAAAAAATACATAAGGGCTGCAAAAGTGTAAATGGAATATGCGTGATTATATTCATCTGTTCCTTTGTTTAAAACGTTTCTTGCATCCTCTTTTGTAAGAAGCCAAAAACCTGAAAATTTTTCTGAGCCTTCGGCGCCTTCCTGAGTAAGGGCTGAGGTGTCATTTAAGTAAATATCGCATACGGCAAGGGCATTACATTCATCGGTCATGCCGGGAGTACTGAAAAGACAAGGGTTACAGATTTTTACCGAATCTTTGTCGGCCACCCTGATGCCGGTTTCTTCAAAAAGCTCGCGGGTTGCGGTTTTAATAATTGCTTCGTCTCTGTTTTTGCAAAGCTTGTCCGCCGGATCAATTAAACCTGCCGGAACGCCCAAAAGATAATGCCCGACAGGGTATCTGTATTCATAACTTAAAAGAAGTACAGGCTCCTTGTCTTTAATGTGTAAAATCACGATACAACTTACTGCATCGGGCATCAGGTTATTGAAGTCATCTTCCGGTTTTGTCGCCACAAGTTCTTCTTTTGTTCTTCTGGTGGCGTCAAAATAATGTTTGCCTTCTTCATATTGTAAATCAAAAACACGTATAAACTTCTCATCTAAGAGAGGTTTAACCATATCTTCAGTGATAATGTCTTTAGTATTCATAATTATCTCCGTTATTGGTGAGTTCCCTTGCAAGGTAAGAAAGCGCACCGGGCAGGTCGAGCTTGCAAAGTGGCGTAATACCTAACTTTTCAAAGTCTTTTGTGCTTTCATAAGAAAGGACTTCTTTGCAGTAACCGCCGGCTAAATAAACCTTTATGCCTAAATCTTTCATATTTAAGTAAAAGTCTCGTGCGGCCTGATCTTTTGTGTTAATTGTGCCGGAATGATACGTACGCATAACAATTGCCTTTTGCGCCAGATATCCGGCGGATGTAAGCTCCGCAGAAAGCCTTCTGTAATCAATCCCGGGCGATAAAACGTATTGAATTATAAGAGAAAACTGCTTTACAAAATCAATATTTGCGGGCGCATTGTCTTCTGCCACAAAATCCGGGTTTATGAGTATGTCATCATTGTTGACTTCGCCCACAACTTCATCTTTTGTACTGTAAATATCAGGGTTGTACAAACGCGTAAGTTCAAGACGGTTGCCCGCGTGAATGAAAGTATGGCTATTGGCATTTTTATACACGACAAGCACCTGGTTTAAGCTTTTTGCAGTGTGGGACGCAGGGTCGCTTTTATGTTTTAAGGACTCCCTAATGATGCCGATTGCCGCGTGCAGGTTTGAAAGACCGTTTGCTGTCTCGTCTTCGAGTGGCTTGTCGCTTGAAACGAAGCAGACAGGGTACTTTAAGTTAGTGCCCATGGAATAATACAGTGCGGCAGCAGAATATGCAAGAGAATCTGTGCCGTGGGTGATTATTATGCCGTCATACGAAGAAGAACAAAAAAGGGGAATGCCCCGGTTGTTTACCAAGGATTTCCCGGAGGCCTGATTATTATACGCTTCCTTCACAGAGTGAGTAAGCAGATTAAGAGTTTTAGAGGTGTTATTTTCACTGAGTTCGTTATATGGAGTGAGTGTATCAAATTCAAAGTCAATACCGTATTTCTCTTCATACTTTTTAAGAAGAGTGAATGATTTTGTTCCGTCTAAAGAAATGTAATTATTTGAGATAGTGCTACCGATAGTACCACCCGTAAAAATAAGTAAAACCTTCATGTGCACCGCCTTTAAGTATTTTAAAATAGTTTAACGAGTCTGTTCATACCATTTTTTAACATAATTATATATTTTCTTTAGAAAATGTTCAACGAATTCGTTTATTTTTTAGTGTTTTCCTTGAATTAATATTGAAAAGTGCTATAATTAGAATATCGTAAAACGTGAATATTCTAAAATTTAATACTGTTTGGTTGAACGTGATTAAGGGGGCGTCCGGGTGTGAAAGGTTGGAAATTTGCGTACATTTTATTTGGCAAAAGGAGGAACGTGTATGTTAAAGAACATCAGTATGTCAAAGAGAATATCGGGTATCGTAATAATTGCATTGGTTTTGGGGTTGGCAGTTTTATGTATCGTGGTTAGGAACAAGGCAACAAATGCAATGGAGGATGTAACGCTTAACAGAATGGCTGAAGCGAGTGATGCGAGAGCAGAAATTGTATCGCAGTATATTGAATCTATTCAGGAAAAACTTGGAATTATCGCATCGGACTCAGATATGCTTGATGCACTTGAAAATGAAGGCGACGCAACGGTAGTTGCAAAGGCTCAGGCAAAGATTACAGCAGCGGCTGCAACAATGGAAAACCTTGAAGGCCTTTTCCTTTGTGATATGGAAACCTTACAGGTATGCCACAGTATTGAATCTGCGGTTGGAGGTTATGCTTCATCGGCTGAGGCAATGGCATCTGTATATTCGGCAATGAAATCAACAAAGGGTTGTTACTTCAGAGGAATTAAGACTTCACCGACAACAGGTGTACAGGTTATTGTAAATTACTATCCAATCTTTAATGCTGACGGTGACCTTGCAGGTTATGTGGGCGCCGGCGTTAACGCAGCAGGTCTTAAGAGCCTTGTAGAATCTCTTGAATTTAAGGGACTTGAAAATTGTAATTATCTCTTGCTTGATGTTTCGTCAACAGCTTTTGTATTCTCAACAGATGAGGAACAGATTGGTAAGACCATTGAAGATGAAGAGATTCTTGCACTTATGGCTGAGGCAGAATCAAACGAATCTGGTAATTACTTATTTACACAGTCGGGTACAAACTTAAAGGTTGTAACAGGTTATACAAGACTTGGTGATCTCGGCCTTGTAATGGCCGTGCTTGATACGGAAGATGAAGCGTACGCTTCGGTAAGAGCACTTGCAACTTTCGTAATTGTAATAAGTGTTGTTGTTCTTCTTATTGTAGCCGTAATTACATTCGCAGTAATTGTAATTATTTCAAAAGACCTTATGCTTCTAGCAAAATCAATTGATGAAATTGGAACTACAATGGATATGACAAAGGCAGATGCCTTGAATGTATACGTTGGAAGAAAAGATGAAGTCGGTAAGGTTGCGGGAGCAACAGTTAAGCTTACAAATTCGGTAAGAGATGCTGTTTGTGAACTTAAAGAAAAGAGTAGTGAACTTTCTAAGACATCTTTGGAACTCAGAGATGTTGCGGAACAGACATTACAGAGTGTTGCTCAGGTTGATAATGCGGTACAGGATATTGCTCTTGGCGCAACAAGTCAGGCTCAGGAAACAGAGAAGGCTTCGACAAGCGTAATTTCAATTGGTCAGCAGATTACGGATACAGCAGAAGAAACCGGCATTATGCGCGAGGTTTCAAATAAGATTCAGGAATCAAGCAACAACGCTCTTGAAATTATTACACAACTTACCTCAATTGGTGAGAAGGCAACAGATGCCGTTAATGAAATTTACGAGCAGACAAATGTTACAAACGTTTCTGCCAAGAGAATCAAGGAAGCAACAAATATTATTTCTTCAATCGCTGAAGAAACTAACCTCCTTTCTCTTAATGCTTCAATTGAAGCAGCCCGTGCCGGTGAGGCAGGACGTGGATTTGCGGTTGTTGCAACTCAGATTTCCAAACTTGCAGAGCAGTCTAATGAATCCGCTCAGCTTATTGAAAACATTACTAATGAACTTATTTCTGACTCAGATAAGTCTGTTGAAACCATGGAAGAAGTTAAGAATATCATGGCCGAGCAGAGCGGGTATGTAAGTAAGGTTACTGAAATCTTTGGCGAGGTTAAGGAGGGTGTTAACGACACTATTAAGGGTGTTAAGAGCATTTCTAAGAAGACCGATTCCATGGATGATTCAAGGAAGGCTGTTGTGGACACCGTTTCAAGTCTTTCTGCCATTGCTGAAGAGAATGCGGCAAGTGCACAGGAAACATCTGCTTCAACCACTATGGTTTCGAACCTCATGAACGAGATTGCAGATTCTGCTTCTAAACTTTCCGAGATTGCGAAAGACGTGGATGATTCCGTAAGTGTGTTTACTATTTAATATGCTCGCTTATTGGGTAAACTGTGAATGAAATTTTTCTATTGACAAATTTTTTCATGGTGGTATTATGTTTTTTGTATTTTTAAAAAATACTAATTGAATAAAAACATGGAAATCGATGGGGATTTCAAGCTAATTTGCTAAGGCTTGAAGTCCCCTTTTTTGCGTGTTTTGAAAAAATGCGCAAGAAAAAAACGCGAAAGAGACGTGAAAGTAAGACGAAAAAAGTGAGCGCGAGTTTAGAACCGCTGCGAGGCGATGGATGGCGCCAAGGGAAATTTGAAGTTTGCAGTAATAATGTGAGGTACTTGTATGAGCGGAATTCATGAGGAATGCGGTGTTGTGGGAGCATTTTCTTTGCAACACGAGAATGTAACTGAATATTTGTATTACGGGTTGCTTTCGTTGCAGCACAGAGGCCAGGAAGCCTGCGGCATTGCGGTGACGGACACCAAAGAGTCGGAGATTGACGCCAGGTGTACGAAAGACCTGGGGCTTGTGACGGAGGTCTTTTCTAATGAGACACTTTCGGAGCTTAAGGGCGACCTTGGTATTGGGCACGTGAGGTATTCGACAACGGGAGCGTGTGTGAGAGAGAACACACAGCCATTGGTACTTAACTACTGCAAAGGCAAGCTTTCTCTTGCGCATAACGGAAATATTGTGAATACCGGGGAGCTTAGGGATGAGCTTATTCGGACGGGCGCAATTTTTCACACGACAATGGATTCGGAGCTGATTGCGTTTCATATTGCGAAGAACAGAGTGCATTCGAAGAGCGTTGAGGAGGCGGTTTTTAAAACGGCGAAGAAGCTTAAGGGGGCGTACGGACTTGTCATTATGAGCCCGCGCAAGCTTGTGGCGGTGCGTGATCCATTTGGAATCAGGCCGCTTTGCTTGGGGAAACGCGGGGAAATGTATATTGTGGCATCGGAAAGTTGTGCGCTTACGGCGATGGGGGCTAAGTTTATCAGAGATATTGAGCCGGGAGAGATTCTTACAATTTCCGCTTCGGGGCTTAGGTCTGATTTTAGTTTGAGACAGGAAAAGAAAGCACATTGTGTGTTTGAATATATATATTTTTCAAGGCTGGATTCGTGTATTGACGGGATTAAGGTTTATGATGCGCGCTTGAAGGCCGGGGAGCTTTTGTTTAAGAGGCATCCGGTGGATGCAGACGTTGTTGTGGGGGTTCCGGAGTCCGGAATTGCTGCGGCAAAGGGGTTTGCAAAGGCGTCGGGCATTCCGTTTGATTTGGCATTTCATAAAAATTCTTATATTGGACGAACGTTTATTAAGCCGAGTCAGAGTGAGAGAGCGCTTGGGGTTTTGATGAAACTGAGCGTGCTTTCGGATGCGGTGCGCGGCAAGCGCGTGGTGCTTGTGGATGACTCAATTGTGCGAGGTACTACCATGGCGAATCTTGTGAAGATGCTTAAGGAAGCGGGCGCTTTAGAGGTGCACGTCAGGATTTCATCGCCGCCGTTTATGCATCCGTGTTATTACGGGGTTGATGTTCCTTCAAACAAGGAGCTGATTGCCACAGAAAACACGGCGTACGAAATTAACAAAATTATCGGCGGAGATTCACTCGAATATTTGGATACGTCAGATTTAAAGGAAATGGTTTGCGGGTTGCCGATATGTACGGCGTGCTTTACCGGGGACTATCCGGCAGGTGAAAAATAACTTGAAAAAACGGAATAAATCAAAATAACTCAAACATCGAAAACGAGTATTGATACCCCAAATACTTATAAATATACAGTCAAAGAAAGGTGATTAACATGCAGAATAATGGTTTATATGATAAAAGCTTTGAGCACGACAATTGCGGTATTGGCGCGGTTGTAAGCATCAAGGGCGTTAAGACGCATAAGACGGTTTCGGATGCGCTTAAGATTGTTGAAAATTTGGAGCATCGTGCAGGTAAGGATGCGGACGGAAAGACCGGTGACGGTGTTGGTATCCTGCTGCAGGTGTCTCATGATTTCTTTAAGAAGGTTGAGGGTGAAATTAAAAACGCCCGTACAAACGAGCCTGCAAATATCGGCGGCGAAGGCGATTACGGTATTGCAATGATTTTCCTTCCTGAAAGTGAAGTTATCAGAAACCGCGCAAAGCGCATGTTTGAGATTACGGTTGAAAAGGAAAACCTTGAATTTATTGGCTGGAGAGAAGTTCCTGTTAAGCCTGAAATCCTTGGTAAAACGGCAAGAGACTGCATGCCTTGCATTATGCAGGGCTTTGTTAAGCGCCCTAAGAAGGTTAACAAGGGACTTGATTTTGAAAGAAAACTTTATGTTGCACGTCGCGTGTTTGAGCAGACCTGCGAATATCACGCATATGTTGCTTCTTTTTCTTCAAGAACGATTGTCTACAAAGGTATGTTTTTGGTAGGCGAGCTTCGTGCGTTCTTTAAAGATTTGGAAGATGAAGACTATAAATCGGCTATCGCACTCGTTCACTCAAGATTTTCTACCAACACGAATCCAAGCTGGGAACGTGCGCATCCAAACCGTTTTATCGTGCATAACGGCGAAATTAACACTATCAAAGGTAATGCGGACAAGATGCTTGCGCGTGAAGAAACAATGGTTTCTGACTACATGGAAGACGAAATGGCCAAGATTACGCCTGTTGTAAACACTAACGGTTCAGATTCCGCAATGCTTGACAACACACTTGAGTTTTTGGTTATGAACGGCATGCCGCTTCCTCTTGCGGTTATGATTACAATTCCGGAGCCTTGGTGCCACAATAAGGCAATGGCGCAGGAAAAGAAAGATTTTTACCAGTATTATGCAACAATGATGGAGCCTTGGGATGGCCCTGCTTCCATTCTTTTCTCTGACGGTGAGCTTATGGGCGCGGTTTTGGACAGAAACGGACTTCGTCCTTCAAGATATTACATCACTAAGGACGGCTACCTCATTCTTTCATCGGAAGTTGGCGTTTTGGATGTGGATGAAGCTAACATTGAAAGCAAGCTCAGACTTCAGCCGGGCAAGATGCTTCTTGTTGATACAAAGAAGGGCAGACTTTACTCTGATGAAGAAATCAAGGAACACTTTGCAAACAGACAGCCTTACGGACAGTGGCTTGACCAGAATCTTCTTCATTTACACGATTTAAAGATTCCAAACGTTTCCGTGCAGTACGCAAAGAAGGAAGAAAGAACGCGTCTTCAGAAGGCGTTTGGATATACATACGAAGATTTAAGAGAGACGATCCTCCCAATGGCAGAAACCGGCGGCGAGAGCATTGGTGCAATGGGTGTGGACAGCCCGATGGCCGTTTTATCCAAAGAGCACAGACCTTTGTTTGATTATTTTAAACAGCTTTTTGCACAGGTTACAAACCCGCCTATTGACAGTATTCGTGAGAAGATTGTTACAAGCACCACGGTATTCCTTGGAACTGCGGGTAACGTCTTAAAGGAAAAAGAAGAAAACTGCCATTTACTTAGAATTAACAACCCAATCCTTACAGACACCGACCTTCTTAAGATTAAGAATATGAAATCTGAGGGATTTAGCGTGGTTACAATTCCTATTGTTTATTATAAAAACACTTCTCTTGAAAAGGCGCTTGAGAGACTTTTTGTTGAGGCAGACAGAGCGTACAGAGACAGAGCGAACATTATTATTCTTTCTGACAGGGGTGTAGATGAAAACCACGTAGCTATCCCGTCACTTCTTGCGGTATCTGCTTTGCAGCAGCATCTTGTAAGAACAAGAAAGCGTACAAGACTTTCCCTTATTTTAGAAAGCGGCGAGCCAAGAAGTGTTCATCATTTTGCAACACTTTTGGGCTTTGGTGCATCTGCGGTTAACCCGTATCTTGCGCAGGAAAGCATCCAGGAGCTTATTGATGAAGGCCTTCTTCATAAGGACTTTTACGCAGCTGTTGATGCGTATAACGAGGCAATTATCACGGGTATTGTAAAGATTGCTTCAAAGATGGGTATTTCAACAATCCAGTCTTACCAGGGCGCAAAGATTTTTGAGGCTGTGGGTATTTCTAAAAATGTTGTGGATAAATACTTTACGGGATGTATTTCAAGAATAGGCGGCAAGGAAATTTCGGATATTCAGGAAGACGTTGAATCTTTGCATGACAAGGGTTTTGATCCGCTTGAGCTTGGAGAGGACATTACGCTTGATTCGGTGGGTGTTCATAAATTCAGAAGCGGAAAGGAAGACCATTTATACACACCAACCACGATTCATCTTTTGCAGTATGCAACAAAGACCGGAAATTACGAGACTTACAAGGAATATTCAAAGACTGTCAATGACGAAGATAAGGCAATGAATTTCAGAAGTCTCTTTGGTTTTAGGTATGCCAAAAAGCCGGTTCCGATTGATGAAGTTGAAAGCGTTGATTCGATTGTAAGAAGATTTAAGACCGGTGCAATGAGCTACGGTTCAATCTCAAAAGAAGCGCATGAAACAATGGCAGTGGCCATGAACATGATCCATGGAAAATCCAATTCCGGCGAAGGCGGTGAGGATGCGGACAGACTCATGTCAAAGGGACAGAAGGTTGACCGTTGTTCCGCAATTAAGCAGGTTGCAAGTGCAAGATTTGGTGTTACAAGTAAGTATCTTGTTTCAGCAGATGAAATTCAGATTAAAATGGCGCAAGGCGCGAAACCGGGCGAAGGAGGACATTTGCCGGGTAAGAAGGTTTATCCTTGGATTGCAAAGACAAGACTTTCAACTCCTGGTGTTTCGCTTATTTCGCCACCACCACATCATGATATTTACTCAATCGAAGATTTGGCCGAGCTTATTTATGATTTAAAGAATGCAAATAAAAACGCAAGAATATCCGTTAAGCTTGTTTCAGAAGCCGGCGTTGGTACAGTTGCGTCGGGCGTTGCAAAAGCAGGCGCGCAGGTAATCCTTATTTCGGGATATGACGGCGGTACGGGTGCTGCACCAATCAGTTCAATCCATAATGCGGGTATGCCTTGGGAGATTGGCCTTGCGGAGGCGCATCAGACGCTTATCATGAACGGCCTCAGAAACAAAGTCGTTATAGAGGCCGATGGCAAATTAATGACAGGCCGTGACGTTTTGGTTGCCTGCCTTCTCGGTGCCGAAGAATTTGGGTTTGCTACAGCACCACTCGTTACAATGGGCTGTGCAATGATGAGAGTTTGTAACAAGGATACATGTCCTGTTGGTATTGCAACGCAGAATCCAAAGCTTAGAGAACGTTTTAGCGGCAAGCCTGAATATGTTGTTAACTTCATGCATTTTGTGGCAGAAGAGTTAAGAGAGTACATGGCAAAGCTTGGAGTAAGAACGGTGGACGAACTTGTCGGACGTACGGATTTACTTGAAATAAAAGAGGATTTACTTAAGGATAAGAACTTAAATCTTAACCTTGATCCAATCCTTTACCAGGCAGTAAATCACAAGACTCAGATGAAAGAAAACAAGATTTGCCTTAATGAAAAGGATGTGTTTGACTTTAAACTTTCCGAAACCCCGGATGAAAAGGTGCTTTTAAAAGAACTCTTTAAGAAAAATATGGTGGACGTACACGTATCAAACGTAAACAGAGCTTTTGGAACGCTTTTTGGAGCGGAAGTTACAAGAAGACACGGCGATGGGCTAAAAGATGATACATATACAATAAATGCACACGGTGCGGGCGGTCAGAGTTTTGGCGCGTTTGTACCAAAGGGAGTAAGCATATATTTAGAGGGTGATTCAAACGATTACTTTGGAAAGGGTCTTTCAGGCGGTAAGCTTGCGGTATTTCCAAAGAAAGAGGCAACATATAAAGCTTGCGAAAACATAATTATAGGTAATGTTGCTTTGTACGGCGCAACCTCAGGTACTGCGTATATTTGCGGTGTTGCGGGCGAAAGATTTGCCGTAAGAAACAGTGGTGCAACAGCCGTTGTTGAAGGTACGGGTGACCATGGCTGCGAATACATGACAGGCGGCTGTGTGGCTATACTTGGTAAGACCGGAAAGAACTTTGCGGCAGGTATGAGCGGCGGTATTGCGTATGTGTTGGATGAAGACAAAGACCTTTACAAGAAAGTTAATAAATCAATGGTTTCATTAGAGCCTGTAACAGATAAGTATGATGTTGCAAAACTTAAAGAGATGATTGAGGCGCATGTTGAGGCGACAGGCTCAGAGAGAGGAAAGGAAATTCTTGATAACTTCAAGGAAAACCTTCCAAACTTCAAGAAGATAATTCCACATGATTACAAGAGGGTGATTGCCACAATTGCATCAATGGAAGAAAAAGGTTTGTCACACGAACAGGCCGAATATGAAGCATTTGAAAAGTTAACACAGGAAAATTAAAGGAGCGCATTATGGGAAAAGCAACAGGATTTTTGGAGTATTGCAAAAAAGAATCAGAAGCCACTGCTCCAAAGGAAAGAATCAAAGATTATAACGAATTTCATACACCACTTTCATTAGAAGATCAGCAGATTCAGGCAGCAAGATGTATGGACTGCGGCGTGCCGTTTTGCCAGTATGGACAGGCGATAAAGGGAATGACAAGCGGATGCCCGTTAAACAACCTTATTCCGGAGTGGAATGACTTGCTTTACCGTGGAAACTTAGAGGAAGCGTATGCAAGACTTAAGAAAACATCAAACTTCCCTGAATTTACCTCAAGAGTATGTCCTGCACTTTGCGAGAAGGCGTGTATGTGCGGCTTAAACGGAGAGCCTGTTTCAACAAAAGAAAACGAAAAGGCAATCATTGAATACGCGTATGAGCACGGACTTGCAGGTCCAAAACCGCCAAAGATAAGAACGGGAAAGACGGTTGCCGTTGTGGGTTCAGGCCCTGCGGGACTTGCTGCTGCGGATATGCTTAACTTTAGAGGACACACCGTAACAGTATTTGAAAGAAACGACAGAGTGGGTGGTCTTTTAAGATACGGTATTCCTAATATGAAGCTTGAAAAGCACATAATTGACAGAAAAATCAAGGTTATGGAAGAAGAAGGAATTAAGTTTGTTACCGGCGTAAATGTTGGTAAAGACATTAAGGCTTTCAAACTTTTGAAAGACTTTGATGCGGTTGTGCTTGCGTGCGGTGCATCAAATCCAAGAGATTTATCCGTAAGCGGAAGAGACGCAAAGGGTGTATATTTTGCGGTTGACTTCCTTACCTCAACAACAAAGAGCCTTCTTGATTACGGCCTTGATGAAAACGGTGAATTAAAGAAAGACACATATATATCTGCAAAGGATAAAAATGTAATTGTCATTGGCGGCGGCGATACGGGAAACGACTGCGTTGGAACGTGTATTCGTCACGGCTGCAAGTCAATGCTTCAAATTGAAATGATGCCA
>CAJOOB010000028.1 GCA_905236025.1 uncultured Lachnospiraceae bacterium
AAGATTTTTTTATGTGATATGGAAGAGGTCTTGTGCCTCTTCCTTTTATTTTTTTATTTTTCTTGCCAACTAATATTTTACTCTATGGAAAGATGTAAAGAATAACTCCGCCAATAATAAAACCGAAGAGGTGAGAAAAAACATCCACGTTTGCAAAAGCCCCCTGTAGGCCTAACAGTAAAAACAGTCCAATGTATGCAAGATTTACAATATTAAAGGTTTTATCCTTAAATATAATAAGGACAACAAGTGCTCCGAAAAGTCCGAAGATTGCGCCCGATGCACCGACCGATACGACGTTTTGGTTATTGATGTAATACCAGAAAATGGAAATTAAAGATGAACCAACACCGGAAACCATATATATAATTAAAAACTTTAAATGTCCGATTCTTCGTTCCAATCTTGTTCCCGCAATGATTAACACAATCATATTGCTTACAAGGTGTGTAATTCCTGCGTGCAGAAAAATACAAGAAATCAGTCTGTAATATTCATGATTTTCAAAAACCGCGGTGCCATTATTTGCACCAATTGAATAAAGGTATGAGGAAGTAAGCGTATTTCCGAATAAAGTGGTAATAAAAAATACAATGGTGTTAATAGCTACCAAAGAAAAACAGATGTAATAATCCTTAATGGCAAATTCTTTTCTTTTTCTGTATCTTGGAACATTCTTGTATGTCTGTGCATTTGGAAACGAGTAATGTTCGTTATTATCAAAATGGGAACCGGATGTTTCAAATAGCAGATTTTCAAGATCGGCTTTTATATATCCAAAATCATCAGGCATATTTTCATAAATAATGAATATACCCTTTGTTTCATCAAAAAACCAACAGTCGAGGCCTGCATTAATATACTCTGAATGCGGGCGGTTTACGGGATTTGTGAAAACAAACAATACTTTTGTATTAATATACCCGATATTTAAAAACTTCTGCTTTAGCGAAGTACTTAAGTAAATAAGGGCGTTAGGGTCTTCTTCCGCATCAAGTACAACGGTTACAAAGGCCATATAAGCCTCTTTTTTTGTGTAAATAACTCTGTTTCCGTAATAATTTTCGTATATCGAATATCCCTTTTCGTAAAACAAATCATTAAGTTTTGCCTTTTGCATTTAACAATTCCTCACATCAGAATAAACTCATGTTTATATAATAACACGAAAGAGTGCAAAAATGTGTGTTTTTTATAAGTATTCGCAGGCTTTTGTAAGCTTTATTCTAAATACCGTGTAGAAAAGATAAATGCATACGGATATAAGAAGTAAAGATATACCCGCAAATATTTTAAATGAAAAAAGGTTAAACACGCTTTGTGAAACAATTAAAATTATCAGGCAGATAAGTATCATTATCGGAAACCTGGATACAGATAAGAATGTTTCAAAAGAAAGGGGTTTATTTTTAGCTTCATTTGTTTCATCGGATGCCGAAAACGAAGGTGGTCCGGGTATTATATCTGCATAAGAGGCATAATTGTTTGAAATATCAATAATATTACGGCCATCTGAATCAAGTATGGAATCAGCATAAGAGTCTGTCACATCCGAAAAAGAAGCGATATTGGTGAGGGGAGAGGTGTCGCTTTTTTGTTGTGTGTGCTCTTCTAATGAGAGAATTTCTCCAAACGATGCGTTTGGGGAAATGCTGCGCTGCTGAACGGAATACGCCGCAAGTACGCATTTTTCATCCTCGTGTTCAATATAATTTAAAAGTGTTGCAAGCAATTTCTTTAAGCATTCGTCAAAGGAACGCTCCTTATCGGGAAAGAAAGTAAAAAACACTTTTTTCGTTTTTAAATCTAAGTAGATATGCGGAATGTCGAGTAAAAGGTTATCAATTGAAAACATGTAGTTTTCCGCGCTTTGCAGGATTGCCTTAATTGCATTTACGATGGCTGCGTAAGTTTCATAGTTTAATTTATTATTTTCAAAATAAGAATTTAGTGCCTGCATACCTGTAATATCATACTGATAAACCAGATTTTGGCAGGATGAGTATGTGGAAAATTCTAAGAGCCCCGGCACTGTATTGTGGCTTAAAATCATTGTTTCAAACTCGTTAGAAGCATCGTGATTTTCTTTTTCAATACAAATGTAGTTATTATTAATGTTCTTTTTGTAATATATGTTCATAAAAAACTCCTCGTATTATTTATATTCATATGGTTTTAGTTGTCTGTTGTTACAGCGGTAATGACATTTTGGACAATCTGAATGTTATTGTCATACATTTGTATTTCTGAAAGAAGTTCGTCATAAGAATCATCAAAATCACTGTATTCAGTCTTGTATTCTAAGATGTTGTCCGTGACTTGTTCTCTTATCCCGTACGCAAATGTTATACAAGCGCCGACAATTACAAATAAAAAAGGGAAGACTAAAGCGCCTTCAATTGTGAAGCTTGCCCGTGCATTCATTTAAATCCCTCCCTTCTTTAAAAAAATCAAACCGTAAGAGAGAAAAAGAAAGGGGATATAAGGGATTGTGTATGATCTTGAAACCTTACATCTTACAACTTTATACAAAGCAAAGATAAATAAGAGAATGCAACTGAAAAATAGGATTGCAAATAAATCGGTTATCCCTAAAAACAGGCCGCATACAAGTAAAATGATTCCGTCGCCGAGGCCGACATGAGCTTTAAAGATAAGAGAAGTTACAATTAATAATATTCCCGGTGTTTCACGTATAATTAAGTCTGCCAGGCAAAGATTTGTAAATATACAAAAGTAAAGCAGTGCAAATACAAAGAAAAACAGGGATGTAAGCAGGTTTATGCTTTTATATTTAATGTCGGTATATGTTCCGATCAATAAGTATACAAATGGAATGAAATACATAATAATCCTCTCTAATCTTCTGAACCGTAGCATTTTGAACAAGGTTTAAAAAAGAATCTTACGCTCTCTAACGGCACATGATAAATTGTTCTGTCAATGTAACTGCAGCTTTGGGATAAATGATATGAATATCCGTAACTACAGGTGTAAATGGAAAATTCTTCACCTGATGCGATTAATGCTTCAATTTTGTCTGCGCAACAGTTTGGACACGGGGTATAACTAAGAGCACCGCTTATCATGGTGTAATCAGAGCCAAAAAAGATACAGTCGGAAGAACTCTGTTCAACAAATCTTGTAAGGTATGTGCAGGATGCACTTTTATGGTAAACAGTTCCATATTTTGTGATATATACCATCACCTCATTATCTTCATCATTTAAAGAAACGCCTGTAAAACCGCGAACAACAGCTGTTTGAGTATAAGATAATAAATTGGTAAGTTTTTTTGTGATATCTAAATAATTAAAAATGGTGGGGGATATAATCTTGTAAGTTATGCTGACGTAAAGCTCGTCATTATCTGCATCTATCCACGTTTCATCAAGTGAATAAGATGAAAGAAGATATGCTTTGTCAATATAATCGCTTGATTTTACGGCGTTTCTTATGTATGTGACGGACAGGGCGTTTGTAGCAACTGTTGCAAGCGCTTCGTATGTATCATTATCTTCGCTTATTGTTAAATCAGATATCCTGTCCGCCACAAAATATCCTTGTGCAGCGCTGATTGCAGCATCATTTAAGGCTTTTTGAATAAATATCTGATTATTGATAATAAGCATAGGGAAAAGCAAAAATACGACGAAAATTATAAAAAGCGGCGTAAGTAAAGACGCTTCTATCGTAAAGTTTGCCTGTGCAGAGGCAGATAATAATGCCCTTTTAGAAGTACGCTTAGGGGTAAGTGCATACCTTTCTTGTTGGTTTATTTTTTTTATTGGCATTTGGGAATTTCCTAAAAAGGGCATTAGTATCTGCCTCCTTTCTTTAATATGAGTAACTTATATTTTTTTCGATTTCGTATTCTCCGTCGGTGATGGCATCAAAAAATACGGTGAACAACTCTTTTCCGGTGCCTGATAAAGTAATGTCTGCACCGCTTATCATTTCCATCATTACAAAGGATGAGTTATATTTTTTTGCAATATTAAGCTGTATCAAATCCATTGTTCTTAAGTAAAGGTGAGCATCTGATTCTTTATATAAAAGAATCAGTAAATATTGTTTGTAGTTAAGACCTGTAAGGGAAGTACCCGGTGAAGAGTCGCAATCATTAAGATACGAACCTAAATTAAAACAGTTTTCATAAGATAAATTCCAGCTGCTTTTTGTCTTTATTACC
>CAJOOB010000029.1 GCA_905236025.1 uncultured Lachnospiraceae bacterium
GTATCAATTAATATTTCCTTAATCTGATCCAAAATATCGTTTTTCATGAGCTGTACAACGGAAAGATTAACATTTAAATGCTTGTTGATTCCGTGATCGCTCCAGCGTTTGTTTGCCTCACAGCATCTTCTTAAGAAATAATTGCCTATTGGCGTTATAAGCCCAAGGTGTTCCGCAAGCGGAATAAATTCTCCCGGCGCCAAAAAGCCAAGGTAAGTGTTGTTCCAGCGAATAAGCGCCTCGCCACCGATACACTCCGTGGTTTTTGCGTTTACTATCGGCTGAACGTATACCTCAAATTCATTGCAGCCAATCTGAATTGCGCTTCGCATGTTCTTTTCAATATCAAGACGCTTAAAGGCGTTCTTTTCATCTCTTGCATTGTAAAACTCATAATGGTTCTTGCCGCTCTTTTTTGCGGAATACATTGCAATATCGGCCTTTTTTACAAGGTCGTTTACGTCCGTACCGTCTTCAGGGAAGGCAACAATACCTATACTGCATTTACAGTAATACTCTGTTCCGCTTAAGTGGAAAGGATTATCAAAAAGGTCTTTTACACTCTTTAAGATTGAATTGAATTTTGCGTTTTGTGTGGCTTCAACAATTACAATAAATTCATCTCCGCCCACACGGTAACAACGGTCTTCAATTCCGTCAATCTGCTGTAATCCGACGGATACAAGTTTTAAAAGCATGTCTCCGTACTGATGTCCCAAACCGTCGTTGATGTTTTTAAAATCATCTAAATCGATAAAGAAAAGATAGCCGTTCTTTGAAAGGCCAAGAGCGTTATCAACGCATTCTTCAATGTCTGCCTCACAACGCATTCTGTTGTAAAGGCCGGTCAAAAAGTCGTTGTTCGCTTGAAACTCCACTCTCTTTTCATATTTTTTCTTTTCGGTAATGTCCGTAACATTGCAAACAGAGACCGTGCGGCCATCGACCCAGGTTATTTTACTGTTTCTTACAGAAAACCATATATCTCTTTCATCATCATATACTTCTCTGTAATAACCCGGTGCATTGATGCTTTCTTCGTTTGCGGCTTCATATGTTCCAAGATGAAATTCTTCATATGACCTGCCGTACATTTCAGCGCCGACAATGTTTTTCATTACGTCATTTGCAAAGAGGATTTTTCCCGATGCAGGGTCCACAACGTACAGACCGCTGCCTAAATTATCAAGAATATCCTTTAATGAGCCAAGCGAGCTTATAAGGGAATTCTTTGCAATACGGTTATCCAAAACGTTTTGTAAAAGCTTACAAATATCGGCAATAAAGCACACATCCGGGGTGCCGAAGCTGTACTCTTTTGATTGTTCGCATAAAACGAGGTACATGGCAGGCTTTGAATCTACAACAAGAGGCATAAAAAGAACGGCTTTTAAGGAATTTTCTTCCAGGAAGCGGTTCTCTTTTTCCGACATTTCGTTTGCAACAGGAAATACGCATAAATCATTGGGATTTTCGTTAATGACAGAAACAAGCGCGCCTTTTATTTTTTCCGCAAGCGGCTCATTAACCGCACACTCATCAAAAATTGCGTAATCAAACTCAGCGCTTCTGTACATAAAAGCGTTTGATATTCCAAAATATTCAAGAACTATTTTAAGAACTTCGTTTACAATCTCGCCAAAATCCTGTTTGGTTTCAATAAGCCTTAAAACCTTTGTATAGATGTCAATTCTCTTTAATGCCGAATCCAAATTTTCGGACGCAGATTTATTAATATCCAAATTTATGCCTCCATCACAAGATGTATTTTTAAACGATTATTCATTAAAGATTCTCTTAAAAAATGCAATTACCGGATTTTCCCTGACAACCTCTTCTTCAACCGTCGGGAAGAAGATTTTTTCAAAGTGTTCCACCGTCTTTTTGTATTTTTTATCATACTTTTTTTGCGATATAACACCTTTATTTAAGGCATCTTCAAGGAGGTTTTTAAAATCCGTAAAGTTTTTTAAAGCCTCTTCTCTGTAATTGTTCTCTAAATTCAGTTGTGTTTCGAAACCCGCCTTCTCAATAGCCAACATGAGAGTTTCTGCGGAATTATCCTTATAAGTCGCCATGTTCCCTCCGGATATGTTTATTTTACCCTGAATCTGTAAGATTTAAATGTTTCAAAATCATCTGCAAGTGTCTTTATTACAAATTCATCACCTGACTTAAACGAAATCTTTCTTTCAAGAGAATCATCCGTCAAAATGTCGTTGTAATATACAAGTCCGCACTTTGCAGCCGCTTTGATTAAGAATGTTGTATCACCGTCTTTTGTAAGTTCATATTCAAATACGTCTTTATTAAAGTCTTTATCAAGCTTGCCGCCTTTAATCAGGAGTTCATTAATGCCGCATTCTTTTGAAAAATCTCTTACAATGTACATTCTGTCAAAGATACCGCCCACAAAGCTGTCGCCTCTTACAGTAAACTTAACATTTATCTTACCTGCACCAATGTATTTTTCAGGAATCAGGTAACGTTCAAAATAGAAGTCTCCGTTATTTTTATCTTCAATGGTTTCTTCTTTTAAAAGCTCGTCATTTATGTAGATATTAAAGGTTCTTCCCGCATTTGGTCCAAAATATTCACAGAGTAAATAATTGTTTTCGTTTGGATTAACCTTCATATCATAAGAAAACCAGCCGTCTTTTCCCCAGGCGTGTCTTAACTGCTTACCGTTAAATGTACCGCCTCCGGTGCTTTCACCCTTAATATTGTGTAAAAGCTCGTATTGGTCGTTTCCAAGAGGAATACTGTCTTCTGCCACGTTTTCAAGTCTTAAGGCTGTCTTCCTTGCCTTTATATAATCCTGTAATTCCTTTGAATCCTCAGAAACGAAAGTATAATAAATCCCGTATCTTTCATCATATTTTGAATAATGCGGAGTAAATATTATATCGTCTGAATCCGTGTTTTTAAGCTTAAATGCAACCTTATCCTTTTCTTTAACAAGGTTTTTATCAATGTTATTTATGAATCCGTCAACATCGCCGTCATTTACGGTGATAAAGCCTTTTATATTGTGATTGTCTGACGGAATGGTAACATCAACACCCGTCTTACTTTCAACCATATCTTCTTTTCCAAGGCATGCAGAAAGAACGACAGGGCCGTATTTAAAGGCAACAGAATGATTGTTGTCCGGTAATTTACTTACAACCACTCTCATTGGGAGAACGTATAAAATCACCATATCAACCGCCACGTTTTCAACATAGATATAACCGTTTACAGGCTTAATTTCACAAGGCTTTCCGTTAATAAAAAGCTTTTCGTCTTTTGTCCAGTCAGGCACTCTTAACGCAAGTGTCTTACAACCCTTTGTAACCTCAAAGGTTACTGCATCACCTTCCGGCAAATCCGTTTTTGCAACGAGTGCAAAATCATCTGTATTAATTCTTGATGAAACAAACTGATTTATATACACGGTTGTATCATCATAAAAATAAATACTGTCATTACATTTTGTAAAGTTTTCCATACCCGTTCCCGTGCAGCACCAGAAACTGTCAAACGGAGTACTGTATACCTTAAAGAAACCGGTGGCCATTGGCTGGAAGTACATGGACATACCGGTCTTTGGATTTTGTGATGATAAAATGGCATTTACAAATGTGTTTTCGTAAAAGTCCGAATATTTCTTGTTTCCCGTAATCTTAAAGAGTTCTCTTGCAAGCTTTAACATGTTGTATGTATTACAGGTTTCACAGTTACAGTTTGTTCTTTCGGCATCAAGTACGTACGGTTCGCCAAAATGCTCCCATTCGCTGTTACCGCCGGTAACGTACGAATGATGCAAAAGTACCATATCAAAAAATGTTTCAGCCGTTTCAAGATAAAATTTTTCATTCTCAGAATAATCTGAAGCAATATAACGGTAAAGTGCGCCCAAAATCTTAGGAATTGTAGTGTTTGCATGTTTTCCGTTTAATATATCCTCATTATTGTGGATATGCTCAAACAAAGGCATTTCATCGAATTTATGAGCCGCCTCTTTATGCTCCTCTTTTTTTGTATGTCTGTATAAATCATACAAAGCTTCGTTCATTCCACCGTATTCAATTGCCAAAACGGTGTTTTGGGTTTCCTCTGACCACTTTGAAACACGGTTATATATCCAATCGCCAAGCTTTGATGCAATCAAAAGAGCATCTTCATTGTTTAAATGCTCATACACCGAATTTAAGCCTGCAAGGATTTTATCCATTGTGTACCATGGTACCCAACGCGGTTTTTTATTTTCAATATCATCAAAATAAACTGCAGGGAAAGCACTTAAGTAACCGTCATCACACTGACATTCCTTAAAACCTGCAATAATATAATCAATTTTTTCTTTTATTTGCTGATTTCCGGTTTGTGCATATGCCTGCGCCAAAGCGGTAAGATGATGACCCATTGAATGGCCCCTGATTTCGGTTGACTCCCAACCCGGGTATTTAATTGCCTTTGGTTTAAGTCCCTTTACTTCATAAAACCCGGCAAGCATCCTGTCTTCATCAAACGCATTAAGGTATTCAATTTCTTTTTGTAACGCATTTGCGATATACGGATCTGACACAGCAACTTCCGATAATTTGAAGTCTCTAATCTTCTTGATATCCATTGATATGCTCCTTATATATTTTTTCCGGATTTTCAGATTATTTTTATAAAATAAGCCATATTTACTATATCAGATTTTGCAACTTTAGTAAAGAAATCAGGTAAAAAGTTGATTAATTATCACAGAAAATTCTTACTTTTTTACAATCGAGTAGGCTGACTCCTACTCGATTTCGCACACGAACATTCCGCACTTAGTGCTCCATGTTCTTACGACCGGCAAATGAA
>CAJOOB010000030.1 GCA_905236025.1 uncultured Lachnospiraceae bacterium
AAGGGTACGGAGGAGCTTGATTCCGATTATATTATTCAAATTGCGGAAAACACCGGATATGAAATATCTGTTTTTTACGGTGATATAAGATATATCACAACCCTTGTAAAGTCAGATAATTCATATGCAAAGGGAACGAGAAGTTCCGCAAAAGTATATAAGGACGTTCAAAAAAACGAATCCTCTGCATTCTATGAAAGCGTTACCATTTATGATGAGAAATATGTAGCTTTTTATATGCCTCTTACAAACAGTGACGGAAGCGTTGTTGGCATGCTTGGTATTGCTAGAAAGTATTCATCTGTTAATGATGTATATACATCTTCGGGTGTGCCAATCATTATTCTTTCCGTTATTTCAATGATTGTTGCGGCTGCAATTGTTGCGGCTTATATGCGTACAATCATGAATCATATCGGTAAGATTAATGTTTTCTTAAACAGGGTTGCAAAGGGCGAATTACATAAAGAGATGAATGAAAACATTCTTAAACGTGATGATGAACTTGGCGATATCGGGCGGTCCGCCGTTGATATGCAAAAATCATTACAGGTCTTTGTTGAACAGGATGCACTTACAACGTTATATAACAGAAGAACCGGAGAAAAGCTTCTTAGTAACGCATATAAAGCGGCCATTGCCGGTAATGACGAAATGTTTATTTCGATTGGCGATATTGACTTCTTTAAGAAAGTTAACGATACATACGGACACGAAACCGGAGATATTGTTTTAAGAAGTGTTGCAAAGATTTTAAAGGATAAGATGCGCGGTTACGGTTTTGTTGCATGATGGGGCGGAGAGGAATTTCTGCTTGTCTTTGAAAAGGCTGACAGACAGACCGCTGTAGATCTTCTTAATGATATAAGGGTAACCGTAATGAACAATTCATTGTTTGTTAACGGCACAGAATTGGTTGTTACCATGACGTTTGGTATAAACTCTGTATTTGGCACAATGGACTATAATGATGCAGTGGCAAAGGCCGATGTAAAGCTTTACGAAGGTAAGCAGGGCGGCAGAAACCGGGTGGTGGAATAAATATTTTGGAGCTTAAAATGGACTTGGAAGAAATCAGAAAAAATATTGATTCAGTGGATAAAGAGATTATTGCGCTTTACGAAAAGAGAATGGAATTAAGCAAACAGGTAGCTGAGTACAAGATTGGAACGGGAAAACCTGTTAAGGACGCCGCTCGTGAAGCAAGTAAATTGAAAGCGGCAGAAGACCTTGCATCTAACGATTTTAACAAAAAAGGCGTAAGAGAACTTTTTACGCAGATCATGTCTGCAAGCAGAAAATTACAATATTCTCTTATTGCAAAAAATGCGGATGATAATTTTGGATTTAAAGAGACCTATTGTATTCCAAAGGATAAAAAGGTTGTTTATCAGGGTGAAGAAGGCGCATATGCTCATGAGGCAACCTTAAAATATTTTGGAAATGATGTTTTATGTTACAATGCTCCGACATGGCGCGATGCAATGGAAGACATTAAAAACGGTAAGGCTGATTATGCTGTTTTACCTATTGAAAATTCAACGGCGGGTATTGTGAATACCGTATATGATTTGCTTGTTGAATATGATAATTACATTGTTGATGAAGTGAGTGTACCGGTAAGCCACAAACTGGTTGGAATTAAGGGAACAAAGCTTTCTGATATTAAAAAAGTTATTTCACATCCACAGGCACTTATGCAGTGCGAGAGATTTTTATCTTCACATAATGACTGGACAACAGAGGCGTTTAGTAACACTGCCGCGGCTGCACTCAAGGTAAGTAAGGATAACGATAAGAGTGTGGCTGCTTTATCAAGTGCGGTTGCGGCTAAACTTTACGGCCTTGAAATCCTTGCGGACAACATTGTTGGAAGTGACTTAAATACGACGAGATTCGTTATTGTGGGCAAGGATAAGGTATATTGCAAAGATGCGGACAAGATAAGTCTTTGTTTTGAACTTCCTCACGAAGCAGGTTCTCTTTATAATGCGTTGTCACACTGTATTTACAATGGCATTAACATGACAAAGATTGAGTCAAGACCAATCCCTGAAAGAAAGTGGGAGTACCGTTTCTTTATAAATATTGAGGGTAAATTCATGGATGCATCAGTAAAAAATGCACTTATTGGTTTAGAAGGTGATGCAACCACACTTAAAATAATGGGAACATACCATTCACAGGATTAAAAATTGTCGGGTAGGATATTTTTCCTACCTGATTTTAACATTGGAGATAATTATGAATATTAACGATAATGGCAGATATATTGATTTACACGTACATTCAACGTATTCAGACGGAACGTTTACGCCAAAGGAACTTGTTTTGGAGGCGCAAAAAAAAGGCCTTACATATATGGCACTTACAGACCACGATACGGTTGCGGGCGTTAGTGAAATAATTGAGTGTGCAAAAGGCACAGGTGTAAAAATTATTCCCGGGATGGAGCTTTCTTGTGAATTTACAACGAAAGATTTACACATTCTTGGTCTTAACATTGATTATACAAATAAAACTCTTCTCAGAAAACTTGCCGATTGCCAAAACGCCAGAAGAAACAGAAATGAGAGAATGGCCGAAAACATGAAAAAGCTTGGTATGGAGGCCGATATATTTTTAGATGGTGATATTTCCGTTACAAGAGCAAATTTTGCCAGATATATGGTTGATAAAGGTTATGCTGCTTCAATTAACGAGGCATTTTCAAAATACTTAGACCTGGGTAAGCCTGTGTATGAGAAGGTTGTAAGGATAAGCCCGAAAGAAGGAATTAAATTAATAAAAGAAGCGGGAGGTCACCCGGTTTTGGCACATCCTTACCTGTATTTACTTGATGAAGCGGGAATCCGTGACCTTGTTTGCGGCTTAAAGGATGCAGGCCTTGAAGGCTTGGAAGTTATTTATTCTGTTTTTGATGAAAAACAGGTCAGGTTTTTAATGGATTTAGCTGATGAACTTGATTTATATATTACCGGGGGCTCTGATTTCCACGGTGCCAATAAGCCTCACATATCACTTGGTACTGGGCTTGGAAATTTAAAGGTTCCGGAAACACTAATAAAAAACATTTTGTAATTCAGAGTGTATTTAATGCACGAAAGTCAGGATTTTGCGGGTAATCAAAGCCTGAAAGCGTTAAATACACTTGAATTTTTGTCTTTTTTATGTAAAATAGAAGGGTATGTATTAAAAAACGATTGATTTATGATTTAAACGGAAAGGTAAGACAATGATACAGGCAAGCAACATAACCTTACGTCTTGGTAAAAAGGCGTTATTCGAGGATGTAAACATTAAATTCACCGAAGGCAACTGTTACGGCTTAATTGGTGCAAACGGTGCGGGAAAATCTACATTCTTAAAGATTTTAACAGGCGAACTTGAGCCGACAACGGGAGATGTTATTATCACCCCGGGTCAGAGATTGTCTTTCCTTAAGCAGGATCACTTTAAATATGACGAATTTACGGTACTTGATACCGTTATTATGGGTAATGCCAGATTGTATGACATTATGAAGGAAAAAGATGCTCTATATGCAAAAGAAGACTTTTCCGATGAAGACGGTATTAAGGCAAGCGAGCTTGAAGCTGAATTTGCAACAATGAACGGCTGGGAAGCAGAGTCAGATGCAGCGACTCTTCTTAACGGTCTTGGTGTTGATACGGAATATCACTACATGTTGATGAAGGATCTTGACGGTAATCAAAAGGTCAAGGTTTTGCTTGCTCAGGCACTCTTTGGAAATCCTGACATTCTTCTTTTGGATGAGCCTACCAACCACCTGGATTTAGACTCAATCGCATGGCTTGAAGAATTCCTTATTAACTTTGAAAATACCGTTATTGTTGTTTCGCATGACAGATATTTCTTAAATAAGGTTTGTACACATACGGCTGATATTGATTACGGTAAGATTCAGCTTTACGCCGGAAATTATGATTTCTGGTATGAATCAAGCCAGTTGCTTATTAAACAGATGAAGGAAGCCAATAAGAAGAAGGAAGAAAAGATTAAGGAATTGCAGGAATTTATCCAGAGATTCTCTGCAAATGCTTCAAAATCCAAGCAGGCAACATCAAGAAAGAGAGCTCTTGAAAAGATTGAGTTAGATGAAATGCGTCCGTCTTCAAGAAAGTATCCTTTCATTGATTTCAGACCAAACAGAGAAATCGGTAACGAAGTACTTAGCGTTGAAGGTCTTTCAAAGACAATTGACGGTGTAAAGGTGCTTGATAATATTTCATTTATTGTTAACAGGGAAGATAAGATTGCCTTTGTTGGCGGCAATGAACTTGCAAAGACCACGCTTTTCCAGATTCTTGCCGGTGAACTTGAGCCGGATGAGGGTTCGTTTAAGTGGGGCGTAACAACGACTCAGGCATATTTCCCTAAGGATAACACAAAGATATTTGACTGTGATGATACAATCGTTGACTGGCTCACACAGTTTTCGGAAATCAAGGATGCTCCGTATGTAAGAGGCTTCCTTGGAAGAATGCTTTTTGCCGGTGAAGACGGTGTAAAGAAGGTTAAAATCCTTTCAGGTGGTGAGAAGGTAAGAGTCCTTCTTTCAAGAATGATGATTTCAGGTGCAAACGTACTTATCTTTGATGAGCCTACAAACCATTTGGACATGGAATCAATCACTGCACTTAACACGGGTGTAGTGAAATTTAACGGTGTAATTTTATTCTCCTCAAGAGATCATCAGTTTGTACAGACAACAGCAAATCGTATCATGGAAATTGTTAACGGTAAGCTCATTGATAAGGTAACAACATATGATGAATACCTTGAAAGTGATGCAATGGCAAGAAAGCGTGAGGCCATTACAAGTGTGGAAAATACTGACGATACGGTAGAAGGCTAAACAATAAAGGATAGAGGGTGTTTTTATGGATGTAAAGCAGGGTAATCCCTTGGCTTTTGGCGCAGTCGTAATGTACGGAGGCGTAAATTTCTGTGTATCAATTGCAGATATTAAAAGCGATGTAAGAAAAAATTTAAGCAAGCTTCAGGGTGCAAATACCGGACTTGCCCTTGTTTTGTACTATAAAAATACCGATATTGTAGCGTTTAAATACGAGTTTACAAAAAATGATTTATACGGTGATGCAGCCTGTATAAGACTTGGCATTTTGCCTGATAAATATGATTATTCTTATGAATTTAACACAAAAGCATATGAAGATAAGTATGCAAGGGTAATCATTGGCAATCAGCATTATGGCAAAGGTTTTAAAAATTTAAGATATTCCATTTACGTTCCTCTTGGATATGATGAGGAATTTGGAATAAAGAGATTTACTCAAAGAATTGAAGAAAGCATTCCTTTTGAGGATGCAATTGTATATAAATTAAACGTAAGAGAATTTAGTGCGGCTAAGTCCGCAAATGTAAAGCATCCGGGAACATTCCTCGGTCTTGTTGAAAAACTTGATTATTTGTGTGAACTGGGCGTTAATGTTGTTGATTTAATGCCCGTCTATGACTTTAATGAAAAATTAAATTCAAGGCTTAATGTATGGGGTTACGGAGATGCAAATTATTTTGCGGTCAAGACCTCTTATACAACAGCACTTAACAAAGAAAGTGAAGAGGCGGTAAAGACAAAGGTCTCTGAAGAATTTAAAGAGATGGTTGCAAAAATCCATGAACGAAAAATGGAAGTGTGGATGGAATTCTTTTTTGCGCCTTCATGTACGGCGACGTATATTTTGGAATGTTTGCGATTCTGGGCTTTGGAATACAGTATCGACGGATTTAAGGTTAATCCTGAGGTTGCGCCTCTTGATATGCTTTTGACGGATCCAATCCTTGGCGGTGTTAAGATAATGACTCATACACCGAGGTATGTACATGCGGATTCATTAAAAAACAGACGTTATGCCCAGTGTAACGGTCGTTTTATGACTATTATAAGAAGATATATGAGAGGCGATGAAGGCCTTGTTAATGATGCTGCAGGCATTATGCTTGAAAATCATCCGGATTTGGTTAATGTAAATTACCTTGCCACGCACGATTCAATGTCATTATACGACAGCGTTTCATACGAGTATAAGCATAATGAGGATAACGGCGAAAACAATATGGACGGAACGGATTATAACTGTTCCTTAAACTGTGGAAAAGAGGGCGCAAGCAGAAGTAAGAAGATTGTAATGCAAAGAGATTCTCTGGTTAAGAGTGAACTTATCATGCTTTTAACTTCCCAAGGTACTCCGGAAATTTATTACGGAGATGAATTTGGTCGTACAAATAAGGGCAATAACAACCCGTATTGTCAGGATAATGATTATAACAGGCTTAACTTTGATTTAACCGTTAAGAACAAGGATTTATTTGAATTTACAAAGAAACTTATCAAATTCAGAAAAGATCACAAGATTCTTCATCCGTCGAAACTTCTTACAATGACGGACAATAACTCCACGGGTACTCCTGATGCTTCATATCACGGACTTGAGCCTTGGCGTGTAAATTTTGGATATGGTTCAAAGCAGTTTGCAATTATGTACAATGAATCTTATGCGGGTGGAAAAGGCCTTATTTATACTGCTTTTAACCCGGGTAGTTCGGATTCTGAATTCCTGCTTCCTTATGGTGTTAAAGAAGCGGGTTGGAAGGTTGAAATTGCATCTTCAGAAAATGTAAAACTTGATGCAAACAAGGATTTAATCAAACTTCCACCATTTTCTTCAGCAATTTTGACAGGCAGAAAAAAATAACTTTTTTACACCTTATACTTACTTAATTGTATTTATCTTTTTCCTTTGCGTAATATAATGTAGTTGTAACGTTAAACGTATTTTACGCGGAGGTCATATGAAATTATTCTCAAAGAACATTAATTTAAATGATATTAAGATTGAAGACGGCTTATTTGCAGGGTATCAGGACCTTGTGATTAAGACCGTCCTTCCTTATATGCATGACATGCTTGAAGATAAAGTAGAAGGAGCAGAAAAGAGTCATGCTATTGAAAACTTCAGAATTGCCGCAGGCCGTACAAATGGCGAATTCTACGGTATGGTTTTTCAGGATTCTGATGTTGCAAAATGGATTGAAGCCTGTGCTTATTCTCTTTGCGTAAAACCGGATAAGGAACTTGAAAAGACGGTTGATGTAGTTATCGAAATAATAAAAGAGGCTCAAGAAGAAGACGGTTATCTTAATACTTTCTTTACCGTTAAAGAGCCACAGCATAAATGGCAGAATTTAAGAGAGTGCCACGAACTTTACTGCGAAGGTCACATGATTGAGGCTGCGGTTGCATATTATGAGGCAACGGGCAAGGATGTGCTTTTAAATGTTATGAGGAAGATGGCTGACCATACATATAATGTCTTTGTTAAACACAGTGAATATGAAGATCTTGATGTAAACGGAGCAATACCCGGACATCCTGAGGTTGAGCTTGCGTTAATGAGACTTTATAAGGTAACGGGGGATAAAAAGTATCTTGAACTTGCAAAACTTTTTATTGATAACCGGGGAAACAAGGACTCTTACTTTGAAAAAGAGACACAAAGAAGAGGCTGGAATCACTGGGGTGATTATCCTGAAGATAAAGAATATACGCAAAATCACAAGCCTGTAAGAGAACAGGATGTGGCCGTCGGACATGCGGTAAGAGCGGTTTATTTATATTCCGGTATGGCGGATGTTGCGTTTTCTTCAAATGATGAAGAGTTATTTGATGCATGTGACACGCTTTTTAACGATATTGCAAACAGGCAGATTTATATTACGGGCGGAATAGGACAGACTTCACACGGAGAAGCTTTTTCTAAGGATTACGATCTCCCAAACGACACGGTATATGCAGAAACCTGCGCTTCAATCGGCCTTATATTCTTTGCAAACCGTATGCTTAATATTAAGCCTTGCTCAAAGTATGCAGATATTATGGAAAGAGCTTTATATAACACGGTTCTTGGCGGTATGCAGCTTGACGGAAAGAAATTCTTTTACGTTAATCCCTTGGAGGTTAATCCGGGACTTTCCGGAAAACCGGGAATTTATGAACACGTGCTTCCCGTAAGACCAAAGTGGTTTGGCTGTGCGTGCTGTCCTCCAAATCTTGCAAGACTCATTACTTCTCTTGGAAATTACGTATCTTCGTATAATGATGATACAATCACAGAGCATCTTTTTGTGGGAGGAAGCGCAAAATATAACCTTGCAGGAAACGAGGTTATGATTGATACAATTACGGATTATCCAAAGAGTGGCAATGTTAAATATATTATTAAAAAGTCTGAAAAGGAATTTACTCTTGCAGTAAGAATACCGGGATATACCCGTAACTGTGACGGCACATACGCCGCAAAAATTAAGGTTAACGGTAAAGAATGCGACATTACTAAGGTAATGTCCGATGGATATGCATATATTAAGCATGATTTTAAAGACGGTGACACGGTTTTATGTGAATTTAAGATTGAACCAAAGGTTGTATACGCAAATCCTTTTGTCCGCCAGGATGCAGGCAAGGTAGCGATTGTAAGAGGCCCTGTTACTTACTGCGTTGAATCTTTGGATAATGAAAATGCCTTGTTACAGACTTTAAGAATTAAAACTTCCGATACTGCTTTTAAGGAAAGTGTGGGAGAAGGCGTGCTTCGGGGTAAAATTATCCTTGATGTATCAGGATATGCAGCAAAAGCGGATAATGAGCTCTATAGCTGCAAAAAGCCTGAGTTTAGCGAAAAAACAATCAGGATGATTCCGTATTACGCATGGGGTAACCGTGGTGAAAATCAGATGTCTGTATGGATTTCTTCACGCGAATAACGGGAAAATTAAATAAAAACTTGCATTATATAAGAAGTAATGCTATACTTTCATTGTTAAGATACATCTGAGTCAGGCTGAGTGGACATGCAAATGTCCACTCTTTCTATGTACAAAAGCAAAACGAAAGGATAATTATGGCTTTAAAAGAAAATTACGCCGAACGTATGGAAAAGCTTGCAGAACCGGTTTTGGAAGAAATAGGTCTTTCGCTTTATGATACGGAATACGTAAAAGAGGGTTCAGAATGGTATTTGAGAGTTTATATCGATAAGCAGGGCGGCGTTGACATTAACGACTGCGTAAAAGCTACGGATGCTCTTAATCCGATACTGGACAAAGAAAATTTTATTGAAGATGCATATATTTTTGAGGTAAGTTCTCCCGGTCTTGGCAGAACGCTCACAAAAGATAAGCATTACGAAAAGTCTCTCGGTGAGAAGGTTGTTGTAAAGCTTTATAAAGCTGTGGACAAGCAAAAGGAATTTGAGGGAATTTTGAAGGTTTTTTCGGAAACGGCCATCGTTATCGCAGTTGACGAAAAAGAGATGAGCTTTGAAAGAAAAGATATTGCCAAGTGCTCACTGGCAGTTGAATTTTAAAATATGTGTTATTAAATACGGAGGCATACTTATATGATTAACAGAGAATTAATCGAAGCATTGGATGAACTTGAAAAAGAAAAGGAAATTGATAAAGAAGTTATATTTACGGCCATCGAGAGCGCGTTAGTATCAGCTTATTACAACAATCATCCAAAGACAGACAACGTTAAGGCTACAGTAAGCAGAGAAACAGGTGAATTTAGCGTATTCATCACAAAGACTGTTGTGGAAGAAGTTACAAATCAGTATACGGAAATTGATTTGGATTCCGCAAAGAAGATTAACAAGAAGGTTAAGATCGGCGATACGGTTGATATTAAGGTTCAGAGCGATGATTTCTCACGTGTTGCCGCTACAACAGGCAAGAACGTTATTGTTCAGAATATCAGACAGGAAGAAAAGAGAGTCATTTACGACAAGTACAGTGGTAAGGCAAAGGATGTAATTACCGGCATTGTCGAAAAGGCAGATGATAAGCGTTACAAGGTTAATCTTGGTAAGGCTGACGCTTTCCTTTATACAAAGGATATTATCCCGGGCGAAAAGATTAAAATCGGCGATAGAATTAAGCTTTACGTTACTGATGTTAAGATTGACGAAAAGAGCAATGCTCCAAGAATCACTGTTTCAAGAACACACCCTGAACTCGTTAAGAAACTTTTTGAAGCTGAAGTTGCTGAAATTCAGCAGGGTATTATTGAGATTAAGAGTGTTGCCCGTGAAGCAGGTTCAAGAACAAAGATTGCTGTATGCTCAAACAGAAAGAAGATTGATCCGGTCGGTTCATGCGTAGGTGTAAACGGTGCCAGAGTTGCTGCCGTTGTTGATGAATTAAACGGCGAAAAGATTGATATCATTAACTGGGATGAAAACCCGGCTATCTTCATCAATAACGCAATGAGCCCTGCAAAGGTTGTTTCAGTTGAGGCTTATACGGAAGAAAAAACTGCTGAGGTCGTTGTTCCGGATAATTTGCTTTCACTTGCAATCGGCAAGGAAGGCCAGAATGCAAGACTTGCAGCTAAGCTTACAGGTTACAAGATTGATATTAAGAGCGAATCTCAGAAGGCTGAGATGGATAAGGCAGCAGAAGAAAACGGAGAAACAGAGCAGGAAGCTGAAACAATGGTTGATGCAGCTGTTGAAGAATCAGAAGAATAAGGTGATTTTAAATGAGTGCAGTTAAGAAAATTCCAATGCGTAAATGTTTAGGATGTGGCGAAATGAAGCCAAAGAAAGAACTTGTGCGCGTTATCAAAACTCCGGAAAACGAAATCTTACTTGATAAGACCGGGAGACAAAACGGCCGTGGAGCCTATATATGCAATAATCTTGACTGCCTTAACAGGGCTTTGAAGA